>JAZSAX010000090.1:0-3056 GCA_045602065.1 Clostridia bacterium
CTTTTAAATTTATTTTATAGATTATAATATAGTTTTTGATTATAAATTTTCGATATTCAAAATTTTTTGTTATATAAATATATATATCATCTAATTCACGCACAGAATCATCATCATATTTTATTTTAAATTGTTTATTCAGATTAAATTCACCTTCCTGCTTTGTTAAATTCCGTATTTTATAGAAAAATATTGATCAACTTCTTCTTGAGTATGATATCTTCCTTCTTCTATGTTTTTTTCTGCTCGAGCAATCCTTTCTCTAAATTCTAGTCTAGCTTCTTCGCAAGGAAAAAACATATGCCATTCTTTGTCATACACTCTTTCACTTTTTTTCAATTTTAATTTCGGTAATTCAAATAGTCTTTTTAAAGATAATGTTTTTACCATCTCACTTCACCTCTCTTTTAGTATAAATATTATATACTCTCATTTATTAGACGTCAATATTTTTTAATAATTTCACCAAACATTTCATCGACAAAATTCGACTCAAAAAACAGCAAAAGAGATCATCTCCCTATTGCTGTTATAAAAACTATTAAATATGATATAGCCACTAAAAAACCTGCTAGCACATCACTTGTATAATGTACACCTAAATATATTCTGCTTGCTCCTATTAACAATATTAGTAAACTTAATATTGTTATTAATCCCCATTTCAAATATTTATTTTTTACATTTTTATAAATTAAATATATCAACAAACCATAAAATGCTGCACTAACCATTGAATGGCCTGATGGAAAACTATACCCACTTTCATCTATTATCCTATGTTCAGTTGGTCTTGGTCTTTGTACAATGTGTTTTAGTATTTTGTTTAATAATGCTGAACTTGCAAGATTTATCCAAATTAAGCTCCCTGCTTTTTTGTTTTTTATTGCAACTAATAATATTGTAGCAAGTGCTACTAAAAACGTAGCTCCTCCAAATTGTGTTACAACTTTTACTATTGGTGTTATATTATCTGACATTATATGTTTTGATATAAAATTGTATCCTATAACATCTAATTTATATATTTCATTGTCTAATACATCTTCTGCAATTCCTATAACTAATATTAAACATATAAATAATGCTATCCATTTTACATTTTTTTCTATAAATTCTTTTGCTTTCATTTTTCCTCCGCTTTAGTACATTTTTATTCACATATTCATTTTTAGCATATCATATTCTTGTTTTGTATTCAAGATAAAAAATAAAAAGCACAAACCTTGTCTGTACTTTTCATTTTTTGGTGCCCAAAGTGGGACTCGAACCCACATGGTTTCCCGCACGATTTTGAGTCGTGTGCGTCTGCCAGTTCCGCCATTCGGGCAAGTTCATAAAGTTAACTACACATACTGAGATTAACTTTAATCATATTAACATATTTTTCAAATTTTGTCTAGTCCCAAAATGTATTTTCTATTGACTATTTGGAAAAATTAATGTATGATATATAATATTATAATTTTAAGAAAAGAGGAAAACAAATATATGTTATGTTCAGAATGTAATAAAAACAACGCGGAAATTTTTATAAATAAAATAGAAAATGGTGTTTCTTCTATGGAAGGACTTTGCCGTGATTGTGCAAAGAAAAAAGGAATTGATATTCCTAATCCTAAATCTTCTGCACAACAAAATGGTAATATACCACCAATAAATAATATAGATTTATCAAATATGTCAAAACAATTAGAATCTTTATTTAAAGATTTATCTGCAAATATAAATATGGAAAATATGGAAGAGCTTTCTCCTGAAGATATGGAAGAACTTGAAGATGATGAAAATGGTGCAAACCCTTTAGGTATTCCAATTGGTTCTATCTTTGCCAGTATAGTTCCAAAGCCAAAAGCTCAAAATGAAGAAGAATCTTCAAATGGCAGACAAAAAGTAAAAATTGAAAAAAAGAAAACTAAAAAGAAAAAGAAATTTCTTGATGTATATGGTACAAACCTAACAGTAAAAGCTAAAAATAATGAATTAGATATGGTTATTGGCCGTGATAAAGAAATTCAAAGAGTAGTGCAAATTTTAAATAGACGTACCAAAAATAATCCTTGCCTAATTGGTGAACCAGGTGTTGGTAAAACAGCCATTGCACAAGGTTTGGCAATTAAAATTGCTAATAATAATGTACCTGCTAAATTGTTAAATAAAGAAGTTTACTTATTAGATATGACAGCAGTTATTGCAGGAACACAATTTAGAGGTCAATTTGAAGCTCGTATGAAAGGCATTATTGATGAATGCCGTGAATATGGAAATATAATTCTTGTAATTGATGAAATTCACAATATTATAGGAGCTGGTGATGGTGAACATTCAATGAATGCAGCAAACATCTTAAAACCTTCCCTATCAAATGGAGAAATTCAATTAATAGGAACAACAACTTTAAAAGAATATAGAAAATATATAGAAAAAGATTCTGCATTAGAAAGAAGGTTCCAACAAGTTCTTGTTGAAGAACCAAATATTGATGAATCTGTTAGAATTCTTGAAGGAATAAAAAAATATTATGAAGAATATCATAAAGTAAAAATTTCTAATGATGTAATCAAGCATACTGTTGAAATGTCTGAAAAATATATTCATGACAGATTTTTACCAGATAAAGCAATAGATATCCTTGATGAAGCTTGTTCAAGAATCAACTTAGAAAATAAAGAATTATTTAGACTTGAAATGTTAAAACAAGAGCTTAGCCAAGTTCAAGCTCAAAAAGAAGATGCAGCAAATGCTGATTCGACTGAAGATTATCAAAAAGCTGCTGATTTAAAAACACAAGAATGTAGATTAATTGAAGAAATTGACCACTTAAATAGTACAATTGAATTAAAACATCTTACAACTCAAGATATTGCTCAAGTTATTGAAAATTGGACAAAAATTCCTGTAAAAAAAATAACTGAAGCTGAAACACAAAAATTATTGAACCTTGAAACAAATCTTCATACAAGAATTATAGGTCAAAATAAAGCTGTAAGTGCTGTATCTCGTGCTATTAGAAGAAATCGAGCAGGACTACAAAGTACAAAAAGACCACCTTCATT
>JAZSAX010000091.1:0-5171 GCA_045602065.1 Clostridia bacterium
GTTCACCGCATAGATAAAGATACCACAGGGGCATTGGTAGTATGTAAGAATGATTTTTCTCACCAGTGTCTTGCTGCGCAGTTAAAAGAGCATTCCATTACAAGACGATATGAAGCCATTGTTTATAATATATTTAAAGAAACAGAATATGAGATTCAGCAACTTTTTAAAGGAGGAAAGAAATTAGTACAAGATTATTTAAAGAATTTTAAAATTGAAAAACCACTAACATTATATAAAAAATTAATAAATACAAAAGAATTTTTTGAAAAATATATAAGTGATGATTTATATATTTATATTTTAGACAATTTTAAAAGAAATATTAAGTTAAAGAAAATAGAATATGAAGATCTAACACCATTGTTTTATTTGCAAAATAAATTTTGGGGAAATATAAATGATTTGAAATTAAAACATATAGTAATTGATGAAGCACAAGATTTAGGTGAATTTCAATTTTATATATTTAAAGAGATTTTACATCCAAACGTGTCAATGACTATTTTAGGCGATATAGCACAGGGGATATATTCATATAAAGGAACGAATAATTGGCAAAAATTAAATCAAAACGTATTTGACAATCAAGCAACAATAGAGATTTTAAAAGAAAGCTATAGAACTTCTATGGAAATTATGAATGAAGCAAATACAATAATAAACAAAATTGCAGATAATGAAAATATTATTCTAGCACAGCCAATTGAGAGACATGGAGATGAAGTACAACATTGGAAAGTTGATAGCGAAAATAATAAAATTATAAAAATATGTGAAATAATAAAAAAGCAACTAGAACGTGGACACATAAATATTGCAATAATCACAAAAGATTTTAATGAGAGTTTGGAATTGCATAAAGAAATTACAAATTATGGAGTTAATATAGAATTAATTTCAGAAAATTTGGATAAATATACTGGAGGAGTAATTATTATACCTTCATATCTATCGAAAGGATTAGAATTTGATAGTGTAATTATTTCAGATTCTAATAAATATAGTGAAAATATACTAGACACTAGATTATTGTATGTGGCGTGTACAAGAGCAATGCATACACTAGATATTGTATACAGAAATACTTATTTTTAAACCGATTTATTACATAATATCGGTATGAAAATCAAAAATAAAGAATTTTAAAGGAGGTACGAGAATGAAACCATATATACGGAGATGTAACTTATGGAATGAGATACAAACAATACTCAAAAATTCTTTCTCTGAAAATGCAGTTGGCAAGAAAATGCAAAGGTTATGAAGAATTTAAAGAAGATGTGGCATTATTAAGAAAAACTAGAAAAAATTGTGGAAAACCTACAATATTGGCTAATTACTGGATGAGAAGATTATGCAATATGTCAAAATCTGAAATAATAAAATATGTGGATAATTATGAAAAAGGAATGTTAGATCCTTATCAATATGAACCAAAAGAGAGAGATAGAGAAAATGAAACAGGAGATATGGATGATGAGGAAGAAGAGGATTTCAGAGGAAGATTATGATATAAAAATATTACTAATGTATGGAGTGCCTAAATGGAATAATATAAAAAATATTAACAAAAATTAGTTGTACAAGTAAATATGAACATAATAAAATGAAAAAATCGCTGAAAAGGGCTACACAAAAAGAAAAAAATATGGTATCATATACAAGTAAAAACAAAAGTACAAATTTTACTTGTACAAGTATAGTTTGTAAAATAAATTTTTAGATAATTTCTGGCACAATTTTGGCACAATTCAAAAAAATACGAACCCGCAAACCCAGTAATATCAACAAATTGTTTTTTAAATAAAAATATAAGTAAAAACCCTGTAACAAGCTTAAATACTAGGGTATAGAAGGAGGAATTGAAAATGTCAGGACATAGCAAATGGCATAACATACAAGCAAAGAAAGGAAAGGCAGACGCAGCAAGAGGAAAAATCTTCACTAAATTAGGAAGAGAATTATTAATAGCAGTAAAAGAAGGTGGACCAGAACCATCTGGAAATTCAAAATTAAAAGCAGTAATAGCAAAATGTAAAGCAGCAAACATGCCAAATGATACTATAAACAATGCAATCAAAAAAGCATCATCAAGTAATGAGAATTATGAAGAAGTAGTATATGAAGGATATGGACCAAATGGAGTAGCAGTAATAGTAAATGCTAGTACAGACAACAGAAATAGAACAGCAGCAGATGTAAGTCATGTATTTGATAAAGCAGGAGGAAATTTAGGAACATCAGGATGTGTATCATATATGTTTAACAAAAAAGGAGTTATAGTAATAGAAAAAGAAACAGCTAATATAGATGAAGAAGAATTAATGATGTTAGCTTTAGATGCTGGAGCGGAAGACTTCGAAGCATCAGAAGAAATATATGAAATAACTACAGATCCATCAGACTTCACTGCAGTAAGAGAAAAATTAGAAGAAGCGGGATTAAGCTTCTTAGAGGCAGAAGTTCAAATGGTACCAACAACAACAGTAGTACTAGATGAAGCTGGTCAAGAAAAAATGGAAAGACTAATCGATAGATTAGATGAATTAGATGATGTAATGAATGTATATCACAACTGGGAAGAATAAATTAAAAAATAAGTTCTAAAACAAAATTCAAGAGCATATATTATAATATATGCTCTTTTTTTGAGCGTAAATTTAGGGACGGTCCTTTTTTTCTCGAATTTTGGGACAGACCCTTAAAATGATAAGGAGGAGTAATGACAGGATTAGAAATTGTTTTAGAATACTTACCTATATCAATTAGGGACAAACTGAGCTTGTCCCCAAATGCTAGCATCACGGGCCATGTTCACGGTGCTAGCACGGCGAACACGTCCCCAGATGCTAGTGCAATCGAAGAAATCAGGTTAAGAAGTAACAAGCCGTTAATGATAAAAATGGGACAAGAAACAAAAATATTAGACCATATTGTAAAACAACAAGAAATATTACAAGCATTTGAAAGGATATGTGAAAATTCGGTTTATTCATATAAAAGACAGATATGTGATGGATATATAACAATAAAAGGTGGCAACAGGGTAGGAATAGTAGGTAGTGCAGTTGTAGATAATGGACAAGTAATAAATATCAATTACATATCAAGCTTAAATTTCAGAATTGCAAGACAAAAAATAGGATGTAGTAATTCAATTATACATGAAATAATAGATGAAACCAGTAACAACATACATAATACTCTTATAGTTTCGCCTCCAGGATGCGGAAAAACGACGCTTTTAAGAGATATCATAAGAAATATTAGTAATGGTATTAAAGAAATAGGCTTTAAAGGAAAAACAGTAGGAGTTGTAGATGAAAGAGGGGAAATAGCTGCAATGTACAAAGGGGTTGCACAAAATGATATTGGAATAAGGTCTGATGTGGTAGATAATATGCCAAAACCAGAAGCAATGAGAATGCTAGTACGTTCTATGTGTCCTGATGTAATTACTTGTGATGAGATTGGAAGTGTTGAAGATATAAATGCGATAGATTATGCAATGTGTTCAGGGGTAAAAGGTGTGTTTACAGCACATGGAAAAAACATGGATGAAGTAAACCGAAATCCTGAACTTTCAAAATTACTAAATAAACACATATTTGAAAGAATAATTTTGTTAAATCCAGAAAAAAGAGGTGATGCTAAATGTATTTGCCTTTAATGCAAGGAATAAAATATATTTTATTAATATCTATTTTCGGACTTTCTACTGCTATAGGTTTAGCAATTTCTAAAACTTATGAAAATAGAGTTATTGAATTAAGAGAATTTAAAAACATATTAAATATCATAAAAACAAAAATCAAATTTACATATGAGCCATTAGCTGAGATTTTCAAACAAATAGCTAATAAAAATGAAACAAATATTGAAAAAATATTTAGTCAAATGGCAATTCAAATGACATATTCCCAAACTAGAGATGTTTGGGAAAATTGTATACAAGAAGCAGATATAAGTATAAATCAAGAGGATAAAGATATTTTAAAAAAACTAGGGAAATTGCTTGGACAAACTGATGTTGAAGGGCAAGTCAGCGAAATCGAAGTAACTGAAAATTTTTTGAACATGCAAATAGATAAAGCCGAAGAAGATAAAAAGAAAAATCAAAAAATGTATAAAACACTTGGAATAACCATTGGCTTGGTTTTTGTTATCATATTATTTTAAAGGAAGGAAAAACATATGGATATTAATTTACTGTTTAAAATTGCTGCAATTGGGATATTGGTTGCAGTTTTACATCAAGTTTTAGTAAGAGCTGGTAGAGAAGATCAAGCAATGATGACAACACTTGCTGGACTTGTAATAGTGCTATCTATGGTAATACAAGAAATAAGTTCATTATTCCAAACAGTAAGAACTTTATTTAGCTTGTAAGAGGTGAATATGGAAGAAATTATTAAAATAATTGGAATTGGACTTGTTGCACTAGTAATCATAATAATTTTAAAACAATATAGGCCAGAATATGCCATATATGTTTCAATTATATCAGGAATTTTAATATTATTTTTAGCAATGGAAAAACTGTCAGGAGTAATAAATCTCTTACAATCAATTTCTGATAAGACATATATAAACAAGCAATTTCTAGGAATATTATTAAAAATCACAGGAATTGCAATTATTACAGAATTTGCAGTAAGTGTATGCTCAGATGCTGGAGAAAAAGCTGTTGCTAGTAAAATAGAAATAGGCAGTAAAGTTGTAATAATAACAATGTCAATTCCTATAATTTCAAGTTTATTAGAACTTATTATAGAAATATTGCCATAAGAAAGGATTAATATGAAAAAAATAATTTTAGTATTTATCCTAGTACTATTATTACTGCCATGTAAAGTATTTGCAGAGACTGAAGAAGAAATAATGTCATCCACACAAGAAAAATTTAATATAAGTGGATTTATACAACAAGCAGAAGAATACATAGGAGAATCTTTTGGAGAACTTGATTTGGGAGATATGTTAAATCAAGCTGTTCAAGGTAAAATAGACAATAAATCATTATATCAAAAAATTTTTAAAATATTAGGACAAGAAGTAAGTTCGAGTTTAAAAATATTAATAAGTATTTTAGTAATTATAGTTGTACATGGAATATTAAAATCAATAACAGACAATTTAGAAAACAATAGTATATCTCAGATAATTTA
>JAZSAX010000092.1:0-10645 GCA_045602065.1 Clostridia bacterium
AGTTAAAGAGTTTGAAGCTGATGAAATTATTACAACCTTTTTACTTAGAAGAAATCAATTTTGTGTTCTTTTAGAAGGAGAAGCTCAATTGATTACATATGACAAAGAAGGAAATAAAAAAATAGTTTATTATTATAAAAAAAATGATATTTTTGGAGAAGCTTTATTTAAAATATATGTAGATAGAGAACTTTTTGTATTAGCAAAGAAAAAATGTAAAGTTTTATTTTATCCTTATGAAATAGCAGAAAGATGTACTGAAACATGTTTATATCATATTGATATTTTAAGAAATCTTCCTGACCTTATATTACATAGTATTGCTGAGCAGAATTTTAGAATGCTTTTATTAACTAATAAAGGAGTTAGAGATAAACTTCTTACTTATTTTAACGCTTTGTCTATTGAAAATAATAGCAAATCTTTTGAATTACCTTTTTCTTTAACTGATTTGGCTGATTATTTGATGATTGACCGTTCTGCTATGATGAGAGAATTAAAAAGAATGGTAGATGAAAAAATTATAAAGAAAAATAAAAATAAAATAACTTTAGTTAAATGATAAATTGAGGATGGTCTTTTTTTCGCAAAAAAAGAACCATTCCCAATTTTACAAACTAAAAGACACAGAAAATTTCCGTGTCTTTTAGAAAAGTCTTAAATTTTTGATTTATTCACTTTTTCGCTCCGTAGGGAACATTATGCGTTAGATAATAAGCATATACTAATTTATTATCAATAGCACTTCCTTCTTCATTCGAATTTTCTTTCCATATTTCCCAACAAGGGTTACCCTGTTCCAGACTTTTTTGTATCAAAACATTTGTACCAACCCTTTGAGTATCTTCCAACACTCTATCTAACACATCTTTTATCTCCGTAGATACCATATTGTTAGATTCGTGACTCGGACGCATAGGACCATCTTGATACATCATGAATTTTCGATACACAGAAGGAATAACGGGTCCACTCGGCCAAACATAGAACTCATCTTCAAACATGGAAATTCCATTGTGCTCAACCATATACAAAACATTACCGAAGAAAAGTATTTTTTGTAATCGCTTAGTGGACAATAAAACTTGCTCTTTGAGAGGTTTGCCACAGTTGTACTCATTAACTCTATTGATAATATAGTTTCCAATATCTATACATAGTGAAGTCATAAAATCACCTCATCCTTTACAATCACTTAAAGCTTGTCTCAGTTTTTTTCCATCATAATTTGCTTTTGCAATAACCAACGTGGAAAATAACAGATTTACTATATACATCCACATGTGAGTAAATGTAATCCCTTCGCTATTTTCAATTAGTATTGTTATTCCATAACACATTAGTATACAGGCCACCACATTCATAAAACTTATTAGCTTCTTGATATGTGTTTCATTAAAATCCTCCTGGTTAAAGCCATATCCAAACGAAAATGTCAATATGAGGTAAATTACTGCTACTAGAAATCCTACAAAAAGTCCTTCCATGCATGAAAATAATATTGATGGATTCTCTCCCTGTAAAACATAGCTAAGAATTGCTCCATACACAATCGACACTAGATTGATTACGATTGCCGTGAGAACATACCTTTTTATAAATTTCTTCATTTTTACATCCTTATCATCTCAGCCTTGAGAGCTGGCGCAGTTAAAGAATAGAAATTCATTTAACAATACTTAAAATTCGTATGATATTTTTGTTTTTTCTTTCCTCCTTTTAAGACTTTTGTTATATTATTTTTCCTCCTCATAATCATTTGGAGGTATGTGCCTCCGAATAGTTTTTTACCTTCAAAGGCCTTGCAAACAATTTTTGCTTTGGGCATTATATCACTTTTTTTAGCTTTTTTCAATACTTTGCATATTTCTGCAAGCTTAATCTACATTAACTCCTTTTTTCAATTGTATATGACCTAAAATATAATAAAATATTATATTTACAACATAAATTCCAATACCCATATACATAACAGATTTTATAGCATCAATATTTACAATATCTGTTGTCTTAATTGAATTCATAACATTAGAGTTAAATAATCCAATCACAAAATCACTCCCAGACAAATTGGGGACGGTTCTTCTTTTCGCCAAAAAAGGACCGCCCCCCAATTTCGCATGTTTAATTCTATCTAATCTGGTTACACTAATTTAGAAAACTGGAGGTGATTTTTTTGAAATTAACAATATGTGAATTAAGTTATTTGCATGAATTAATCCTAAGCTGTGTTAATTCAATTACTTGTATGTCTTTATTTAGAAATCAAGCTCAAGATGAAGAATTAAAATCTATATTAAATACTCATTTTCCAATACATGTTGAAGATTATAACAGAAAAGTTGAATTTGTAAAAGATGCTGAAACAGTAAGTGGAAAGCTAAATGTTCCTGAACTTAATACTTCTATTTTTGCTCAAGAAATTACTGGAACAAAACTTGCTTCTCCTGTCACTGTTAATACTAATGTAACAAATTTAACTGATAGAGAAATTGCTTTATCTTATTTTCTAACTCTAAAACGTGCAGGAAAAGAATATGCTATAGCTTCTATAGAAGCAACTAATCCAAAGCTAAGACAGTTCTTGAAAGATGCTTATACTATGAGTTGCAACCATTCTTTTGAAGTTTATGAATGGATGGCTAAAAATAATTACTATCCTCTTAAAAATTATAAAAAGCTAAGGAAAAACCTTAGCTTTTTGTGGGTATTAATTTATTGTGGACCACAATATGAATTGTTTTCTTTACACCATTTCATAAAATCTTCCTTGATGTCTTCAAAAAACGTTCCCTTTTTGTATTCTTTTTCAGAAAACATTTTGTAAACTATAACTTCTACATTTTTTTTATATGTTTCTAACTCGTAATGTTGCCTCTGATTGGTGTCAAATACACAGTTGTTTTTTACAATTACAGAATGGCCTGTTCTCTCACCATTTTCTTTCACAATGCTACAATACATTAGCTCTGCATCTTTTAAAAATAATGCTATAAACCACGAATACCAATAGCAATGTCCTGCATATTTTTTAGACCACCACATATCTCTGTAAAATTTATGACAATTTTTCTTGATTTTCTTCCAATCCTTCTTTGTTACAACTTTTCCATATCGCCCAAAAAAGTAGACATTTAGTTTAAAACTTAAAGGAACAAACTTACAGAAAAGCTTGTCATTGAAGAAAAAAATTATCAACATTAACATTGCAATTGCAATAATGGTATAAGAGACAATATTCAAATCAAATGCCATAAAAATCATTGATGTAAAACAAACTGCCAAATAAATTATTCCAATTACAATTATATTAGTAAAGCAAAGTGCTAATGTCCATGTTTCCTCATTTATATCTAAAAGCCCTTTTTGCATTTCTAGGAATGTTTGCCGAATTTTTTTCATATAAGATTTCTCCTTTTAAATTTTATTATACCCACACATCCTATAGAAAGTTACCATAATATTATACTATGTTTTTGTATATTTTGCAAGCTTAATCTACATTAACACCTTTTTTCAATTGTAAATTTCCCAAAATATAATAAAATATTATATATATAACATAAATTCCAATACCCATATACATAACAGATTTTATAGCATAAATATTTACAATATCTGTTGTATTAATTAAATTCATAACATTAGGGTTAAATAATCCAAAAACAAAAATTACCCCTAAAGTTAACACTTGAGTTATCATATAAAGTGCAAATCCTATAATTAATGTTTTTACCATTTTCTTTTGATTTGATTTATAACCTAAAATTATTGCAACATATCCAATTAGCACTACAAACATTATTTCCAAAAATATAACAATAGTTATTAATAACAATAAATTTAAAACTGTTGTATTATATGTTGAAGCAGCTAATTCAAGCACAGTTTTTAATACTTCCATATTTGCTTCTGAATAATAACATATAAATAAGCAAACAAGAATAACTGCTGTTGTTGTAAGAATAGTTATTAATGCTGTAAGCACTTTTGAAACATATATATCTTTTTTCTCTACTGGCAATGTGTGTGTAAGATATGATTCATCTTTATACAAATTTTTTATAAATCTTGACCATAATCTCATCAAGCAATTAACTAAACTATTTATCATCATACTTATAGCGATTCCAAATGATATTTTTGCAGTTATTGAAAATACTAATGAATTTTCTATTTCATTTAATGCTCTACCTATTACTGAAAAAATAAATGATAAAATATAAAATATTCCAACTACTTTATATATCCATTTTAAATCATATTTTAATAATTTTCCTAACATTTGAAATACCTCCTAAACACTTCATCTATTGATGCATTTTCTTTGTTTCTTAATTCATCTGCAGAAGATGTTAAAACAATTTTTCCTTGATCAACAAAAATTATTTCATCTAATATTCTTTCAACATCTGATATTAAGTGTGTTGATATAATTACACTTGCACCTTCACTAAAATTAGAAAGTATTGTATCTAATATATAATCTCTAGTTGCAGGATCTACTCCTCCTAGTGGCTCATCTAATATATAAAGTTCTGCATTTCTACTCATCACAAGTACTAATTGCAACTTTTCTTGCATTCCTTTTGACATTTTTGATATTTTTTTATTTAAGTCTAAATCCAAATCATCTAATAACTTTAATGCCTTACCCGCGTCAAAATTATTATAAAATTCTTCAAAATATTTTATAACTTGTTTTATTGTCATTTCTTTATCAAGGTAAGTTCTTTCTGGTAAATACGCAATAATTTCTTTTGAGTGTACTCCTGGCTTTTCTCCATTTATTAATATTTCTCCACTTGTTGGTGTTAATAAGTCATTTATTAGTTTTATTAATGTACTTTTTCCTGCTCCATTTTTACCTAAAAGACCTATTATTTTTCCTCTTGGAATTTTTAAATTTATATCTTGTAGTATTGGAGTTTTGTCAAATTCTTTGCATAAATTTTTACATTCTAATAATTCCACTTTTACTCACATTCCTTTCTTCCTAGTTCTTGCAAGTACTGTATTGACTGTTCATAGGTTATACCGATATTTTTCATATCTTTTATGTAATTATTTACTTTTTCTTCTGCCAATTTTCTTTTGATTTTCTCAATTAGTTCTTTATTTTCTGTTACAAATTTCCCATTTGTTCTTTCAGTATAAATTAATCCTTCATTTTCTAGCTCAGCTAAAGCTTTTTGCATTGTATTTGGATTTACCTTTGTAGTAAGTGCTAGCTCTCTTACAGAAGGTATTCTTTCTCCATCTTTTAGCTTTCCTGAGACTATTTCGATTCTTAATTTTTCTACTAATTGAACATAAATTGGTCTTTCATTATCAAAAATATAATCCACTTTTTTCTCCTTCTTATCATTGTATTACTTGCATAATACAATGATACTATTTCTTTTTTAGTTTGTCAATAATAAAATAAAAAAATATTTTATAAAAAAAAAGACGAGTTAGCATTAAACCCGTCCCCGTGGTAAATTTTTATTTTTTTAATTTCCTAATAACTTCTAACCCCGCTACTGTCCCTTCATATACTGCTTTTGATATTTGTAACAATCCTCCTGTACAATCACCACAAGCATATATGTGAGGCACTGTTGTTTCCATTTTATCATTAACTACTATGTAATTATTTTCTATCATTGCTCCTAATTTTTTCGCAAAATCAGTGCTAGTAGCTACTCCTAGTGCCACAAACATTCCATTTATTTGTTCAACCGAATCATCTTCAAATTCGATTTCTTGAATTACATTTTCGCCTCTAAATTCTCTAATCTTTTTGGTATTAATATTAACATTTTCACTTCTGTATTCGATAGGCTCTAATCCGTTTGTATACATTGTTACGGATTTTACAATAGGTAATAGTTCTT
Source organism: Clostridia bacterium (assembly GCA_045602065.1). Lineage (GTDB taxonomy): Bacteria > Bacillota > Clostridia > TANB77 > CAG-508 > CAG-269. The sequence continues at coordinate 5,880 of JAZSAX010000092.1, forward strand.
CGATTTCAGATATAGCATAATCTCCATTTCCTAAAACTCCAACATCTTTGTTTCTGAAAAATGCTCCATCACAAATCGCACAATAGCTTATTCCTTTTCCTTCAAATTCTTTAAGACCTTTTATTCTAGGTCTGTTTCTATTTGTGCCTGTTGCTAATACTATTGTTTTTGCTAAATATTTTTCATCTATACCTTGATTAGCAAGAACTACTTCATATCCATTTTCAGAATATTTTATAGAAGTAACTTCTTTCATTAAGAATTCTACACCTAAGTTTTTTGCTTGCTTAATTCCAATTTTATTTAAGTCTTTTCCAGAAATTCCATTTTCAAAGCCATAGTAATTTTCTATGTGTTCAGCTTTATCCAATGTACTTTCATTTTTTGATATAATTAAAACTTTTAGTCCTGCTCTAGCCATATATAAACTGGCTGTTATTCCAGCAGGACCACTTCCTATTATTATACTATCATACATAACTATTTCACCATTTCTAATAAATCACTTTTACTTACCATTCCAACAGCTCTATTTACTTCTTTACCTTCTTTGATTACTACTGTTGTTGGTATAGACATTACTTGATATTGAATTGCTAAATCTTGTGCGTCATCTACATTTATTTTTACTACTTTTATATCCTCATTTTCAGTCGCTACAGCTTCAACAACTGGTGAAAACATTTTACAAGGACCACACCAATCTGCATAAAAATCTATTAATACTGTTTTATCACTATTTAAAACCTCATCTTGAAAATTTGCACTTGTTACTTTCATAACTTCCATTCCTCTTTCCTCCTCATTACTTATTTCTACTTTATTTCTATTATTTAAGTATATGCTTAATATTATCATACCTACTACAAAAAATACAATAGTTATGATAGTTAATATTTTATTTTTCATATTACATCCTCCATTAGAAAAAGATCATATACACTCCTGCTCCAATTAGTATAACACCTGAAATTCTTTTTATTACATCATAATGTTTTTTTATAAAGTCAAAAACATTTTTTAGTTTTTCTATTAAAATGGCTGATATTATAAATGGTATCCCTAATCCTATAGAATATAGTAACATTAAAATTATTCCTTTTAAAATATCTTGTTCTTTTGCTATTAATAATAATGCTGAACTTAAAAATGTTCCTATACAAGGTGTCCAACTAATTGAAAATAATATCCCAAACAATATTGCTTTTATAAAATTGAAATTTTTTGTATTCATATTTTTAGTTTTAGATTTATTTAGAAATTTTATATTTAAAACTCCCATATAATTTAGCCCAAATAAAATAATAACAGCTCCAAAAAATATTTTGATATATCTTATATTATTGCTTAATATTACTCCTAACTGACTTGCAAAGATTGATAAAATTAGAAATATTGTTGTGAATCCTAATACAAATCCAATTGAGTTTAATATTGCCTTTTTGTTATTATCGTCATCTTCTCCTATAAAATAGGATATATAAATCGGAACCATTGGCAATAAACATGGTGATATAAAACTTGCTATTCCCTCTAAAAAAGTTAATATATAATCCATCGCTTTCTCCTTCGCTTTTATATTTAGTATTTACAATTACCTTGTTTTTATGATATAATAAAAAATATTTTAGTTTTGCAGTACTAATAAACTGCTATATTTTTAAAGAAAGGGAGTAATTATGTCTATCTATCAGTATGACTACGATAACAAGTTTTCTCTTCTCGAGCTTAAACTTCGTCCGTTTGAAGGTTCTAGTTCTGCCATCATTTGTGAAAACCTTATTCAGGATATCACATCTATACTGAAATTTGGGCGGCCACATCAAAATATTGCTAGAAAAAATATAACACTAACATCTCCGGCATCCCTTATGATTGTTCAAGAATTCATTGCTTCCTATGGGATGCATTTGGAGCGTATTTCTTCGGAATATTTGTGTGAACGTATTTTTAAAATAGTGCCCAACTGGTAAAGCCCTTTCATCACCCTAGCTATAATAAGTTAGGGTGATTTTATTTTATATAACATCCTTTATTCTAGATATCTAACTACTTTCCCATGTTCTTTTGCATATTCAATTTCAGACCTTGTACTATCTCCGATATATCCACCAACATTAATTACAAAAATTTCATCAGCCATATCGATTTTTCTTTTATGCATATCCTCAAGCATCTCTTTTGTTTTTGTTAATGTTCCTTCATCCATATTTTCCCATACTTCATTATCTCCTGAATGTCCAAATAATCCGACTGAAATTACTATATTCCCTTGAAGAGTCAAATCTTTTTGAGCTTTCATAAACTCATCTTTAAATCTTGTTGAACCACATAATGTTATTACTTTATATTTTCCCATAATAAATATACTCCTTTACCATACAAATGGTATCATTTTATATTTTACTTTTTGTTTGTATTCTTTATATCCTTCTAAGCCATTTTCAAGTACTTCTTCTTCATTTTTAATACGTTTTACTAAAAGAAATGGGAAAAAACAAAATATTGCCAATGAAATCCAAGACCCCAATATAATTGGAAAACTTAAAAATAATAAAGTTGTTGCAAAATACATTGGATGTCTTACAATTCCATATAATCCTGTATCTATTACTTTTTGATTTTCTTGAACTTCTATTGTTCTTGAAAGATATGTATTTTCTCTTAATACTTCTGCATAAAGTATGTATGAAATTATAAATATTACAGATGTGCTTATAACTACCCATAACGGCATATTTGACCATCCATTTCTAAAGTCTAATCCTGCTAATACAAATCCTAATATAAATATGATAGCAGACATCCCTATAACCTTTTTTTGTTCTCCTTCTTCTTCTTTTGCATCAAGTCGTTTTTTTAACAAGTTTGGATTTTCAATCATTAATATTATTCCTGCAATAAACATTGGTATAAATAATAATCCCATAAGCAACCAGGCATTCCAAAACCCAAATGTTCCTGCTGGCAAAAACATTAATACTCCTATAATTAATACTCCTAATATAAATTTGAATATTGCTTCAAAGAAAAGTTTCATAAATTTTCCCCCTTTTAAATTAAGGTCATTTTATCATAACTAAAAAATATTGGCAATAAAAAACATGCCATCTAAAAATTAATAGATGGCATGTTTGGAAATTGAACTATTATCTTATTTTATTCAAAATATCGCGATAAGCACATTCCTCAGCTATATATTCGTCTTCTTTGCTTGTTCCTTCATTCTTCCAAGCATTATCATCACATTCTTTTATCTTCTTTTCAAGATATTCAATCAAGGCTGTTTTTTGCGGCGAATCTGGTAGTCTGTACATTTTTTACACATCCTTTATTTTTTGTTGACATGAGGTTAATTTTGTATAATAGTTTTATTTCCTTCTTCAAAATATCTTTTGATAGAAACCTCAAATATTATAACATATTTTTGGTTTAAAAGCAATATAATCATTATTTTTCTTCTTTATACATATTTACGACATCTTTAAAACTCATTTTTGTACCATAATTCAAAATTGCATTTGAATATATTTTAATTGCAACTTTAGCTATAACAAAAATTGTAACAACTAAAATTCCTATAGATAAAGCAATATCTGTTGCATTTGATAATCCCATCATAACTCTAAAAGGCATACAGAATGGTGATGAAAGTGGAAATAATGCAGCAAACAAATTAAGTTCACTTGTAGGATTCATCATTGTAAAATATGCCAAATAAAATCCTGCAACAGCTAAAAGTGCTACTGGTTGATTTGCTGATTGTATATCTTCTGGCTTGCTTACAGTTGAACCTGTTAAAGCATATAATAATGCATAAGCCAAGTATCCTAATATGAAATATAAAATTGTTATTACTCCTAGAAATGGTGTAATATTAGACATATCCAATACTGCATTTAATAATTCTGGATCTAAAAATGCATTCGCACTTACTAAAGCTATACCTACAATAAGTGTTAGTTGTATTAATCCTACAATTCCTATGCCAATTGTTTTACCTAAAACAATTGTTGTTGGAGTTGTTGATGTTACAAGTGTTTCCATTATTTTTGATGTTTTTTCTGTTGTTATTGAACTTGATACTTGATACGCACAGAAATATATTGCATAAAATAATACAATAGATAATAACATTATAACTAATACATTTCCAGTTGCTTCTTCTTCCTCTGTTTGTTCTAGACTAAATTCAAAATTTGGTGTAATTGATTGTAATTCCGCTTCTGTTAAACCTAATTTATTTATTTGCATATTAGTATATAAAGTATTTATAGTACTCACTAATTTTTCTGGCACGCCATCCATCATTGTTGTACTTTCTACTATATATCTTATTTTTATATTGTTTCCTTGTTTTTCAATCACAACAGCATCATCAATTTCGCCATTTTCTATTTTTGTTTTTATTTCATCAAATGTCGCATTTCCTATTTCAATTTCAAATCCTAAATCCATTTGCTTTAGTGCTTCTAGATTTCCTTCAAATATGTTTTCATTATCAACTATAAGACTTTTAGAAGCAAATCCACCATCACTCATTGCATCTATTATATTGGGAATATTAAATCCAATTACTATCATTACTAAAATAATTAATGTTGATATTATAAAAGATTTTCTTTTAGCCATATCTTTTATTGTAAATTTCATTACTGTTAATATATCTCTCATTATTGACCACCTACCTTTTCTATGAAAATATCATTAAGTGTAGGTTTCTTTATTTCGAACTTGTCTACTTTAATACCTTCATTTATTAATCT
>JAZSAX010000093.1:0-6889 GCA_045602065.1 Clostridia bacterium
CTATTTGTTCATTTATTTTGTCTTTTATATTTGTAATTACTTTTGCTAAGTTGCTATTATTAATATTGTATTTCAATTTTATTTTCCCCCTTGCATAAATAATTTATTTCAAACGAATTATATTATAACATAATTTACATAATTTTTCAACTTTTTCTTGTGTGAGTAATAAAAAATCTCCTAACCACTACTTGTGGTTAGGAGATTTTTATCTTACTAACGAACTTTTTCCTGTTTCATAATCTATATCAATTCCCGGTTCTACATTATATATATATACATTAAAACATATGCCTTTCCCATTATCTTCTACTGAATATGCCTCCAATTGAACTCCTCTTGCAACAAGATTATCTCCTTCAAAAATTGGGGTCACTCTATACAAAACATGTTTATCTTCATTTCTTCCTTGTTCATTGATGTATTCTGCAACTTGATTTTCAAATGGCAACATTCCTTCTACATTCATATATCGTGTTCCTGTAATTAAGTTTAATTCATTAGCATTTTCATTAGATAATTGATACCCTATCAGATGGCACCTGTTATATAAATATTCTCCATTATATTTTTTCTGTTTCCATCCTGTTGGTTGTATTGAACTAATACTTTCCCTTTCCTCATCATTAGCTGGCATTGTTTCTCTACAAATATTTGCATATGCTACTCCACATCTTCCAAAAATATCTAAATCTGAATATTCTTCAAAACTTTCTGTAGTATAATCACTCTTATCAAAACTTGGTATATTATTGTTTATGATTACATATGGTTTATTTTCATATTCCGGTATATTGCTTAAGTCTAAAGATATTGTAGACTCAATTTCACTGGTTTGTTGTGCATTTGTTGGCTTTGTGCTTTCTTGTATATATAAACTGAAGTATTCACTTATACTAATTAATATTATAATTAATACTCCAATTACTATTTTTGTCAATCTATTTCTGACACTTTTTTTCCTCATATTTTTTACCTCATTATTCACTTAAATAATTTTGTTTTATTCTTGCTCTTAATTCAGTTAATGCTGTCCTATTACTGTCATATTTCAATAATGTAATTGCTTCTTCGTAACTTACCCATTTAAATTCACTATGTTCGTTTGATATCTTAATAATATCTTCTGTAAGTTCAAATGCAAATGTATATTCTGTGATAACAAAACAGTTTTTGTCCCAATTTTTTCTGTATTCTTCAGAGTATATTTCTGCCGGAATACTACAAATTGAATCTAATTTATATAATATTGTTGTAAATGGAATGTTTGCTTCTTCAAAACATTCTCTTTTTGCAGCTTCTAATGGTGTTTCTTCATCTTCACCACCACCTGATATAAATTGCCATATTCCTCTATCCGCTCTTTTGAAAATCGCAAATTTAGGAATATCATTTTCTAGCATAAATGGAATTATCAAACATTGAAATGGTGCTCTTGCCATATATTATCACCTCTTTTATTTTACTCTTCTAATTCAAAGTCAGAAAGCGAATAACCTAACTCTTGTAATTTTGAATACACTTTACTTACAGATATTCCTACAACAGTATTATAATCTCCTACCACTTTATCAACAAAAAACGCTGCTTTTCCGTGTATAGAATATCCACATCTTTGTAGAATATTTTTATCATTTTCAACATACCACTTTATATCTTCATCTGAAATCTCCTTAAAATGTACTTCTACAGTATCTGCAAATGAAATTTCTTTATTTTGATATAAGTCTTTTATTGTTACTCCTGTTATTCCATAAGTTATTTTCCCACTCATTGATTTCATGTTTTGGAAAGCTTCTTCTTTATCCTTAGGCTTTTCAAAAATTTTACCATTCATGTAAATTATAGAATCAGCAGATATTATTATTGCCTTTTCCGTAATTTGATTGGCAACAGAATTAGCTTTATCTCGAGATAAATCTATAACATATTGATTTGGATCTGTTGAATCACTATGCTCTTCTATTGTACTTTTTACAACTTCATATTTTAATCCAACCATTTTAAATAAATCTTGTCTAGGTTTTGAACTTGATGCTAGTATTAATTTCATTTCATATTACCCCCTTGTTGGTTTAATATATTCCTCATATCCATATTCTGCAGAAGTTCCTTCTAATTCTTTAATAGATAAACCTATTTTTAATTTTTCTTTATCTATATTTATAATTTTAGCGTTAACTGTTTGTCCTATTTGTAATTCATCTTCAGGTTTTATAACTCTCTTTAAACCTGTTATTTCTGAATTATGAACTAAACCTTCTAATCCTTTTTCTATTTCCACAAATGCTCCAAAAGATGCAAATTTTACAACTTTACAAGTTACAATATCTGTTATTTTATATTTATCTGCTAATGCAAACCAAGGATTTTCTCCTTTTAAAGGATATTCTAAACTGATTCTTTTTTCTTCTTTGTTGAAGTCTTTTACTTTTACTTCTATTTCATCATTTATATTGAATTTATCTTCAAGTTTTTCATTTTTATCCCATACTAATTCTGATATATGAGCTAATCCTGTAACTAAGCCCAAATCCACAAATATCCCATAATCTGCAATTTTAGAAATTGTTCCTATATATGTTTTTCCTATTTCTATATTATTCCAGAACTCTTGAATATTTTTAGCTCTTTCTCTTTTTTGTGCTTCTATTTCTTTTGCTTGTTTTATTTTTAATGCTTTTTCTTTTTCTGCATCTTCTCTTTTTTTATAATTTTTGTAAGATAAAAGTACATTTCCTAATCCATCATTCCATTTCAATACATCTGCCGTAATTGTATCTCCTGGTTTGAATTCATCTCCTGGATTCTTGTTTTCATCATCTGAATATTCACGTATTGGAATAATTCCATCAGCTTTATATTTAAAATCAACAAATATTTCACCTTTTCTAGATATTTGTATTACAGTTCCTGTAACTGTTTTATTGAATCTTTTTGCATTTAATGATTCATCATATAATTCTTGTAAATTTTTTTCTGCCATTTTATGACCATCCTTTCTTATTATAAAATTACATTTTATTTTTAATATTTCCTAATGATTTGGACATAGATATTACATCATCATCTATCTCTATCAATTCATTATCAATAACTACATAGTTAGTAATAATTATACCTTTTAAATCCATCATTTTTTCAAGTTCATGTCTTATATAATGAACTTGTACACAATGTGGAGATCTGTCAACTGTAGCAAATATTATTCTTTTTATTTTTCCTGTTCTTAGCATTCCACCTATTTTGGTTATAGCCATATTAATATGAGTTTCTTCTAAACATAATTCATATATATTTTCTGATATTTTTTCTATTCTTTTATATCCATTTGGTTGCATATTTTTCAAACAACTTCCTACTATGACAATTGTTTCGTCCACATCATATATATTACTTTTCATTAAACATTTCATACTTCATCACCTTTTACATATTTTCTATCACTTTTTTTGCATAAGAACATTCAGCTATAAGTTCTTTATTATATTTTTTTTGCATTTTCTATAATACATTCTACCAATTTTCGTGCAATCCCTTGACCTTGATAAGATTTGTCCACTTCTGTGTGTATTATGTTCCAAGATTCTTGAGATTCTATATAATCACATTCTCCAATCTTAGTTTTGTCATCATATGCTATAGATTGATGGTGATTTTCATCAAATTTTATTTCAATCATAGTTTCCTCCTTTACTTTATTCTTCTACATCTTCTATTTTAATAATATATATTGCATAAAAAATTGAAATAGCAGACCATACTAAAGTAATAAGAATTTGAATTGATGAGTTTTGTATTCCATTATTTGCAAAAACGCTTAAAGCATTTACTAGACTATGTGTGATAATACAAGCCCACAAGCTTTTAGTTTTATAAAATATAATTGTGAATAAAAAACCTATTGCACTGGCATATATAATTTGAAGTAAATTCGAAAAAACATTAGCTCCGCTTCCATTTATCAAATTTACAATATGTCCCATTCCAAATGTTATACTTGAAACAAGTATTGCTATTTTTACATTATCTTTACACATTGCTGTAAACAAGAATCCTCTAAAAATTATTTCTTCCAAAAATCCAACAAATAACATACTTATTATGAAAATTATTGTTTCTGTAATTGAGTAATTAAATCTTACTCCAAACCATAAATTAACAGATATTATTATTACTAATGGTACATAATATAATAATTTACTTGGTGGCATCTCTGCTTTACAAAGTCCGTATTTTTTTAATAGTCCATTATTTTTCATCCATATAATAAAAATTATTGTAAGTATTGCTGAAATAATTACAGTTACTAATTTTTCTATGCCTAACATTTTTGAAATATTGTCTGCCACACTTAATGCTACAACATATATTACAATACATAATATTGAAAAAGTCAATTCACTTTTTTTGTATATCTGATTCATTCTTTTTTCTCCGTTTTTAAAATTTTAATTCCCTTATGTTGAAAATATCAATTCCCATTTTTTTGTAAACTTCATCTACAGTACAAGATACCGTGTCTTTTATAGAATATCCTAGTAAATTTAATATTCCATTTATGTCTTCTTCGCTTTCTCCTTCAACTTCCATATAAGTAGGAATTCCTGGCCAGGTGTCTATATCTATTACATGATTTTTCAACATATATGATATTCTCTTTTTTTCTTGATAATTTTTATATGAAAATCCAAGAGCTTTTAAAAAATCTTTTGCTGCTTCCATAGATGGAACCTCCATCTCTGTTTCTTGCATTTGCTGAATATTGCTTCCGTTATTTGCCAATATATGTTTTACTGTTAATGTTGTTTTTTTGTTTGTTTTTCTCAATCTGATCCATTTTTTTGAGTTGTTATGAAATTTTTGCAAAAAGTCTTGTAATTCTTTTTTATTTAATGTTTTTAATATAACTTGTCTTTCTAATTCTAATAATTCTGTTAAATTCTCAATATTTATTATTTGTTTTAGATGAGTTTTTTCTTCATTTGTCAGTAAATTATCTATTTCCCAAAACAATAATTCTAATTTAGAAAAAGCAACATCTTTTTTAAGCTCACTTTCAGGATTTTCTAGCTGAATTAATATGTCAAGATATCTTCCATATATTGTTGGTAAATCATATGTATATAAGTATTGTGTACTCTCTTCTACAAATGTTCCTCCTAGTTCTTCTATTTTTTGTATTATACTTTTTTCGTTTATATTTAATACTTTCACTTCCAGTTCCATTCTTGCCATATTATACATCTCCTTTTACAGTTACATATTTATTTTAGCAATAATTTTGCAGCTTCATATTGTTTTTGAACTAATTCTTTTCCTTTAGATGATAATTTGTTATAACTTCTGTTTAATTTTTTCATAACAAAATCCGCGCCTTCATCTATTGATAATTTCTTTTCTTTGTATACCATACTTAAAAGTGATGGAATACTATAAAAGTGTGCCATTGCATCTGCATCAGCTATACATATTTCTTCAGATGAATTTTTATCCATTAATTTACTTCCTCTATGGTTTAAAATACATTTTTTTATTAAATCAATTCTATTTTGAGGATAATTTTCTTTTATAAGTAATTCCTCAGCGATTTTAGCTCCAATAATATGATGTTCTTCTGTAAAATCTTTATTTGTAACGCTTGCTATGTCATGAAGTAAAGCTGCAATAGCAACTACTTCTTCATCAGCCCCATAATTCTGTGCATTGCTTTTAGCTAATTCATATACAAGTTTTATGTGATGGTCCCATGCACCTATTCCATAGCTATTGTTTGGACTTAAGCATCTGTTTTTTACTTCTTCATATATTTTACTTTCAGTTGAATTCATTATTTGCTCCTTATATATTTTTATTTTAGTTTATCTACTTTTTGTTCCCTTTGCCTTTGTGGTTTCATACTAATTTCTTCTACACCAGCTATATCTTTAGAAAAGTTTTCACCATTTCTATAAAAACGGATAATATCTCTTAGTAAAGTTTCAAAACATGGGTTACTTCTGCTAAAAATCCCTCTATGTTCTGCACCTCTATATATTTTACTTGTTATGTTATATCCATTATTTTCATAATACTCTATACAATTTTTATGTCTTTGTGATAAGTCTTCTCCTAATATCTGTCTTTGATTTTTTCCTCTTTTAATATCTATACTTCTAGGATAATATGACATATCATGCATTGGCGGAATTATTTGATTATGATTTAATATTTCACCATTTTCATTTCTTTGTACTGGTTTACCTTCTATATCACGCTCCCATGCTGGTGTTTTTGTTTCTAATTCTCCTACATAATAAGCAAATTGAATTTTTTTATATTCCTCTTCGTTAAAATCTGTTCCAAATAATTCTTTAAAATCTTTAGTTCCTAATGGATAGTCAAAATCCTCTGTTGGTAGTGGTATAGATCCAGATGCACCACCTATTAATACTCTTCCTACAATTTCAGGATGTATTAGTGCAAATCTTTGTGCAAATACACCTGATGAAGAGTAACCGTTTAAAAATATTTTATCCGCAACATCTCTTCCTGTCTCTTGTTTTATTTTATTCTTAACATTATTAATTGTATTAATTATTTGTAAATCTACTCTCGGATATTCTATTTTATACTCTTCATTATTTGCTTCTTCAAAACATTCTCTTGATAATTGTTGATAATATGGCACACCACTTCTTACATCTGGAGTAAAAGGAATTAATATTGGTGCATCATCAATTACTTCTACCATTCCTTTCAATTTTTCAATTACATGAGGTGTTATTTTATCTATTATATTAGTTCCCTCAAAATTTAAACTTTCTACTACTAGTTCTTTTTCTTCATCTAAATTTTCTGGTATTACTAAGATATATGGCAACGTTCCATTCTCTCCATACGATAAATG
>JAZSAX010000094.1:0-51341 GCA_045602065.1 Clostridia bacterium
TGCTTTGCGAATTGTGAACGGTCTGTGGACACTCGATTATGTTGCAAATAATTCTTCGAGTGCAGGCAATTACAGAAATGCACCTGGAGCTACTCATTCTATGGAAAGAACGGGAGCAAGAAAGTGTGGTGGATTCTGTGACGGACAGGGTAACAGCTACAAAATTGTAACCCGCGAAGGCGGTTATGCGCTTGTGGGCGGTGGTTACGTTGATAATGGGAGCAATTATCCTGTGGCGGATGTCAGTTACGACAACTATCCGGACTATATTCGGGACGACAGCTCTGGTGTTTTGGTGCTTACAAAGTAGCGCTGACCACTGAACACACAACATAAAAGAAAGTACAAATTTGAAATTTCAAGTTTGTGCTTTCTTTTTTGCTTTGTCGAAAACTTCCATCGATTCGACAAAACTTCTATTTTTTTACTCTTGGAAAAATATGGAAGAAGATATATAATTTCATCAATAGTTATAAAAAGAAAGGAGAATATATGGAAAGTTTCTATAAAAAAGAGGACAAGCAATTAATCTTCAAAATGGATGAAGAAATAGATGAATGTACAGCACAAAAGATAAGGAGGAAATTAGATAATGAAATTGAAAGATACATGCCAAAAGAAATTATATTTGATTTTAACAATGTTTCTTTTATGGATAGTGCAGGAATAGGGTTAATCATAGGAAGGTATAAGTTAGCAAATATGTTAGGTGGAAAAGTACAAGTTGCAAATATGACAACACCAGTAAGAAAGATATTTGAAATGAGTGGAATGCAAAGAATTATAAAGGAGGTGCAATATGAATAATACATATGACAATGAAATGAAAATAGAATTTTTAAGCAAATCAAATAATGAAGCATTTGCAAGGATAGCAGTAGCAGCATTTGTAGCACAATTAGACCCAACACTTGAAGAAATAGCAGACCTAAAAACAGCAGTATCAGAAGCAGTAACAAATTCAATAATTCATGGATATGAAGAAAGACAAGGAATAGTCAAACTAATCTGCAAAATAAGAGAAAAAGAAGTGTTTATAGAAATATCTGATTCAGGAAAAGGAATTGAAAATGTAGAAATGGCAAAACAGCCATTATATACAACAAAAGCTAATTTAGAAAGGTCTGGAATGGGATTCACAATAATGGAAAGCTTTATGGATGATGTAGAAGTTGAATCAGTATTAGGCTTAGGAACTAAAGTTACAATGAGAAGAAAAATAAAAAGCAATTCTCAGAAAGAAGAATTTGCAGTAGCTACAATAAGGGGAGAGGAATAGTGTATGAAAATGATGTGAAAATCATCGAACAAGCCCAAGAAGGTAGCAAAGAAGCAATGACAAAATTAATCGAAGACAATAATGGACTTATTTGGAGTATAGTTCGAAGATTTGGTGGAAGAGGATATGAAATTGAAGATTTATATCAAATTGGAAGTATAGGTTTTATAAAGGCAATACAAAGATTTGACACAAGTTTTGAAGTTCGACTTTCAACATATGCAGTACCATACATTTTAGGAGAAATAAAAAGACATATAAGAGACGATGGACCAATAAAAGTAAGTAGAAGTATAAAAGAATTAAACGTAAAAATATTAGAATTACAAAAACAGTATTTTAACAGATATGGAAAAGAAATAACTTTGGAGGAGATTTCAAAAGAATTAAAAATTTCAAAAGAAGAAATTACAATGGCACTAGATTCTACAAGACCAGTAGATTCTATTGAAAGTGCCAAATATACAGATAGCAAAACAGATAAAACTATTAGTATATTAGAACAAATTTCAACAGGTAAAGATGAGCAAACAGAAATTACAAATAGATTAGCAATCAAAAATTTGATTGGTGAGTTAAGTGATAGAGAAAAAGAAATCATAATGCTTAGATATTATAAACAAAAAACACAAATGCAGGTTTCTAAAATCTTAGGAATAACTCAAGTTCAGGTATCTAGAATCGAACGAAAGGTACTTGATAATATGAGGAGGAAACTTAGTGTATGAAAAAGATATTAATATATTTTAGTGGCTTTTTATTGGTGTTTTTTATAATACCAGTAATGTGCACAATTACGCCTAACAAAGAACCAGTACAAGAAACTTTATCTACTGAAGTTTTAAATGAAGATACCGAACATGAAAAATATAAAACAATAAAATTACTACACCAAGAGACATCTCAAATAGAAGAATTAAATATTGATGAATATCTATATGGAGTGGTGGCAAGCGAAATGCCTGCAAGTTTTGAATTAGAAGCATTAAAAGCACAATCAGTAGTTGCAAGAACATATACAATATATCAAGCAATTCATAATAGTGGGAAACATGAAAATGCAGACATATGTGATGATTTTAACTGTTGTCAAGCATGGATAAGTAAAGATGAGAGATTGGCAAAATGGGAGCCAGCAGAAGCTGAAAGTAACTGGAACAAAATTGTTCAAGCAGTTGATTCAACAAAAGGAAAAATAGTAACTTATGAAGGACAACCTATAAATGCATTTTTTCACGCAAACAGTGGAGGAATTACAGAAAGCTCATTAAATATATGGGGAGGAATAGATTATCCATATTTAAAATCTGTTGAAACTGCTGGAGAAGAGGGATATACACAATATAGTTCACAAGTTACATTAACTCATCAAGAACTAATTGATAAAATCAGGACAAAATATGAAGATTGTGAAATAGATTTTACAAAAGAAAATTGTATTCAAATTTTAGAATATACAACAAGTGGAAGAATAAAAGTAATCAAATTTGGAAACAAAGAAATTGCAGGAACAGAGGCAAGGACATTACTAGGATTAAAATCTACTAATTTCACATTTTCGAATGATGGGCAAAATATTACATTTACAGTAACAGGATATGGTCATGGAGTAGGTATGAGTCAAACAGGTGCTGATAGCATGGCGAAAGCAGGCTCAAATTATGAGGCTATTGTAAAACATTATTATACAAATGTGGCAATAACTGAAGTAAATTCTCTTTAAATGAATAATCTTTGAAAAAAAGTAAATACTTGTATTAATAAAATATCAAGGAGGAAATTTATGAAAAGAGGAAAAAGATTTTTAGAAAATGATAATATGTTTATATATGTTGGAACAGCTATTTTTATTTTACTAGCTATATCAATAGGTATTATTATGTATATGACAACAAGAACAGGCGTCAGAATAGAAAATGCTGACAAGTTCAGTAAAGAGACTCAAAACAATACAGAAACTGTAAATACAGAAATGGGCAAAACTATAGAAGAACAACAAAGTTCAACACAAAATGAAGTTCCAAATGAAGAAGTGCCAGCCAACGAAACTACAGAAACAAATACTGAAGTTGTTGAGGATGTTCAACAACCAGAAACAACTGTCACACCTGATGAACCAGATACAGTAACTGACACAAATGCACCAACAGAAAATGAAACAACAGAAATTAAAAAAGAAATAACTTTTGCAAAACCTACAGAAGGAGAGATAATCTGTGAATATGCAAAAGATAATTTAATATATTCTGAGACATTAAAAGAATGGATTACACATACTGCTATAGATATAAAAGCAGACAAAACAAGTGTAATAAAATCAGCTGCAGATGGAGTCATAAAATCAATTGTAAATGACCCAAGATATGGTTTAACTGTTGTAATAACACATGAAGGTGGATACGAAACAGTATATTCAAATTTATTAACAGCAGAATTTGTTGTTGAAGGAGAAGAAATTACACAAGGACAAACTATAGGAACTGTTGGAAATACAGCTGCATTTGAAAGCGAAATGGAATGTCATCTTCATTTTGAATTATTAAAAGATGGAGAATATTTAGATCCAAGTATTCATTTAAAATAGTTTAATAAAACAAGCCTCAATATATAATGTAGGCTTGTTTTTCGTTTTTCTAAGAAAAAACGACTTGTTGAAAATTGTAATATATGATAAAATGCCCAAAAAGGACTGTCCCAAAATTCACGAAAAAAAGGACCGTCCCCAAATTAGTAGGAGAAAAAAATGTTAGAACAAATAAACTCACCAGAAGATGTAAAAAAATTAACACTAAAACAAAAGAAACAATTAGCTGAAGAAATAAGAAAATATATATTAGAAGTTGTATCAGAAAATGGAGGGCATTTAGCATCAAATTTAGGAGTAGTAGAATTAACAATAGCACTACACTCTATATTTAGTGTGCCAGAAGACAAGATTATTTGGGATGTAGGACATCAAAGCTATGTACATAAAATAATAACAGGCAGAAGAGAACAACTAAAAGATATAAGAAAAATGAATGGTATAGCAGGATTTCCTAAAACAAAAGAAAGCGAAGCAGATTGTTTTAATACAGGGCATAGTAGTACATCGATTTCAGCAGCGCTTGGAATGGCAAGAGCAAGGGATTTGCAAGGAAAAGATAATAATGTTATTGCAGTAATTGGAGATGGCGCTTTAACAGGTGGAATGGCTTTAGAAGCTTTAAATGATGCAGGATTTAGTAAATCAAAAATGACTGTAATATTAAATGATAATGAAATGAGCATTTCTCAAAATGTAGGGGGATTGAATCAATTTCTAGGAAAATTAAGAACTAAGAAATTATATACTAGAACTAATAATCTTATTAAAAAGCACATATCAGCAATACCTCTTATAGGTAAGCCAACTGTTAAAATAATTCAAAAAATAAAAAGAGCAATAAAACAATTAGTGATACAAAGAATGTTTTTTGAAGATATAGGATTTACATATTTTGGGCCTGTTGATGGACACAACATTGAAAAACTTGAAAGTGTATTAACAATGAGTAAACAAATAAATGGACCTGTATTGATTCATGTATTAACAACAAAGGGGAAAGGTTATGAAATCGCAGAAAAAAATCCGGATAAATTTCATGCAATATCTCCATTTAACGCCGATACAGGAGAATTAAAAAAAGCCAAAAGCAAAGATTATTCTAAAGTATTTGGAGATAAATTAGTAGAATTAGCAAAATCAAATGAAAAAATTGTAGCAGTAACAGCATCAATGAAAGATGGCACAGGGCTAACCAAGTTTAGTCAGGAATTTCCATACAGAACTTTTGATATAGGGATAGCAGAACAACATGCAATTACAATGGCAGCAGGAATGGCTAAAGAAGGAATGATTCCAGTTGTACCAATATATTCATCATTTTACCAAAGAGCTTATGATCAAGTGATACATGATGTTGCAATTCAAAACTTGCCTGTAATTATGTGTGTGGATAGAGCTGGAATTGTAGGCGCTGATGGTGAAACGCATCAAGGATTATTTGATATGGCGTTTTTTAGATTAGTTCCAAACTTAACAATAATGGCACCAAAAGATTTTAAAGAATTAGAAGATATGTTGGAATTTGCGGTACAACTTAAAAAGCCAGTAGTAATAAGATATCCAAGAGGTGGAGAAGATTCAGATATAAAATTTGAAAAACACAAAGAAATACAAGAAGGAAAAGTAGAAGTCATACAAAATGGCGAAGATATAACTATAATTGCAATTGGAAAAATGGTTGCAAAAGCTATGAAAATGGCGCAAAAACTAAAAAGTGAAGAACAAAAAAGTGTAGAAGTTATTAATGCTAGATTTTTAAAACCATTAGATCAAGAAACAATAAAAGCAAGTATAGAAAAAACAAAAAACGTTATTACAATAGAAGATGGAACTAAAATAAATGGTCTTGCTACAGCTGTAAAAGAATTGATTATAGATAATAATCTGCAAGATATAAAAATAAAAACTTATACATATCCAGATGAGTTTATAGAGCATGGCAGTGTAGATCAATTAGAAAAACGTGTTTTTGACAATTAACATAAAATATGGTAAAATATAGATAGTTGTATAAAAATACACTATTCGCGCAATTCAAAAAAACAAAAAGGAGAAACAAAATGAAAACACAAGAATATGGCGAAATTATGGTATTATTCCCAGGGGAAAAAATTTCTGATGGAATAGTGCTTCGGCAAGGAAAAGAAAAATCTGTAGTGTTAGAACAACACTATGGTGAAAAAAACGTAGATGTTTTGCACTTGTTCGAATTTTGTAATCTTCACAACAAAGAAGATTTTGTAGATTGCATAAGAATTGCAAGACAATATGAAGGAAACCTAGACATTCCAATTTACATTTCTGCAGAAAAAAGAGTAAGTGTACCTGCAGAAGTAGGAAAAGTCAAGTCTCACAAAGATCCAAAAGCTGAGTGTATGAAATGCATGCTAGACTGGAACCTTCGACATCCATGGAGTATGAGCACTCCTATAGAAAAATGTGAAAAATGCCTGAAGCATAAAACAAGTGAATAATACGAAAGGGATTTGCTAATGCAAATCCCTTTTCTTGACTTTTCTTCCAAAATATGTTATAATTTAAAACAGAGTGCCAACAGGGCCAAAAAAGAGATTTTATTTTAATGTATTAAAGAGATAAAAAAAGCGAATAATTAAGAGAACGGAAAAAACAGAATATAGAAAAAGTTTATAATCATGAAAGAGCGGTAGTTCATGAAAACATAAACTTTCTTTGTTCTATTTTTAAAATGCACGTAAAATGAAATTTAAAAGAGAAAAGAGAGGAGAAAAAATTAAATTATGACAGAGGAAAAGAATGTTCCTATAGAGACAACAGGAACAAACACAGAAAAAAAACAAAACACACGTAAAAAACAAACACCAAGAGGAAAAAGAACAAGAAGTTCACAAAATCAAGAAATATTTAAAAAATCAAATATTAAGATAATTCCATTAGGTGGATTACATGAAGTTGGTAAAAATATAACAGTATTTGAATATGAAGATGAAATTATAGTAGTAGACTGTGGAATTTCATTTCCAGAAGATGATATGTTAGGTATAGATTTAGTAATACCTGATGTAACATATCTATTAAAAAATCAAGAAAAGATTAAAGGAATGATAATAACACATGGTCACGAAGACCATATAGGAGGAATTCCATATTTCCTAAAACAAATAAATGTGCCAATATATGCAACAAGACTTGCAGCAGGTTTAATAAGTAATAAACTTGAAGAACACAAATTATTAAGAAGTACAGAAATGCATATAGTAACACAAGGACAAACAATAAAATTAGGAAATAACTTCAAAATTGAATTTATAAGAAGTTCACATAGTATACCAGATTCAGTAATGTTAGCAATTACAACACCAACAGGAACTATATTACACACAGGGGACTTCAAAGTCGATTATACTCCAATAGATGGACAAATTATGGATTTAGGAAGAATTGCAGAAATTGGGCAAAAAGGAATACTAGCATTAATGTCAGATAGTACAAACGCTGAAAGAAAAGGATTTACAATGTCTGAAAGATCAGTTGGAGATGTATTTGATAAATTATTCTTAAACTGTACAAAAAGAATTGTAGTAGCAACATTTGCATCAAATGTACACAGAATCCAACAAATTGTGAATTCAGCAGTTAAATATGGCAGAAAAATAGCTGTATGTGGAAGAAGTATGATAAACATTATATCAACATCAATAGAATTAGGATATATCAAATGTCCAGAAAATTTATTTATTGATATAGATATGATAGGAAGTTATACAGATGACCAGCTTGTAATAATAACAACAGGAAGCCAAGGAGAACCAATGTCAGCATTAACAAGAATGGCTGCAGGTGACCACAGAAAAGTGAAAATAACGCCAAATGATTTAATAATAATATCAGCAACACCAATTCCAGGAAACGAAAAATATGTTTCAAAAGTAATTGATGATTTAATGCAATTAGGTGCAGAAGTTGTATATAGCGCATTAGCAGATATACATGTATCTGGACATGCTTGCCAAGAAGAACAAAAATTGATAATGGCATTAGCAAAACCTAAATATTTTATACCAGTTCATGGTGAATATAGACAATTAAGAGCACATGCTGAAACAGCGCAACTTATGGGGATTGACAAAGATGACATATTCATGTTGACAAATGGTAGAGTATTAGAAATGAATGAAAATGAAGCAAAATTCAATGGTTCAGTACCAAGTGGAAGAATATTAGTAGATGGTTTAGGTGTTGGAGATGTTGGAAATATTGTTTTAAGAGACAGACAACATTTAGCACAAGATGGATTAATAGTAATTGTATTGACAATGGATTCATCAACAGGTGAAGTAGTTGCAGGCCCTGATGTAATATCAAGAGGATTTGTTTATGTAAGAGAATCTGAAAATTTAATGGATGATGTAAAAAGTGTGGTAAAACACGAAATTTCAAAATGTGAACAAAGAGGAATTCGTGATTGGTCAACTATAAAATCAACAGTAAAAGAAAATTTACGTGATTATATATTTATAAAAACAAAGAGAAATCCAATGATAATTCCAATAATAATGGAAGTTTAATTGTTACCATGGGGACCCATGCCTATAATGGTAAGAGAGGATGTAGAATTGAATAAAGAATTTTTAGAACAAATAGAAAAAGAATTTTTGATAAGAAGAATAAAGACAGCAACTGTAATATCTTCAGGAAATGTTAATTCGACATATAGAATAGAGGCTGATGGTGCAAATTATATTTTACAAAAAGTAAATAAATTTGTATTTAAAAAACCAGAAGAAGTAATGCAAAATATAAGAAGAGTTAGTAGATTTTTAGAAAATAAAGTATTAAAAGAAGGGGGTAATCCTCAAAGAGAAGTATTACACCCAATAGATACTTTGAATGGAAGTCGATTTGTGATAGATTCTGATGGTGAATATTGGAGAATGTATGACTTAATAGATGGGGCTGTTACTTATGATACAATTGACAGTGAAAAAATGTTTTATAAAGTGGGTCAAGCTTTTGGAAGATTTCAAAATAGGCTTGTAGATTATGATACAGATACTTTACATGAAGCAATTCCAGATTTTCATAATACACCAAAAAGATTTACAGATTTTCAAATAGCTATTGTTGCTGATAAAGCTGGAAGACTTGAAAAGATAAAAGGACAGCCAAATCATCCTCTTAAAAAAGCAATTGATTATATTTTAAGCCAGGAAGATGAGTTAAGACTAATTGAAGTTGGTAAATTATCTGGAAAGCTACCAATAAGAGTAACACATAATGACACTAAAATTAATAATGTAATGATTGATAAACAAACAGGAGAACCAATATGTATCATTGACCTAGATACAGTAGGACCTGATTCAAGTTTAGTAGATTTTGGAGATGCAATACGTTCAGGAGCTAATAGAGCTGGCGAAGAACCAGAACAATTAGATGATGCTAAATTAGACATGGATTTATTTAGAGCATATACAAAAGGATATTTATCACAAACTTTATTAGTAGATGAAAAAGGAAATATAAATAATATCCCACAAAAAGGACTAACACAAGAAGAAATACAATTATTACACAAAGCTCCAAAAATATTAACTCTAGAATTGTCAATGAGATTTTTAGAAGATTATTTAAATGGAGACGAATATTTTAAATTAAAGCCAAATCAGCCGGAAGATATTAATTTACGAAGAGGGCTTACACAAATGTATTTAGCACAAGATATGGCTTCAAAAGAAGCAGAGATGAGAAAAATTGTAGATGCAATTGTTGTTGAAAAAATAAAATCTGAAGAAGAAAGATAGGAGAAGAAATATGGATTATAAAGATTTAGCAAATTTAATCTTTCCAGATGTGAAAGAAATATCATACTATGAAGAAAGATACCCTGAAAGAAATTTACCAGAAGGAGCAGTTGTAACAAGATTTGCTCCTAGCCCAACAGGGTTTGTACATATAGGTGGATTGTACCAAGCATTAGTTGCTAGAACAGTAGCTCAAAAAACAGGAGGAGTATTTTTCCTAAGAGTTGAAGATACAGACCAAAAAAGAGAAGTTGAAAATGGAGTAACAGGAATTGTAAATTCATTAAAAGATTTTGATATGGCACCAGATGAAGGAATGATTACTGATACAGAAGAAATCGGAAATTATGGACCATTTAAACAAAGTTTAAGAAAAGAAATATATCAAGCATATGCGAAATATATGATAGAACAAGGCAAAGCATATCCATGTTTCTGTACACCTGAAGATGGTGAAGAAATTCGTCAAAAACAAGAAGCGGCAAAAATAAGACCTGGATATTATGGCGTATGGGCAAAATGTAGAAATCATACAGTTGAAGAAATGGTTGAAAGAATTAAAAATGGAGAAAATTATATAATAAGATTTAAATCACCTGGCAGAGAAGATAGAAAGATCAAACACAAAGATGTAATCAAAGGAAATGTTGAATTCCCAGAGAACGATTTAGATATAGTTATAATAAAAGCTGATGGATTGCCAACATATCACTTTGCACATGCAGTTGATGATCATTTAATGAGAACAACACATGTAATAAGAAGTGATGAGTGGTTATCATCAGTTCCATTACATTTACAACTATTCCAAGAATTAGGATTTAAAGCCCCTAAATATGCACATATTTCACCAATTATGAAAAATGACAATGGTGGAAAACGTAAATTAAGTAAAAGAAAAGATCCAGAAGCGGCAGTAGAATATTACAAAAAAGAAGGAATTCCTTCAGATGCAGTTAAAGAATATTTATTAAATATAGCAAACTCTACATTTGAAAATTGGAGAAGAGCAAATCCAGATGCAAAAATGGAAGAATTCGATTTCCAATTAAACAAAATGAGTGTAAGTGGAGCATTATTTGATATGGTAAAATTACTAGACATTGGTAAAACAGTAATTTCAAAAATGACTGCTGAACAAGTTTATGAAAAAACACTAGAATGGGCAAAAGAATTTGATGCAGAATTAGCAGAAATGTTAGCTGATAAAGAATATGCACTAAAAGTATTTGGTATTGAAAGAGGAAATAAAAAACCTAGAAAAGATATTGCAAAATGGTCAGATGTCAAAGAAAATATTGAATATATGTATGATGATAAATTCTATGGAAAAGCTCAAGAATATCCATATCAAGTAATATCAGAAAAAGAAGATTTGGAAAAAATATTTAAATTATATATTGAAAAATATTATGATGAAAATGATGACAAACAAACTTGGTTTGACAAAATTAAAGCTTTAGCAGTTGAAATGGGATATGCTGGAGAAGTTAAAGAATTTAAAGCAAATCCAGACATGTACAAAGCACATGTTGGAGATGTAAGTACAGCAATTAGAGTTGCCTTAACATCTAGAACAAATACACCAGATATGTATGAGATAATGCAAGTTTTAGGAAAAGATGCAGTTGCTAAGAGATTAGAAAAGGCAATAGGGTAAAAAGGGACCAGGTCCCTTTTTTCCTAAATGCAAAAGGAGGCAATATGGACTATAATGTTGGAGATATTATAAGAACTAAAAAGCCACATCCTTGTGGTAGCAAGTTATGGGAAATTACACGTGTTGGTGTTGATTTCAAATTAAAGTGTCAAGGTTGTGGACATATTGTTGTTCTAGAAAGACCTAAAGCACTAAAAATGATAACTAAAAAAATGTAAAATAGGGGAGGGTCCTTTTTTTCGCGAAAAAAAGGACCGTCCCTATTTTTACAATGTAACAAAAAAGTAATGGAAATGTAATAAAAATGTAATAAAGCACCAATACGCTGAAAACAGACACATAGACCGATTAGTGAAATAAAAAGAGGTTGTCTTTGAAATAAAAAAATGTTATTCTAAAATAGGAAATATTGTAAAAAGGAGAAGAAAAATGAAACTAAATAATAACAAAAAAATATTTATTATAACATTAATGGCAATACTTTTTATAATTATATTTAATGTGAAAGTATATGCAGAAAATGAGCCATTTACATTATCTGCAGAGAGTAAAGAAGTACGCTTAAATGGTACAACTTACCTTTACTATACTGGAGGCGATTATAGTGAAAAAGTAACATGGTCAAGTAGTGATGAGAGTGTAGCAACTGTAGATGGTGGAAAAATAACAGGTCTAAAAATAGGAACAACTACAATAACAGCTACTAGAGGAAATGAAACTGATTCTTGTGAAGTTAACGTAGTATATTCATTGATTCAAATTGGTGGAAATTCGAGCAATAATATAACTTCAGTAAATTTAGTATTAAATGAACATGATACTGAAAATTTATATGCAACAGTAGAAGATGATGATTACGTAGAAGTTCAAAACGCAGAAGTAAAATGGGAGAGCAGTAATCCAAGCATAGTTACAGTTAATGAAAATACAGGAACTATTACAGCGGTTAGTGCAGGAACAGCTACAATAACTGCATCAGCAGCAGGTGTATCTGACACTTGTAATGTAACAGTTGTAAATGGACCAAAATTCACAGACTTTTCTAATGCAAAATATGAATTACTTTATGACTTTGAGGTAGATTTGAAAATTGCAGATGTTAATCCAAATGATGAAAATAGTTACTACTATATAATAACTTCTAGTAATACAAAGCCAGAAATATCAACAACTTCATACGGAGCACTTGATACAGAGAAGGTAACAGATGCTACTTACTTAAGTGTTAATATAGAGGACAATTATATATATGCAAGAAATTTAGATAGATATGCAGAACTAAATCAAGATTTATATTTATGGGTAATTGAAGATATTAGATTAGAGGCTTCATATGCTAAAGATGAAGAAAATAATATTTCACATTCTACAAAATTTGTAGTAGAAGGAGAAAAATTAACAAGGCCAGAATTGCCACAATTAAACTTAATATTACAGACAATTAACATTGGACACTGGGCAAATGATACAACTGGTGAAAATTCTAATTATACTTATATAAATTTTAATTTTCCAACAGAACAGGAAAATAGAAAGTTTACATTAAAAATAGGTAAAGTTACAGATATTAATATATTAACAAAAATTCAAAACAATGATTATTCTGGAATAACAGAACTATTGTCTTATGCAAAAAATAATGAAGCAGTGTTTTCAAAAACATTAACAACAACAAGTGCAGCATATTTTAGAAGTGATGATACTTTATTTGACGGAAATGCCTTGTTAGAAGATGATGCATATTATTTTATTTATGCACAATTTGATGATGAAAATGGTAAATATTATCCAATAGAAGGTGTTACTTTAGGACAAGCTTGGAAATCAAATAGTGATTCAAACTGGTGGGACTTATGGGCTTATACTTCAGATAACTTTGATTGGAATAACTTAAAACCATCTAATACTCCTACCGAGCCAAAACCTGAAGATCCAACAGTAGCACCATCAGTAATACCAAATGCGGGAAATAAAACTGTAATTGCTATGGTAGCATTTGTTGCAATAGTTAGTGTAATACTATATAAAAAATACAACAAATTTAGTGATATAAAATAATAAAAAATGAGGAATTTATTCCTCATTTTTTTTGTTAATGTATTGTTCAATTATTTCCCAGACATCATCACTATAAACTTTTCTTTCAGAAGAGAAAGGGAGAGTAGGAATATCTCCAATAGGATTTAACTGTTTTTGAATGTTTTTACAAGTTTCATCAACTTTAGTTTTTGCAATTTTGTCAGCCTTATTAGTTAGAATGATACAAGGTAAACCACTTCTAATAACATAATCATACATTAAGAAATCATTTGAAGTAGGGTCATGTCTAATATCAACTAAAAAGATGATAAGACAAATTTCTTTTCTGTGAGCTAAGTAATGTTCGATAAATTCACCAACTTTAACTTGTTCTTGTTTAGACATCTTACTATATCCATAACCAGGTAAATCTACAAAATAAAATAAGTTATCCATATTATAAAAATTAAGTTGACGAGTTTTACCAGGTTCACTGCTTGTACGAGCTAATTTTTTTCTATTAATCATTGTATTAACAAAACTTGATTTTCCAACATTAGATTTTCCAACTAAAACAACTTCTGGTAAACCATTTTTGGGATATTGATTTTCTCTAACAGCTGAAACTTCAAATTGTGGATTTTTTATTATCATAATTTTTAGTCCTTTCATAAAAAAGGGACCAGGTCCCTTTTTCTTTTTTTATTTTAATGGAATCAATTTTTCTTTTCCACCCATATAAGGTTGTAAAACTTTTGGAATATTTACACTTCCATCTTCATTGTAATTACATTCTAATAATGCTATTAAAGCTCTAGGTGTTGCTAAAACCGTATTATTTAAAGTATGTACGAATTTATTTCCTTCTTTAGTTTTGTATCTAATACCTAAACGTCTAGCTTGAGCATCTCCTAAAGTAGAGCATGAGCAAACTTCAAAATATTTTTGTTGACGTGGGCTCCAAGCCTCAATGTCACAAGATTTTACTTTTAAGTCAGCCATATCTCCACTACAGCAATCTAATTGTCTAACTGGAATATCTAAGTTTTGGAATAATTTAATAGACATTTCTTTCATTTTGTTATACCAATTCATAGATTCTTCAGGCTTGCAAAGAACTATCATTTCTTGTTTTTCAAATTGATGAACTCTATATAATCCTCTTTCTTCAAGACCATGTGAACCGATTTCTTTTCTGAAACAAGGAGAGTATGAAGTTAAGGTAATAGGTAGTTTTGCTTCATCTACCATTTGGCCTTGGAATCTACCAATCATACTATGTTCAGAAGTACCAATTAAGTATAAATCTTCGCCTTCGATTTTGTACATCATTGCTTCCATTTCATCAAAAGACATAACTCCTGTTACAACATCACTTCTTATCATAAATGGTGGAATGCAATAAGTAAATCCATTATCAATCATGAAATCACGAGCATATGCAAGCATTGCTTCATGTAATCTTGCTATATCTCCAACTAAATAATAGAATCCAACACCACTTGTTCTACCAGCACTTTCTTTATCTAGTCCATCAAATTTTGCAATTATATCTGCGTGATGTGGTATTTCATAAGATGGAACTATAGGCTCTCCAAATTTTGCAACTTCGACATTCTCACTATCATCTTTTCCTATAGGAACGGAATTATCAATTATGTTTGGAATTTTCATCATTCTAGTTTTGATTTCTTCTGAATATTTTTCTTCCAAACTTTCATTTTCAAGTAAGGCATCATTAACTTTTTGAACTTCTTCTTTAACTTTGTTTGCTTCATCTTTTTGACCAGATTTCATCAGGTTACCAATTTGTTCACTTAGTTTCTTTCTTTCAGATCTAAGATTATCACCGTTCAATTTAGCTTCTCTATTTTTTCTGTCTAATTCTAAAACTTCATCTACTAATATTAATTTATGTTCTTGGAATTTTTTCTTCATATTTCCTTTAACTAATTCTGGATTTTCTCTAATTAATTTTATATCTATCATTTAAATCGCTCCTTTTATTTACAATTAACAAACATATTATACAATAAAAATGTAGAAATATCAATATATTTCATGGATAAAACCGGAAATGTTTGCATATAATAGTAGCAAATCTGGGAAGGAGAGCTACTATGCAGGAAGAATATTTATTAGAAAAGATGATAAAGGGGAAAACTGAAAAAGAAAAAGAGATAGAACTTATGCAAACTATAATTGAAACAAAAGAAATGTTAAAAATAGCAATAAGTAATTTTGAATATGCTGAAGATGATTTGATTGATTATTATACTTATCAAATTAAGGCTAATCAATCTAAACTAGATTATTTAATTAAAATTGCAAAACGTAAAGGATTAGTAGTTAGTAGAATTAATGAATTAAAGGCTAGGTTGTATAGAAAAAATAATATGGCAGGATAAGTAATATTTGTCCAATAAATAACATAGAAATATTACTAATAGAATGTTTCTAGAGGTGATAATGTGGATATTAATACTCTAATAATTATATCTTGCATATGTGTATTGTTTGTAATAGGTAGAATATTTATAGTTCCAATTAAATGGATTTTAAAATTGGTTTTTAACTCTATATTAGGAGCGGTTCTTATTTGGATTATAAACTTTATTGGAGGAGTTTGGGGATTTCATATTGGACTTAATATATATACATCGCTGCTAGTTGGCATATTAGGAATTCCTGGAGCGATTTTTTTGATTTTATTGAAATTAATAGTTGGCTAAAATAAAAACTCCTGCCACTAATAAATAGGGCAGGAGCAGGATGGTTTAGAAAATATCGCAGTTACCCATCCAAATCATGTAGACTTCATTGTCTGCTTTTTGCGTTAGGACAACGGTCAGGTCCAACTCATCAGTTGTTTCACATGCGCGCAGGATTTCCTGGGTAATAGCATCGGTATACTTGAAACTTTCACCAACCAGCTCGCTACGCTTGACGCTATAGCCAGTATTGGTTGCAATAAAGGTTACATAGAACCGATCGCTTTTGTTGTCATAACACACGACAATATCAGGGTTAGTCAGCTCAGCGCTGATAAGCGGATTGTTGTTAGTAATAGTGTAAGCCATGGTGTATACCATCCTTTCAAAATATTATGATGTACTTATTATAACATAATATAAAATAAAAAACAAGGGGTAGCAACATATTGTTGCACCCCTTGTTTGCGAAGGTTAACTTCGGATTTCATCGCTGATGCAGTTGAAATCCGTGATATTCCGGATACGCTCGAGAGCGTCAGCAGATACTTTGCATTTAGTTTTGCCAGGAAACTGTTCACAGAAGAAATTCATTACAGAGCGATCAACTATGAACTGAGGATCGTGGAAAAGAATGCTTTTGTATTCATGCCGAATGCCGGTATCAGGGTCTGTGACCGCAAAACGGTCGTTTTCAGTGAGTCGGACATTGATGATTTTAGACATAGAAGTAACCTCCTAATAAAATATAGATACTTATATTATACTACAAAATGGCGAAAAATGCAAGTTTGCTAGACTTCTCTGTTAAAATTACCATTAGTGTAATCTTTTCCTTCAAGTTTTTTGCCTGTTGATATAACACGAATAATCTCATTAATTTCTTCAATTGATTCATCTAAAATATCAATTCTTATGGAATTCACATTTATATCAGTATGGTCAATAGAAGTGATTTTACTATTATAAATGGTTGTAACTGTATCGATATTGTCAGGTATAATTTTAAATAAAAATCCAAGTCGATCTTTTAAATAATATTTGTTTTTTGAACTATTACACAAATGTTGACAAGATGTGTAACATTTATTTGTTTTGCCCAATAAACAATAATTAGAGTTCATTAAAGGTGTTCTACCATAAACAATTAATTCAGATTTGGATGATGCCAGGTTTTGCAAATCTATTTTATTAAGCTCAGGAGATAGAGTTATAAAATCACAAGGTAATTCGTTTATACTTAAATCATTAAAAACATTAAATGTGTAATTACAAATAAATTCATAATTGCTTTGATAATTTTTCAATAACTCTAAATTTCCAATATTAGAAATTACAAATCCTTTTATTTTATATTTATTTAATATGTTATCTAAATTTTGCAACAATAATTTTTTATAATTATTTCTCATTATTGTAGGTATATAAATATATGTATCAAAAGCTTGTGAAATGGTTTCAATAGTAGATGTAAAATCTTTTAAAACAAAATACTTAAATGGGATATATATTTTATCAATGTTCTGTAACTTCGTATAATCAAAATCAATATTAAGTATATTTAATAAAACACTAACTTTTTTATTTTTATTACAAATTTCATTTCTAGAGAAATCAATAGTTTGTCCAACAGTAGAAGCTCTTTTAAAAGAGTTAACTAGTTTTTGTTCATATTGTGACAAAGCTTTACGTCGAAGCTCGTTTATATTACTAATTCCTTGAATATATAATCCGTCATCTAAATCAATTTCAAAATTTTTAAATTGGAATGGTGTATTATTAGTTTTTGAAATTTGAGATATTAATCTATCTTCTGTTATTGGAGAATTTACTGCATCAACTGGAAATATATCAGATGTAATTGATATATTAATTCCATTATCATCAAATATTTCAATTGAAATTGGTAAATCTTTTTTTACAACCATTTTACAATTCAAATTGATTTTTCGAGATTCATTATCAAGGGTAGATAGAGCAGAGATGGTTAATGTTTTATCAGATATTTTATAAATTTTATCTCCAACAGAAATGTTTCCTTTCATTCTACCAATTTTAATTTTTTGTCCTTCATAAGCCTGAGGTACATTTTTATCATTGATCATTAATTCTGAAATTGTATAAATTTCAGTTTCTTTTTTCTTGTTTTCAACACTAATTTTATCTCCTATGCTGACTGTATCGGCAGTTGTGAATGAGATATGACCTTTATTGCCGTTAAAATTAGAAATTGTTCCAAGAAAAAATCCCATATTATTAGATTTGTTTTTATAAACTAAATTTTGGTTAGAATCAGTTGTTAAATGACCATTTGAAAAACCACCACGATTGAAGACTTGTAATAAATCTTTTTTATCTTTTTCATCAATATTAAAATTTTGACCTGAAATTGCTAAATCTAAATATTTACGATAAATTCTTGTAACTGTTGCAACATATTCAGGAGTTTTCATTCTTCCTTCGATTTTTAAACAAGAAACTCCAGCTTTAATAAGTTCAGGTAAATATTCTAATCCACATAAATCACGAGGACTTAGAAGATAACCTTTATCAATAGTTCTGTCATTTTCCAACAATTCATAAGGAAGTCTACATGGTTGTGCGCATTTTCCGCGATTTCCAGAACGACCACCTACCATACTTGAAAATAGACATTGACCTGAATAAGAAATACATAACGCACCATGGACAAAAACTTCAATTTCTATATTGGAGTTTTGGCATATATATTCAATTTCTTGTAAAGAAAGTTCACGGGAAAGTACTACACGTGAAAACCCCATTTTTTGTAGAGCGAGAACGCCCTCTAAACTATGAACAGACATCTGTGTACTTCCATGAATAGCTAAATCTGGAAAGTTTTTTATTAAATAACGAGCAAGACCTAAGTCTTGAACAATAATTGCATCAATTCCAAATTCATAAGCTTTTTTGGCTAATTTAATAGCATTTTGCATTTCATTGTTTTTTATTAATGTGTTTAAGGCTAGATTTGTTTTTACACCTCTAAGTTTTGCATATGCAATAGCTTTTTCTAAAGCAACTTCATCAAAATTAGTAGCAAAAGCCCTTGCATTAAAAGAACCTGCACCAAAATATACAGCATCTGCACCGTTTTGCACAGCTGCTTTTAAACATTCAAAATCACCAACAGGTGATAATAATTCAATCATAATTAACTCCTTTTGGCCATTATATCACAAAAATCTACAAAAACATAGGAAATAATAAAATAATTGACAAATAGAAATAAAAATGCTATTATATTTAAGACCTAAATATAGAAAGGTTGCGGTATTTGCGAAACTAGTAAAACAACATAAAGGGAGGAAACAACATGGAGATTTACGCAAAACACCAAAAGTGCAGGGAGTTCCAAAGCAAAACTAATCTATATGAAGTAGAGCCGCTCGGTAGAGTTTATGAATCTTGGATGAACCTGTCAGATGTATCTGACAAGAAAAAAGCGAGAATCTTAGATTTCGATGAGCTGAAGGGGAAAAAACTATATGCTCAATATGTAAGAGAGAATGACAAAACCTACTGGAAAATGTACATTGTTGATCACACTACGATTAATACTCTTTATGTAGAAACATCTGCTTTGAATCCTATACGACTGCATAAACCGTAAACTAAAAGAAAAAACTAATTTAGCTTTTTCTAACCCCAGCTATTTAAGCTGGGGTGTTATTTTTTTTGTAATATAAATGTAATATAAAAATTGCTGTCTAAGGTTGACTAAAAAGGTTGAAAAATGATATACTAAAGTCGAACATTATGAGAAAAAATGGAAAAAACTAAAGAGGTGAAAAAAGTGAATAAAAATGTTAAAAAATTATTAGCAATATTCATACTAATAATTTCATATATAATTATAAATCTAATATGTGGAAACACTGCTTTTGCGGTCACTCAAACAACAAGTACAGACATAAATTCAATAGATTCAAATCAATATCCACAAATAAAAGAAATGATACAATCTTTACAAACACAACATCCAAATTGGAAATTTAAAATATTATACACTGATATATCATGGGCAGATGCTATTGCAAATGAATATGTTGGGCATGGTGCATCGCCAAGAAATTTAGTGCCTGCAAATAATAGTAATTATGGTGGACAATGGATATGTTCAGCATGTGGTGCAGAAAAAACATATGATAGTGGAAATTGGCATTGTGCATCAGAATCAGCAATTGCATATATGATGGATGCAAGAAATTCTTTAAATAATAGTGATATATTTCAATTTATGGAATTATCATATAGTGAATGCAATGTGAATTCGCTAAAAGCAATGGTTGCAAATTCATTTATAAGTAGTGATTCTTGTGTAAATGCAATTTTACAAGCTGCACAAACGTATAATGTTAATCCATATTACATAGTTGCAAGAATATTTCAAGAACAAGGAAGAGATGGTTCAACATTATCAAAAGGACAAGGGTATAATGGTCAATATGTAGGTGTTTATAATGTATTTAATATAGGTGCTAATGGAAATGGAAAAGAAACGGTCATATTAAATGGATTAAGAAAAGCCCAAGAGAATGGATGGACAACATTAGAAAGTTCTATAATAGGTGGAACTCAAGTAATAGCAAAAAGCTATATATCAAGAGGACAAAATACTTTATATTTACAAAAATTTGATGTAGATAATTCAGACGGAAATTTATATTGGCATCAATATATGCAAAATATATTAGCAGCTCAAAAAGAAGGAACAACTTTACGAAAAACATTCGCAGACATGGGAAGTTTAGAAGGTGAATATACTTTTATAATACCAGTATTCAAAAATATGCCAAGCAAGGCAGCATCTAGGCCATCAACAACAAATACAAACAACCCTACAAGTACAGACTTAGTAAGAATTAATGTAACAAATTCTTTATATTTAAGAAGTCAACCAGGTAAAAAGTCAAGCTCAGTAACTAGTGTATATAAAGATGAAATAGTAACTAGACTAGAAAAAGCTACTACAAAAGTTGATGGAACATATTGGGATTATGTTATGAAAGCTAATGGAACAAAAGGATATGCAGCTCGTGAGACTTATGAAGGTGAAAATCCATACAAATTATATTTAGTACCTGTTAACAATGAAGAAGCAGAAGATTCTAAAGATAGTGCAAGTACAACTATTATAAAAAATGATAAAGTTAAAATTGATATGGAAACTAATAACACAACAACTATACCTAATGCAACAGTTAAAGATTTGACTAGTTTGATGACTACTGATATTGTAGTTAAAAATGCAAAAGGTGAAGTTTTATCAGCAGATAGCAAGTTAGGAACAGGTTGTGTGATCAATGATAGCTATACTGTTGTGGTTCTTGGAGATGTTAATGGGGATGGACAAGTGAATTCTGGTGATACATTAGTAATTAAGCAACATATAAAAGCAGTAAAGACAATTAATACAGAAATTTATTCAAAATCTGCTGATGTTAATAATGATGGACAAATAAATTCTGGAGATTCTCTAATACTAAAACAACATATAAAAGATGTAAAATCAATATCAATAAAATAAGGTTTATAGATTTTCCTAAAATCTAAATTTCTAAAGAGGATAATGATATGAAGAAAACAATTAACTTATTAATTATATTTTTTGTTATAATTATGTTTGGAATCAACCATAAAGTACAAGCAGCAACAGTAGATTTCAGCGCAAGTAGTTCAACTGTAAATGTTGAAGATGAGATTACAATAACAGCAAATGTAACTGCTGCACAATGGGATTTGAAAATAAAACTAAATGGAACAACATTAGCTCAATCTTCAGAACTAGAAAACTATGAAAGTAATATAAGTAAAACTATTATGGCTAAATATAAAACAACAGAGAAGGGAAAACTTGAATTTGTTCTTGAAGGTGATATAACAGATGTTAATCAAGAAAACAAAACAATTAATGAAAAAATACAAGTAACCGTGAATGAAAAAATCGTACCACCAACACAAGAAGAGCCAACTACACCACCAGCAACAGTAACAAAATCATCAGAAGCAAGATTAAAAAACTTTGGAATAAAACCAAATGATTTTTCTGGATTTAAAAGAGATAAATTAGAGTATTCTACAGAAGTTCCAAATGATGTAACTGAAGTAGAAATATATGCAGAAAAACTACATGACAAAGCAACAGTACAAGGAACAGGAAAAGTACAATTAAAAGAAGGAAACAACACATTTGAGGTAAAAGTAACAGCGGAAGATGGAACTACTACAAAAACATATAAATTAACAATAAAAAGAAGAACTGCAGCAGAAGAGGAAGCTGCAAACGGAGAAGCAAGATTAAGTAGTTTAGGGATAAAACCAGAAAAATATGATTTTGAAGGATTTAATAAAGATACAACAGAATATAGTGTACAAATACCAGAAAACATAAATGAAATAGAAATATATGCAACTGCGGTAGATTCAAAAGCACAAATAACAGGAACAGGAATAATTACATTAGAAGAAGGAGAAAGTACTTTAGAAATAGAAGTAATAGCAGTAAATGGTACAAAGAAAACATATTCAATAAATGTAATTAGAACAGAAGCGGAAGTAACAGAAGAACCAGAACAACCTGTAGAAGAAAAATTTGGTTTATCAACATTAACAGTAACAGGACTAACTTTAAATCCAAAATTTGATGTAGAAACATATGAATATACATTAGATTTAAAACAAGATTTAACTTCATTACAAATAGTTGCAAAAGCAAATGATGAAAACGCAACAGTTGAAATTGTAGGAAATGAAAATTTACAAGAAGGCGAAAATGTAATAACAATATTAGTAAAAAATGAAGGAACAGAAGAAGTTGCTACATATCAAATAATAGTAAATAAAACAGTTGTACCAGAAGAAATACAAATGAGTTGGTTAAAACCATCAACATGGGGAAAAGAAGAAATAATAAAAATAATATTAATAGTTGTATTAATTATTCTTATAATAAGTGCAATAATATTAAAAATAAATATTTCTAAAGAAAGTAAAAAAACAAAAAAAGTAGATTTGCCAGGGGCAGACGAACTAGATAAAGCAATTGCAGAACATCAAGTTCTTGCAGAAGAAGAGGCAAATAGTGAAGAAAATGTGGAAAAAGATGAAGCAAAAGCAAATTATTTAGAAGAAATTGCTAAAAGCAGACTAAATAAAGAAAATGATTCTAATTTTGAAGTAGAAGAATATGATATAAAACCAAGAAAAAAAGGTAAACATTTTTAAGAATGAAAAACAAAATTGGTGCATCCATAAAGGGTGCACCAATTTGTGATTACTCAAGGATTTTTAATTTTAAAACCTTCACATTTGAGATAATCCAAAAACATTTGAACATTCTCCTCAGAGCCTTCTAATTTTAATGTGTACTTGTCCCAAAGGAGACCTCTGTTCTCACTCAGTATAGTACATTTAACATTAAAATTATTTGTCCCGGAAATATAGTTATAACTAGGACATGGAGTAGAAAATTCAAATGCTGAAACGCGAACTATCCGTTTCATAAAATCAGTCCTTTCAAAAGATTGATTTATATAATATAGCATATAATTTTATAAATGTAAAGTAATAGATTACATAAATTCAAAAGAAGTTTTATATTCTATTTTTTAATTGTTCTTTATAACAACCAATTAAATATAAGATATTAGGTAAAGGAAAAATTAAAAAAAGAAAAATATGAACAGCAGTGTTTGTAAATTCTACTGATACATTCATTATATAAATAAGACCTAAATTAATAATCAAAGAAATACAACCCCATATCCAACAAGCTATTAATTTCCCGTTGTTTTTTCCTAAGCAATACCTTAAACCACATATAGCAGCAATAAACGAAGGAATTAAAGATAAACAACTCCAAAAAGAAAATGCTAGTATGATTAATGTTCCCAAATTGTTTATACCCATGTGTTGCCTTATGCACATAATAAAAACAATAAGTAGTAATACAAACTCTACTATAATAAATTTCGATGTATTTTTTAATAATTTTGACATTTCCTTCATTATAATCTCCAATTATTCTAATATTAATATGGAGCCACTAAGCAGAATCGAACTGCTGACCTACGGGTTACGAATCCGTTGCTCTACCAACTGAGCTATAGTGGCATCTAATATATGATACAAGATTTAATCAGAAAATTCAAGTAGTAGAGTAAAGTTTTTTTCTTATTTTTCGACCATAAATTCTATTGACATTAAATGAAAAAAATAATATACTGAAATCAAAATTGGAATAAAAAACCAAAAAGAAAAAGGAGGCTAAATTCAATGAATAATTTAATTGAAATTAGGTGGCACGGAAGAGGAGGCCAAGGTGCAAAAACAGCATCATTACTATTAGCAGATGCAGCGTTTAACACCGGAAAATACATACAAGGGTTTCCAGAATATGGACCAGAAAGAATGGGGGCGCCAATAACAGCATATAACAGAATAAGTGATAAACCAATAACAATACATAGTAACATATATGAACCTGATTATGTAGTAGTAGTAGATGACACACTATTAGCATCAGTACCTGTTACAGCAGGATTAAAGAAAGAAGGAGCAATAGTAATAAATACTACAAAATCAGCAGAAGAATTAAAAGAATTATTAAAAGGATATGAAGGAGCAGTATATGCAATAGATGCAAGAAAAGTATCAGAAGAAGCATTAGGAAAATATTTCCCTAATACACCAATGCTTGCTGCAATAGTAAAAGTTTCAGGAATAATGTCTGATGAAGCATTACTTGAAGATATGAAAAACTCATTTAAACACAAATTTGCTAAAAAACCTGAAGTAATAGAAGGAAACATGAAAGCATTAGAATTAGCATTAAAGGAGGTTAGAAAAATATGACAGAAATAAATGCAAGCACACCTATGGAAAAACTAACAATAGGTGGAAATATATATGAAGCAGGAAATGCAAGAGAATTTAAAACAGGAGACTGGAGAAGCATGAGACCAGAATGGATACAAGAAAAATGTAAACAATGTGGATTGTGTTTTCCAGTATGCCCAGATAATTCTATTCCAGTTACAGAAGAGAAAAAAAGAACAGACTTTAATTTTGACTATTGTAAAGGATGTGGAGTATGTGCAAAAGTATGCCCATTTGGCGCAATAGAAATGAGAGAGGAAGGTGTTCAATAATGAGTATAAGAGAAAGATTAAGTGGAAATGAAGCAACAGCAATTGCGATGAAACAAATAAATCCAGATGTTGTAGCAGCATTTCCAATAACACCATCAACAGAAATACCACAATATTTTTCAACATTTGTTGCTAATGGAGATGTTGATACAGAATTCGTAGCAGTAGAAAGTGAACATAGTGCAATGTCAGCAACAATAGGAGCGTCTGCTGCAGGAGGAAGAGCTATGACAGCTACATCTGCAAATGGATTATCACTAATGTGGGAAATGATTTATATTGCATCAAGTTTACGTTTACCAATAGTTATGGCACTAGTAAACAGAGCTGTATCAGGACCATTAAACATCCACAATGACCACTCAGATGCAATGGGAGTTAGAGATGCAGGGTGGATAATGTTATTTTCAGAAAATAATCAAGAAGCATATGATAATATGTTAATGGCACATAGAATAGCAGAACATAAAGAGGTATTATTACCAGTAATGGTATGTCAAGATGGATTTATAACATCACATTCAATTGAAAATATTGAATTAGAAAACGACGAAGATGTAAAAAAATTCGTTGGAGAATATAAGCCGGAACATTACTTATTAAATGCAGATGAACCGATAGCAGTTGGTCCATTAGATTTACAAGGATATTTATTCGAACATAAAGCTCAACAAGCAGATGCAATGAGAGCTGCTAAAAATGTAATAAAAGAAGTATCAGCAGAATTTGAGAAATGGACAGGAAGAAAATATGATTTCTTCGAAGAATACAGATTAGATGATGCAGAAGTTGCAATAGTTTGTATGAACTCAACAGCAGGAACAACAAAAGCCGTTGTAGATGATTTAAGAGAAAAAGGAGTAAAAGCAGGATTACTAAAAGTAAGAATGTATAGACCATTCCCAGCAGAAGAAATTGCAGAAGCTTTATCACACCTAAAAGCAGTTGCAGTTTTAGATAAATCAGATTCTCTAAATGCAGCAGGTGGAGCGTTATTTGAAGATGTTACATCAGCAATGTATGTAAATGAAAGATATGTACCAATGGTAAATTACGTATATGGAATTGGTGGAAGAGATACAACAGAAAAACAACTAGAATCAGTATTTTTAGATTTAGTAGAAATTGCTCAAGTCGGAAAAGCTGACAATATATATAGATACTTAGGACTAAGAAAGGGGGAAAACTAATATGGCATACGATTTAAAAGATGTAGTGGCAAATAAGCCATCAAGATTTACAGAAGGACACAGAATGTGTGCAGGTTGTGGAGCCCCAGTAGTTGGAAGAATGATAATGTGAGCATTAAAACCAGAAGACCATGCAGTTGTAACAAATGCAACAGGATGTATGGAAGTTTCTACATTTATATATCCATATACAGCATGGACAGACTCATTTATACACACAGCATTTGAATGTGCTGGTGCAACAGCTTCAGGAACAGAAGCTGCATATAAAGCAATGAAAAGACAAGGTAAACTACCAGCAGATAAAGATACAAAATTCATAGCATTTGGTGGAGACGGAGGAACTTATGATATAGGTTTACAAAGTTTATCAGGTGCAATGGAAAGAGGTCATGACATGGTGTATGTATGTTATGACAATGGTGCATACATGAACACAGGAATTCAACGTTCATCAGCAACACCACAATTTGCAGATACAACAACATCACCAGCTGGAAAAGTTATCCCAGGAAAAATGCAACCAAGAAAAGATTTAGCAAAAATAATGGTAGGACATCATATACCATATGTTGCTCAAACACTTGCAATGACAAATTTCAAAGATTTATATGAAAAATCAGAAAAAGCATTTTACACACAAGGAGCAGCATTCTTAAATGTATTAGCTCCATGTCCAAGAGGATGGGGATATCCAACAGAAGATTTAATGAAAATTAACAAGTTAGCAGCAGACACATGTTACTGGCCATTATATGAAGTGGTAGATGGAAAATATAAAATAACATATAAACCAGCTAAAAAACTTCCTATTGAAGAATTCTTACGTCCACAAAAACGCTTTAGACATATGTTTAAAGAAGGTAATGAATGGATGATTGAAGAATTTCAAAAAGAAGTTGATGCTAGATGGCAAGAACTTTTAGATTTAGAAGAAATAACAAACAGAGAATAATTTTGAAAAAAGAGGGTCTGTCCCTCTTTTTTCGAAGGAGGAGAAAATGAAACTAAACATAGTAATGGTAGAGCCAGAAATACCACAAAATACAGGAAATATAGCAAGAACGTGTGCAATAATAGGTGCAAAATTACATTTAATACATCCGTTAGGTTTTAAAATAGATGACAAATCAATAAAAAGAGCTGGTTTGGATTATTGGGACAAAGTTGAAATTGAAGAACATGATAGTCTTCAAAAATTTCTAGAAAAGCACAAACCAGAAGAGAATAATATGTTTTTTTCCACAACAAAAGCACAACACTGTTATGCAGATGTTGATTATAGCAAATTTAAAGATGAAGATGTATTCATTTTATTTGGTAAGGAGACTAAAGGATTACCAGAAGATTTATTGCAAAAATATATAGATAAAACAATAAGAATTCCTATGAGACCTGTTTTAAGATCATTAAATTTATCAAATTCAGTATGTGTAATAGCTTATGAAATATTAAGACAAGTTAATTTTGAGGGGCTTGAAGGAGAAAGTCAATACTTTGAAAACTAAATAAAAAAGTTTATACAAAATGTTGACAAATATTGATAAATATGGTAAAATTGATAACTGTAATCCGCTTAGTCAAGGTAACTAAAAGTTATGAAATATTTAACTGCCTTAATTTAAGGATTAGCGAGTATACAAATAAGGGAGGTGCATTTTAAATGTACGCAGTAATTGAAAGTTGTGGAAAACAATACAAAGTAGCACAAGGAGATGTAGTATTTTTCGAAAAACTAGATGTTGAAGAAGGAAAAAAAGTTTCTTTTGACAAAGTTATTTTAGTATCTGATGATGGAAAAGTACAAGTTGGAAATCCTTATGTTAAAGGTGTAAAAGTTGAAGGTAAAGTTGTTTCTCACGGAAAAGGTAAAAAAATCATAGTTTTCAAAATGAAAGCTAAGAAAAACGAGAGAACAAAACAAGGACACAGACAACCATACACTAAAGTTGAAATCACAGGAATAAAAACAGCAGCTAAAAAAGCAGCAGCTGAAAAAACTGAAACAGCTGAAAAAGTTGAAGCTTAATTCAGCAAAATTAATTAGATTTTAATTGAGAAAATATAACATGGTCGGTGAAGAGCACAGACTAGATTAGAACCGAAAGGAGTGAGAAGCATGGCACATAAGAAAGGGCAAGGTAGTATTAAGAACGGTAGAGACAGTGAATCTAAACGTCTTGGTGTCAAAAGAGCTGATGGTCAATTTGTACTAGCTGGAAATATCTTAGTTAGACAAAGAGGAACTAATGTACATCCAGGAACTAATGTTGGAATAGGTAAAGATGATACATTATTTGCATTAGTAGATGGTACAGTTAAATTTGAAAGAAAAGGTAGAGACAAAAAACAAGTAAGTGTTTACCCAGTTGAAGAAAATGTATAAATTATAAAGAGAATCACGTTTTAGGACGTGATTTTTTTATGATAAAATCAAAAAAATAAGTAAAACACTTGAAAAAAAAAAAAAATATGTTATAATAATAGACATAAATATAAAAAACAATAACAAGGACACGACAAATAATAAAATATCTTAAGAGAGAATCAAACAAATGGTGTGAGTTTGAAAGTAAAAATTATTTGTTATCACCTAAGTTAAGTTGCAGAGCTGAACATATATCAAAAAGTAGGTTTTGCCGTAAATCTGCGTTAAAGATAAACAAGAGAGTATTAATAAAGTACTAAAATAGGTGGTACCGCGGAATAGAGTCATTTCGTCCTAATATGCTATCCGGCATATTTTGATGAGATGGCTTTTTTGTTTTGAAAAAAGGAGGTTTTAAAAATGCAAGAACTAAAAATTAAGGGGATTTACAAACATTTCAAAGGAGATTATTACTTAGTTGAAGACATAGTAAAATATTCAGAAACAAAAGAGGAAATGGTATTATACAGACAATTATATGGAGATTGTACATTATGGGTTAGACCAAAAGAAATGTTTTTATCAGAAGTAGATCACGAAAAATATCCAAATGTAACACAAAAATATAGATTTGAGTTACAAAACATAGAAAGTGTAAACAAATAAAAAGGAGGAATATATATGTACAAAAAAGTTGAATTGAAAAACGGATTTGTAGGAATGGAAAGAGAAGTTGCAGAAATGTGGAAGAAAAAAGACATCATCAAAAAGAACTTTGATATGAACAAAGGTCAAAGATATTTCACATTTTATGATGGACCACCAACTGCAAATGGAAAGCCACACGTTGGGCATATCGAAACAAGGGTAATGAAAGATATTATCCCAAGATATAAAGTAATGAAAGGTTATCATGTTGATAGAAAAGCTGGATGGGACACACATGGATTACCTGTTGAGCTAGAAATAGAGAAAAAATTAGGAATATCAGGGAAAGAACAAATTGAAGCATATGGTGTAGAAAAGTTCGTAAAACAATGTAAAGAAAGTGTATTCACATATGTAAAAATGTGGGAAGAAATGACTAACAAAGTAGGGTTCTGGGTAGATATGGACCATCCATATGTAACATATCATAATAATTATATTGAATCAGTATGGTGGGCTTTAAAAGAAATGTGGAAAAAAGGCTTGCTATATGAAGGCCATAAAGTAATGCCATATTGCCCAAGATGTGGAACAGCATTATCATCACATGAAGTTGCACAAGGTTATAAAGATGTAAAAGACATGACATGTACTGCAAAATTCAAAGTTGTAGGCAAAGAAAATACATACATCTTAGCTTGGACAACAACACCATGGACATTACCATCAAACCTAGCTCTATGTATTAACAAATCATATACATATGTTGAAGTAAAAGCAAATATTGGAACAGATGATGAACCAAAATATGAAAACTATATTTTAGCTAAAGATTTATTAACAAATGTGTTAAAAGAAACACCATATGAAATTGTAAAAGAATTCAAAGGTGCAGAGCTTCTAGGAACAAAATATGAACAATTAATGCCATTTGC
This sequence comes from Clostridia bacterium, assembly GCA_045602065.1. Lineage (GTDB taxonomy): Bacteria > Bacillota > Clostridia > TANB77 > CAG-508 > CAG-269. The sequence continues at coordinate 30,354 of JAZSAX010000094.1, forward strand.
AAAAGTTGATGGAAAAGCATTTGAAGTAATTCATGGAGACTATGTAACATTAGAAGATGGTACAGGAATTGTACACATTGCACCAGCATATGGTGAAGATGACAGTTTAGTTTCAAAACAAAATGGAATTACATTTGTAAATTTAGTAGATAAAGCAGGAAAATTTGTTGAAGAAGTAGAACCTTGGGCAGGAAGATTTGTAAGAGATTGTAATGAAGATATATGCAAATGGATGGCAGAACAAAACAAATTATTCTCTAAAGAGAAACATTTACACTCATATCCACATTGTTGGAGATGTGACACACCACTTCTATATTATCCAAAAGAGAGCTGGTTTGTTGCAATGACAAAATTAAGAGACAGATTAGTAGAAAACAATAATACAATCAAATGGTATCCTGACACAATCAGAACAGGAAGGTTTGGAAAATTCCTTGAAAATGTAATAGACTGGGGAATATCAAGAGACAGATATTGGGGAACACCATTACCTGTATGGAAATGTGAATGTGGTCATGAAGAATGTATAGGTTCAATAGCAGAGTTAAAAGAAAAAGCTATAGATTGTCCAGAAGAAATTGAATTACATAAACCATATATAGACAATGTTCACTTAAAGTGCTCAAAATGTGGAAAAGAAATGGAAAGATTCAAAGAAGTAATAGATTGCTGGTTTGACTCAGGTTCAATGCCATTTGCACAATTACACTATCCATTTGAAAATAAAGAATTATTTGAAAAGAATTTCCCAGCACAATTCATATCTGAAGCAATTGATCAAACAAGAGGATGGTTTTACACATTACTTGCAATATCAACATGTTTATTTGATAAATCATCATATGAAAACTGTATAGTTTTAGGACACGTTTTAGACGAAAAAGGACAAAAAATGTCTAAATCAAAAGGAAATGGTGTAGACCCAATGATGCTATTAGATGAAGTGGGAGCAGATGCTACAAGATGGCATTTCTATACATGTAGTGCACCATGGTTACCAACAAGACTTGGACTAAATAATGTACAAGAAACACAAAGAGGATTTTTAAGTACATTGTGGAATGTATATTCATTCTATGTTTTATATGCAGAAATAGATCAATTCAATCCAAATAAATATGCAGACTTCAAGTCAAATAATATAATGGATAAATGGATATTATCTAAACTTAATACATTAACAAAAGAAGTTGATGAAAAATTAGAAAAATATGATATCACAGGAGCAGCAATTCAAATAGGAGAATTCACAGATGAACTTTCAAATTGGTATGTACGTACAAATAGAGAAAGATTCTGGGGAGAAGAATTAACTGATGATAAAATCGGTGCATATACAACATTATATAGAGTACTTACAAACTTAGTAAAAATTGCAGCACCATTTGTACCATTTATGGCTGATGAAATCTATCAAAACTTAGTAGTAAGCTTAGATGAAAAAGCTCCAAAAAGTGTACATTTATGCTTATGGCCAGAAGTTAATGAAAGTGAAATAGACAAAAAATTAGAAAATGAAATGGGATTAGCATATTCAATAGTAAAACTTGGAAGAAGTGCAAGAAATGCTTCAAATATGAAAAACAGACAACCACTTTCAAAAATGTTAATATCAGCAGATGCACTACCTGAATACTATGGAAACATTGTAAAAGAAGAATTAAATGTTAAAGAAGTAGAATTAGGTGCAAATATGTCTGAATATGTTCATTTTGAAATAAAACCAAACTTACCAGTTCTAGGAAAAGAATATGGAAAACTGATTCCACAAATAAGAGCAGCAATAGCTAACTTAAATCAAATGGATTTAGCAAATAAAGTTAAAAATGGTGGAACAGAATATATAGAAATAGATGACACTCAAATAGCTTTAACTGCAGAAAATTTACTTGTAACAATGCAAGGAAAAGAAGGATTTGCATTTGCTGGAGAAGGCGAAATTGGTGTAGTACTAGATACAACAATAACACCAGAACTAAAAGAAGAAGGATATGTAAGAGAAATTTTATCTAAAGTTCAAAACATGAGAAAAGATAAAGGATTTGAAGTATTAGATAAAATCAACTTATATGTTGCAGAAAATTCAATCCTAGAAGCAGTTGTTAAAAAATATGAAAATGAAATAATGAAAGAAACTTTAACTAAAAATGTGTTATATAATGAAAAAAGAGATTCTTATACAGAAGTTAGTATAAATGGAGAAAAATTAATGCTTGATGTTGAAGTAATGTAAATTTGGGGACGGTCCTTTTTTTCGCGAAATTGGGGACGGTCCTTTTTTTGCCTACTTTTTTGCAAAAATCTTGCAATTTTATGCAAAAAATAGTACAATATATACGTAGAAAAGAGGGAATAAATTGAAAGTATCAGAATTTAATTACGAACTACCAGAAAGACTTATAGCACAAGTACCAATAGAAAAAAGAGATGAATCAAGATTAATGATATTAGACAGAGAACAACAAACGATAGAACATAAAACTTTCAAAGACATAATAGATTATTTAGAGCCAGGAGACTGTTTGGTTAGAAATAATACAAAAGTATTGCCAGCAAGATTATATGGCCAAAAAGAAACAGGTGCTCATGTAGAATTTTTATTACTAAATAGAATTGAAGGCGATATCTGGGAAAGCATAGTAAGACCAGGAAATAAACTACATGTAGGTACAAAAGTAATATTTGGAAATGGGTTGCTAGAAGCAGAAATTCTAGATACAATGCCAGGTGGAACAAGAAAAGTACAATTTAAATATCAAGGAATATTTAATGAAATATTAGATCAAATTGGTTTAATGCCATTACCACCATATATACATGAAGAATTAAAAGAAAATGATAGATATCAAACAGTATATGCAAAACATGAAGGGTCAGCAGCTGCGCCGACTGCAGGATTACACTTTACAGATGAACTATTGCAAAAACTACAAGAAAAAGGTGTAAAAATAGCAAATGTAACTTTACATGTAGGAATAGGCACATTTAGACCTGTGAAAGTTGAAAATATAGAAGAACATGATATGCATTCAGAACACTATTATATAAAACAAGAGGATGTAGATAAAATTAATGAAGCAAAAAATAATGGCAAAAGAGTAATAGCAGTAGGAACAACATCATGTAGAGTATTAGAATCAATTGCATCACAAGAAAATGGACAAGTACAAGCTACAGAAGGAGATACAAAAATATTTATATATCCAGGATATAAATTTAAATGCATAGATGGCTTAATAACAAATTTTCATTTACCAGAATCAACATTATTAATGCTAGTATCAGCATTAGCTGGTAAAGAATATGTTATGAATGCTTATAAAGAAGCAGTTGAAAAAGAATATAGATTTTTTAGCTTTGGAGATGCGATGTTTATTAGATAAAGGAGAGAATATGAAACCAGCAGTAACTTATGAATTATTACACGAATGTAAACAAACAGGAGCAAGAAGAGGGGTTATACACACACCACATGGAGATATACAAACACCAATATTCATGCCAGTAGGAACACAGGCGACAGTAAAATCATTAACGCCAGAAGATTTAAAAGATGAAGTAAAAGCACAAATAATACTATCAAATACATATCATTTATATTTAAGACCAGGACAAGATATTGTAAAAGAAGCAGGTGGATTACACAAATTCATGAAATGGGACAGACCAATATTAACAGATAGTGGAGGATTCCAAGTATTCAGTTTAGGAGATTTAAGAAAAATTACTGAAGAAGGAGTAGAATTCAAATCTCATTTAGATGGAAGTAAACACATATTTACACCAGAAAGTGTAATGAAAACAGAAGAAGACCTTGGAGCAGATATAATAATGGCATTTGATGAATGTTGTCCATACCCATCAACATATGAATATACTAAAAACTCAATGGAAAGAACAACAAGATGGGCAAAAAGATGTAAAGATGCGCATATAACAGAAAATCAAGCATTATTTGGAATAATTCAAGGGGGATTCTATAAAGACCTTAGAGAAAAATCAGCAAAAGACTTAATTGAACTAGATTTTCCTGGATATGCAATTGGAGGAATAAGTGTAGGTGAACCTAAAGAAGAATTTATAGATATTTTAAAACATACAACACCACTTATGCCAAAAGATAAGCCAAGATATTTAATGGGAGTAGGTTCTCCAGATTATTTGATAGAAGCAGCAATTGCAGGAATAGATATGTGTGATTGTGTATTACCAACAAGAATAGCGAGAAATGGAACTGCAATGACATGGAATGGGAAAGTGGTTGTACGAAATGCAACATATGAAAGAGACTGGAGACCATTAGATGAAGAGTGTGATTGTTATACATGTAAAAATTATACAAGAGCATATCTGAGACATCTTGTAAAAGCAAATGAAATATTAGGAGTGAGATTACTTTCAATTCATAATTTAAGATTCTTGACTAAATTGATGGAAAGAGTTAGAATAGAAATTGAAAATGACAATTTAGGAACATTTAGAGAAGAATTTTATAAAAAATATGGTTACGAAAGATAGGAGGAAAAATTATGGAATTGTATGATGAAAAAATAGAGGAAAAAAAGTCAAAAGTGCCAATGATTATAGGAAGTTGTACTGTTGCACTAATACTTATAATGATATTAATTGTTATAGGGATAGTTTATTTGAAGGGATCTGCAACAATAATAAAAATAGATGGAGCTAAAAACAATCAAATAGAAAAAATGCTTTATATAGAATCAACAGAAGAGGGATTACAGATATATGTTCCGATATTAAAAATAGCACCTATTTTAGGCTACCAAGGTTTTAATGGGGATTATTTAAATAAATCTGAAGATAAAACGAAATGCCATGTTGTAAGTGAAAATGAGACAGCAATGTTTACTAAGGATTCGGATACATTAATAAAAATAGCTGAAGGCTCAGAAATTGAATATATGACATTAGATAAAGCAGTATTCGAAAAAGATGGAGAACTATATACAACAATAGATGGAATTCAAAAAGCTTTTAATATAATGATTGCACATGATGAGAAATTTAAAAACATTGATATGTTTTCAATGGATTATTTAGTTCAATATTATGCAACAAAATTAGGCTTAGAAGGAGAAACAGAGAGCCAAAAAAAATATTCAACAGAATTCACAGATAAGAAAGCAATATTTGAAGACATGATTATAATAGAAGAAAATAACAACTATGGAGTTATAAATGTAACAACAGGAGATAATGTATTAGAAGTAAAATATGAAGAAATTGAATATTTGCCAGCAACAACAGATTTTATAGTGAAAAGTAATGGGAAATATGGTATTGTCAAAAAAGATGCAACAGTAAAAGTAAGAACAATATATGATGATATACAAACAATGGATAATAAGAATGGACTATATCTAGTAAAGCAGAATAATTCATATGGTGTAATAAATATAAATGGTGATGTAGTTATTGCTCCAGAATATAAACAAATAGGATTGAATATTGGAAGTTATGCTCAAAATGGAGTGGATAATTCGTTTGTTTTATTAAATAAAATAATACCAATACAAAATCATGAAAATTTATGGGGGTTCTTCGATGTAAATGGAACTCAAATAAATGAATTTAAATATACTGGAGTAGGATGTAATACATCATTTGCAAGTAATTCGTATCCTGCATTAATTATACCAAGTTATGAAATGATTGTGGTACAACAGAATAAATTCTATAATATAGTAACATCTGCCGGAGAACAATTAGTGCCTGACAATACACTAAATGCAGTATATTTAAAAACTAATGCAGAAACTGGTGAAAATCAATATTTCATGACATATAACGAAAACCAAAAAGTAATAAATGTAGAAGAATATTTAAAAAGTACAGGAAGATAAAATATAAGAAAAAATGGAGGAATAAAAAATGGCTACAAGAGATAAAAATTTGATGGTTATATTATTTATATTTGCAGGGCTAGTTATTGGAGGATTGTTAGGAGAAGTTGCAGCACAAGTTGATTGGCTTGGGTGGCTAGCATATGGGCAAACATTTGGAATTGAAAATCCTTTTGTATTAGATTTTAATGTTTTAAGTTTAACATTTGCATTTGCATTACATATAAATATAGCAAGTATAATAGGGATGGCAATAGCAATATTTTTGTATAGAAAAGCATATTAAATTAATTACAAACCGGTTCTTTGCTATTGTCAAGAACCGGTTTTTTTAAAAAAAGGAGAAATAAGTATGGAAATGAATGGGGAAAGAATCGTAAAAAGAGGTAAGAAAACAGCACAATGGATAATTTGGGGATATGTAATTTGTGTTTTAGCAATAATAGGTGCAGGATTTTGGATAAACTATAGAGTCGAAAATGAAACACCTGAACCAATAGACTTTACAACAGATGGAGCTGTTGGAATGGCAACAGAGCAATATGCATATTTTGATGTACAAGGTTTATCTGATGAAGTTGCAATATATGGTGATATAGAAAATGAATATAGTTCTGAAAATGATAGATATTATATTGCATTTAATGAAGGATATATGTATGTATTAGACTTAGATTTTGATACAATAGATTTATTAAAACCATGGCAAGACTATACATTTTCTACTGAAGAAAATCCTGTTGAGCCAGAACCGGTAACAGTTTATGGAATGACAGAATCAATATCAAGTGAATTAAAAACAATGATTTTAGACTATTATAATGAAGGGATAAGTGAAGAATATCAAATAAGTGAAGAACAGTTTGAGCTTTATTTTGGAAGTGTGTTATTAAATGTAAGAAGAGAGCCAGTTGACACAAGTTGGCAAGTATTAATAATAGTTACTGCAATATGTGTAATGGTTATAATAGCTATAATTCACATTGCTATGGCAATAGAAAAAAATAGAGTAAAAAAATATTTGAAGAAAAATGAATATGAAGAAGATTTAGCACGTCAATTAGATGATTTTGTTGAGGAAAAACATTACAAAGATAGAGTAATATTAACAAGAGACTTTTTTGTGGATATAAAATATGGGGCACTTGTTGCATTTAAATATTCAGATGTTAAATGGGTACATATTCATAATGTAAAAACTTATGGAATAACTGCGTCTTCTAGTTTAATAGTATATTTGAAAGATGGAAAAACAAAAGTAGGATGTGTAGAAATAAAAGGTGCACCAACAGAAGAATTTATAGGAATCCTAAATAAAATTTGTGAAAAAGCACCAACTGATTGTTTAAAAGGGTATACACCTGAAAATAAAAAAGCATTTAAACAATATAAAAAAGAATTGAAAAATAATAGGGAGCAATAAAATGAGTAAAACGAAGAAAAGCGGTCCGGCAATATTTATGTATTGTGTAATTGGTATCACACTTATTGCATCAATAATTTGTTTTTATTTATATTATGGGAATACATATAGAACTGAAATGATTTTATGGATAGGAATAATAGCATTTACAATAATGTATCATTTTTGGGTAAGAATTATTATGGGAAATGTTTCTAAACTATTTAAGAAACATATAAATTATAAGCAATGGTGGTTTAAAGAAAAAAGTTTTGAAAAAGGTTTATATAAATTATTACATGTAAAAGAGTGGAAGGGGAAAGCTTTAACATATAACCCAGAATCATTTTCTTTAAAAGAGCACACACTACAAGAAATTGCAAATACTATGGTAAAATCAGAAATTGACCACTGGATAAATGAAATAATTTCACTATCAACATTATTATTTATAATTCCATGGGGAAAAGCATGGGCATTTGGAATATCTGCAATTGCTGCTATGATTTTTGATAGTCAGTTTATTATTATTCAAAGATATAATAGACCAAGAATATTAAATGTTTTAGAAAAGCAAGAAATGCATAAAATAAAAAGCACTATTTGAAAATAGTGCTTTTTTAATATTATCTCTTTGAGAATTGTGGTGCTTTTCTAGCTTTTTTCATACCGTATTTTTTTCTTTCTTTCATACGAGGATCTCTTGTTAAGAATCCATTTGATTTTAAAGCAGGTCTGTATTCTGAGTTAGCTTCATTTAAAGCTCTAGCAATACCATGTCTAATAGCTCCAGCTTGACCAGAAATTCCTCCACCATAAACTGAACAAATTACATCATATTTTGTTAATGTATTTGTAACTGTTAATGGTTGTCTAACAATAACTTTTAAAGTTTCTAAATCGAAAACTTCTTCAATATCTTTTCCGTTAATTGTTATTTTTCCTGTTCCTTCAACTAATCTTACTCTAGCTACTGAACTTTTTCTTCTACCTGTACCCATATATACGATTTTATTTGACTTAGCCATTATATTAGTTCCTCCTTATTAATAATTCCAGATTTCTGGTTTTTGTGCTTGAAGATTGTGTTCGCTTCCAGCGAATACTCTTAATTTTGTTGCCATTTTTCTTCCTAAAGAAGTATGAGGTAACATTCCTTTTACAGCTAATGTCATAGCTTTTTCAGGATTTTTTTCAAGCATTACAGCTGCTGGAGTTTCTTTCATTCCTCCAATGTAACCTGAATGATGTCTGTACATCTTTGAATTAATTTTATTTCCTGTTAATATAACATCTTTACAATTGATAATTATAACATTATCTCCTGTATCAACATTTGGTGTGAAAGTTGGTTTGTGTTTTCCTCTTAATAATCTAGCAGCTTCTGTAGCAACTCTACCTAATGGTTTGTTTGCTGCATCAATTATTAACCATTTTCTTTCAACTGTTTCTTTTTTTGCACTATATGTAACGTTATTCATGGTAATATATACCCTCCTATTTTTTATTTTTTCTAAATTCTAATAAATTGGTGTCTAAGGTTCAATTTATATAGAAATTTATTTGATATATATGAAATTTAAATCTAAAACTACCGGGGAGAAGTTTCATATTTAAATCATATTTCATAATAATACCCCATAATTTTAATACAAAAATAGAGATTTGTCAATAAATTTAATGAAAGTTCTTGATAAATTTTACATTTTTGATATATAATGGATTCAAATCTTTATATATTATTATTCCGTGGTCAAAACATATCACGGGTCTTCGAGTAGGTCTTGACCTTACTTCATAATAATATACAAAGATTTGAATCTAAAATATATACTAAAAAAAGTTATTTATCATAGAATTTAACATAGGAGGAATTATGGCAGCGAAAAAAGAAACGTTTATGCAAGGTGTCGTAACAGTAATGTTCTCACAGATATTAATAAAAATATTAGGATTAATATATACATTATATTTAACAAATAGAGAAGGCTTTGGAGATGCTGGAAATGCGATATATGCTAGTGGATATCAAATATATGCATTATTATTAACAATATCTTCAATAGGAGTACCAAATGCAATATCAAAACTAGTATCAGAAAGATTAGCATTAGGAGATAATAGAGGTGCAAACAAAATCTTCAAAGTAGCATTAGCAACATTTGGATGTATAGGTGCTATCGGAACAATGTTATTATTTTTTGGTGCACATACAATTGCATATAACTGGATTCAAATTCCAGAAGCAGAGTTAACACTTGTAGCACTATCACCAGCAATTTTCTTTGTATCAATATCATCAGTATTTAGAGGATATTTTAATGGAAGAAGAAGCTTGAAAACAACTGCAAGGGCACAAACGTTAGAACAAATATTTAAAACAATATTGACAATTGTAATCGTTGAAATAGTGGCAATTATAACTTCAACATCAACAGAGATGATGGCTGCAGGGGCTAATATAGCAACAACACTTGCAACATTTTCAAGTTTTGTATATTTATTTATATATTATAGAATTAGAAGAAAAGAAATTGGAAACGAAATAGAAAATTCTACAAATTACAAATATGAAAATGTAAAAGCAATTATAATGAAAATATTAATGGTGTCAATTCCTTTAACACTAAGTTCAATAATGACATCATTTAATAAAAATATAGACTCATTTACAGTTAAAAGAATTTTAAGTACATATTTATCATCAGATGTTGCAACAAAATTATACGGCCAGTTAGCAGGAAAAGTAGATACATTGACAAATTTGCCATTAGCTATAAATATTGCATTTGCAACAGCATTAGTACCAGCTATAGCAGCTGCAAAAGCAACAAATGATAAAGAAACAGCAACTAAAAGAACATCATTTTCATTATTAACATCAATGTTAATAGGATTACCTTGTGTAGTAGGAATGATAATATTTGCACAACCAATATTAAATTTATTATACCCAAATGCATCACAAGGAGCGTTACTATTACAGATGATAGCATTCTCAGTATTATTCTCAATACTTAATCAGACAATAAATGGTGCATTACAAGGCTTTGGGAAAGTAATGATTCCTGCAATAGCATTAGGAATAGGGTGTTTAGTAAAATTGATTTTAAATTTAGTATTATTACCAATACCAGAATTAAATGTTTATGGAGCTGCAATAGGATCAATATCATGTCATGCTGTTGCATTTATAATTGTATTTTGTGTATTAAAGAAATATGTTAAATTAGATTTGCCATTTAAAAAGTTTGTATTAAAACCAGTTTTAGCAACAGGAATAATGGGAGTTTGTTCTTATACAATATTTACTTTGTTAAATGGAATAAATTTTGGTAATAAGGCAACAATAATTTCAATTATCTTAGCTGTAATAATATATTTAGCATCTGTTGTGGCATTAAAAATTTACAATAAAGAGGACATATATATGTTACCAAAAGGTGAAAAAATATATAAAATTTTAGAAAAATTAAAAATATATTAAAATTTTCAAAAAAAAGAGGGGAATTTAATTTATTTTGGAGAATAAGATAAAATAGAAGTACAAATATTGCTACAAACTGCAATATAAGTACATATACAAAAATTTATAGGAGGTAATGTATAATGAACAAAGCTGAATTAGTAGCAGCTATCGCTGCAAAAACAGGTGATTCAAAAAAAGCAACAGAAGCATTAGTTAATGCATTCACAGGAGTTGTAGCAGAAGCATTAGCAGGAGGAGACAAAGTTCAATTAGTTGGATTTGGTTCTTTCGAAGTTAGAAAAAGAGCTGCTAGAAAAGGTAGAAATCCTCAAACAAAAGAAGAAATCAAAATACCTGCATCTAAAGCTCCAGTATTCAAAGCTGGTAAAGCATTAAAAGATTTAGTAAACGGATAATTATAAAAAATATATAAATATATGATAGAGCTAGAGCAATCTAGCTCTTTTTTTTGTCGGAAAACAATATAAAAGTAATTAAAATGTAATATAAATGTAACTGAATTGTAATGAAAAAATGGTATTATTTATATATAAAAAGAATTATAAAAAGAATTATAAAAAGGGAGATTAACTATGAAAAAGTTTTTGAAAAAACAAATTGTAATAATAGCATTAATAATGTTTTTTATTTTGCCGATAATTACTATCGCAAATAGTGAAACATATTTAGAATTAGTGCCTAAAAAATCAGCTTCATATGAACAATGGGAGAAATTAGACAAAGAGGAAAAAAACACAATAATTCCACCAACATATATTGATATAAATTTTAAAGATAGCATAAAAAGATCAAAATATAATCAATATATACTAAAAAGTGAAGAGGAAGGAACTTCTTCATACAATTTAAAAACGGAATTGGCTAAAAGTAATATAGGTATATATGTAAAAAATCAACAACAAACAGGATCTTGTTGGGCATTCTCGTTTTCAAATATGATAGAGACAACAATTGCAAATAAATTTAAAAGAACAGTAAAAGAATATTCTCCAATGCATATAGATTATATGGCAGGGGCGTTATATAATAGAATAGTAGGTGATGGAGGAAACTATTTAATGGCATTAGCTTACGGGACATCTGGTTTGGGACCTGTATATGAAGAGGATTTTTCTTTTGAGAGTGTTTATGATGAAGTCGAAAATAGTTCACAACCATATTTCTTAACTAATATTAGTAATGTGCAATTAGATAAAGAAGCAAAAGCTAGAATAAAAGATGCAACTATATTTGCGCCAATATATAAAAGTTATTCAACAAATTCTATAACATATAAAGATAGTAGTGCGTGGATAGGATATAATGAATATGAACCAGAAGAAGTTCAAGCGCTAAGACTACTGGTAAAAGAACATATAAAAGAAAACGGAGCAATTACAGCTATGATGTATACAAATAGTGGCAATATAACAAGTATGTACAATAGTACTACAAAAGCATTTTTTAATAATAGTAGTTTTTCTAATCCGGATCATGCTGTAACAATAGTAGGATGGGATGATACTTTCCCAAAAGAGAATTTTTTGGAAGGCAAAAGACCTATAAATGATGGTGCATATATAGTACTAAATTCTTGGGGAGAAGAATTTGGAGATTCAGGGTATTTCTATATATCTTATGATGATGCTGTTATAGAGCAAGATTTATGTGGAATTGTTGATATATCTGAAAAAGAAGATGAAGAAGACTCTTATGACAATATATACGCATATGATGAATTGGGTGCAAATTACTCGGTGTATGTAATAAATGATGAGGGAACCCAATATTTAGATAGCGGATATGCTGCAAGTGTTTTTTCAAGAGAATCTAAACAATCAACTGAATATTTATCAGAAATTGGAATATTCTTATTTAGTGCACATGGAATAGAAATATACGTAAATCCTAATGATGGTAAATTAGAAGATTGTGAATTGGTTGCTACATTTACAGCTACACAAGCATTAGAAGGTGGATACCATTCATTAAAATTATCATCTCCGATACAATTAACTGGTGACAATTTTGCAATTAAAATAAAATATATAAACTCAACAAGAACAGAAATACCGCTAGAATATAATGGTTATGCTAGTGGTTCGGCTGAGGAGGATGATCCTTATGCTACAGCAACAGCATCTCCAAATGAAAGTTTCATTTCTTTTAATGGCACAGTATGGTCTGACTTAGATGACTATAGTAAAACGTATTATGCGGGAACTAGTGACGAGACAACTATTGTATTAAAAGATACAAGTGCATGTATCAAAGCCTTTACAACATTAAGTGAAGGAACAACAACGGTGCCAGTAACAGGAGTAACATTAGATAAAGAAACAGTAACAATAAAAGAAGAAGAAACAGAAACATTAGTAGCAACAGTAACGCCAGAAAATGCAACAAATCAAAATATAACATGGTCAAGTAATAATCAAAGTGTAGCAACAGTAGCAAATGGAGTAGTAACAGGAGTATCAGAAGGAACAGCAACAATAACAGTAACAACACAAGATGGAAACTTTACAGATACATGTGTTGTAACAGTAGAAGAAAAAGTTGTAACACCACCAACAGTAGCAGTAACAGGGGTGACATTAAATAAAGAAACAGTAACAATAAAAGAAGAAGGAACAACAACATTAGTAGCAACAGTAATGCCAGAAAACGCAACAAATCAAAATGTAACATGGTCAAGTAGTGATAATACAATAGCAACAGTAGAAAATGGCGTAGTAACAGGAGTATCAGCAGGAACAGCAACAATAACAGTAACAACACAAGATGGAAGCTTTACAGATACATGTGTTGTAACAGTAGAAGAAAAAGTTGCAACACCAACAACAGTAGCAGTAACAGGAGTAACACTAAATAAAGAAACAGTAACAATAAAAGAAGAAGAAACAACAACACTAGTAGCAACAGTAACGCCAGAAAATGCAACAAACCAAAATGTAACATGGTCAAGTAGTGCTGAAAGTGTAGCAACAGTAGCAAATGGAGTAGTAACAGGAGTATCAGAAGGAACAGCAACAATAACAGTAACAACACAAGATGGAAACTTTACAGATACATGTGTTGTAACAGTAGAAGAAAAAGTTGTAACACCAACAACAGTGCCAGTAACAGGAGTAACATTAGATAAAGAAACAGTAACAGTAAAAGAAGAAGAAACAGAAACATTAGTAGCAACAGTAATGCCAGAAAATGCAACAAACAAAAATATAACATGGTCAAGTAATAATGAAAGTGTAGCAACAGTGGCAAATGGAGTAGTAACAGGATTATCAGCAGGAACAGCAACAATAACAGTAACAACACAAGATGGAAGTTTCACAGATACATGTGTTGTGACAGTAGAAGAAGCAGTTTTATCAGTAAAAGTAACAGGAATTGAACTTGATAAAACAGAATTAAAAATGCAAGTTAGTGAAAAAACAAATTTAGTGGCAACAATAAAGCCAACAAATGCAACAAATAAAGAGGTAGTATGGACAAGTTCAAATACAGATGTTGCTACAATATCAGAAAATGGTATAATAGAAGCATTAAAAACAGGGAAAACAACCATAACAGTAACAACAAAAGATGGAAATTATAAAGCAACTTGTAAAATAACTGTTTCAGAAAAAACAAACAATGATGATGATATTTATGCAGAAAAAGAACCAGGAAAAATTGAAGAAGGTAAAGATACAACAATCATTGATGGAAATATTCCAAATGCAGGATTACAAACTCTTATGATGGTATTAATTATAGTTGCAATAATAGTATTTGTAACATATAAAAAGTATAAAACATTTGAAGATATAAAATAATAAAACTAAATTAAGGAGCTAGAGGAATCTAGCTCTTTTTTATTCACATAATTAATCTCCAAGAATATAATATAATAAAAATATTGGAGGAAATCATAATGAAAATCTTAAAAAAGACATTTGGAGTATGCTTAGTAGGATTTGGATTGGGAATATTACTAGTGTTATTCCTGCCAGCTATTTGGTGGTTAATTTTAATAGGTATAATAGTAATATCAGTAGGAATGTTATGGTTGCTCTGCTAAAAGGAGGTCTACATATGACTATTGTTGTAAAAAAAGTTCCCAAAGTTTTAAGGGGAATTGTAAAATTATTATTTGGAATAAAAGATTAAATGAATAAAAAATTTAAAAAAGCACATACCTTATTAGAAAGGTAGGTGCTTTTTATGGATAAAGAACAAAAGCAAACGCATCCAGAGGTAGGAGAAGATGCAACACAATATGGAGAATTTGTATCAACATATTTTGCTTGGATACCACTTCCAAAGCAAAAAGACAATGCAGAAAAGATGGCAAAAATGACTCAAAAGAAGAATGAGAGGGATAATAATGATATATAAATTTACCAACAAAGCTAAAAAAGTTATAGAAATTGCAAATGACATATCAATAGAGTTAGGTCACAACTATATAGGCACAGAACATATATTATATGGATTGATTAAAGAAGGGGAAGGAATTGCCGCTAAAGTTTTAGCTAATAAAGGAATAACTGAAGAAAAAGTAAGAAACAAAATTGAAGAACTACTAGGAAAAGGAGACAAAATAAAAGAATCTCTGGGTTTTACTCCAAGAACAAAGAAAATATTAGAAAATGCTTTTTTAGAGGCTAAGAGAATAGGATATAATTTTATAGGAACAGAACATTTATTATTAGCGATTATGAAAGAAGGAGACTGTTTGGCTACAAGAGTAATAATAGAATTAAATGTAGAAATTCCTAAAATTTATAATGAAATAGCTAAAGTAATAAATGAGGAAGAAACTGATAAAGAAATTGGAAAGGACATACCTAAATCGAGAGGAAGTTCTACTAATACATCCACTTTAAATCAATTTGGAGAAGATTTAACTATACAAGCTGAAGAAGGAAAATTTGACAATATTGTAGGAAGAGAAAAAGAAATAGAGAGAATAATTCAAATTCTTTCGAGAAGGACAAAAAATAATCCATGTTTAATAGGAGAACCAGGTGTAGGTAAAACAGCAATTATTGAAGGTTTAGCAGAAAAAATAGTGTATGGACAAGTTCCACAAAGTTTAAAAGAAAAAAGAATTTTTAGTATGGACATATCAGGAATGGTGGCAGGAGCTAAATATAGAGGAGATTTTGAAGAGCGTATAAAAAAAGCATTAAATGAAGTAAAAAAAGCTGGAGATATAATATTATTTATAGATGAAATACATACAATAGTTGGAGCTGGAGCCGCAGAAGGAGCTATAGATGCAGCAAATATTTTGAAACCTTTATTAGCAAGAGGAGAAATACAATTAATAGGAGCTACTACAATTGAAGAATATAGAAAATATATAGAAAAAGATTCTGCATTAGAAAGAAGATTCAGTCCAGTTAATGTTGATGAACCAACACAAAATCAAACAATTGAAATAATTAAAGGAATAAGAGATAAATATGAAGCTCATCATGATGTTAAAATAACAGATGAGGCTATAAGTGCGGCTGTAGACTTATCTATAAGATATATTACAGATAGATTTTTGCCAGATAAAGCGATTGATTTAATAGATGAAGCTGCTTCACAAGTTAGAATTAAAATGTTTACAGAACCTAATGAAATAAAGCTACTTGAAGGTAGACTGGATATTGCAATAAAAGAGAAGGAAGAAGCAATATATAATCAAGAATTTGAAAAAGCAGCACAATTTAGAGACAAAGAGATAGAAATAAAAGAAAGACTAGAAAAAGAAAATAATAAATGGAAAAAGATAAAAGATAGAAATATAGCAGAAATAAACGAAGAAAATATAGCAGAGATTATATCAAAATGGACAGGAATTCCTGTTCAAAAATTAACTGAAGATGAAAATATAAAATTAAAAAATTTAGAAGAAAAACTTCATGAAAGAGTAATAGGACAAAATGAAGCTGTAGAAGCAGTTGCAAAAGCTATTAGAAGGGGAAGAGTAGGATTGAAAGATCCTAAAAGACCAATAGGTTCATTTTTGTTTTTAGGACCAACAGGAGTAGGCAAAACAGAACTGTCGAAAGCCTTAGCTGAGATATTATTTGATAATGAAAATGCAATGATAAGGTTAGATATGTCAGAATACATGGAAGCACATTCTGTATCAAAATTAATAGGTTCTCCGCCAGGATATGTAGGATTTGATGGAGGAGGACAACTAACTGAAAAAATTAGGAGAAAACCATATTCAGTTGTTTTATTTGATGAAATTGAAAAGGCACATCCAGATGTAACAAATCTATTGTTGCAAATTTTAGAAGATGGACATTTGACTGATTCACAAGGAAGAGAAGTAAATTTTAAAAATACAGTTATTATAATGACATCAAATTTAGGCGCAAGACATATTACTGAAAGAAAATCATTAGGTTTTGGAAATGCTTCTGAAGTTAGCAATAATGAGATGATGAAGGTACAAAACAAGGAATATGAAGAAACAAAAAAAGAGGTAATAAAAGAACTGAAACGTGAATTAAGACCAGAGTTTATAAATAGAATAGATGAGATAATAGTCTTTCATAAATTAAATGATGAGAACATTAAACAAATTGCAAAAATTATGATAAGACAAGTTCAAGAAAGACTAAAACAGCAAAAATATATTGTAGAAATAGATGACAGTGTTTTAGAAGAAGTTTTAGAACAAGGTATAGACAAAAATTTCGGTGCCAGACCTCTAAGAAGAGCAATACAAACTTTAATTGAAGATAGGATTTCAGAAGAAATTTTAGAAGGAAATCTAAGGAAAAATGAAAAGTGGAGATTAGGGTAAAAACCTTAATCTCCAAAATATGGTTCAACATGAACAATAGCTTTATAAACTTTATCTAATTTAACAATAGTTTTTTCTAAATCATCTGCTAATTTATGACTATCGAATGTTGTCATATTTCCATCAACAGCAATTGTTAAAAATACAATATATTGATATCCAACAGGGGTAGATGATATGTCATTTACTCCTTTTATTTCTTTATAAGCATGTACCAAATCTAAAATTATGTCTTTTGTTTTTTCATCAATCGAAACATCCATTAAGATATTATAGCTTTCCATAAAAATTTCTATACCAGTTTTAAATATCCATGCTGATATTCCAATACCAACTATACTATCAAACCAAGTTATACCTTTAAGCGATAACAATACTGATATTAAAGTGAATGTAGTTATAATACAATCATTTCTATGGTCAGCCATACTTGCTTCTAGTAAAATGTTATTATATTTTTTATACATTGCTTTTGTATAAAAAAATAGAAGAGCTTTGGTTATTATAGTAATTATACAAGCAATTACTAGCCACCAAGAAAAAATAATTTGATTTCCTATAAATAGAGTAGCTACTGCATCAAGAAATGTTTTTAGTGAGGCAATTATCATTGAAATTGCAATAAATAAAGAAAAGATATATTCAGCTTTTCCGTGTCCAAAGTTATGACTTTCATCACCAGGAACACTTGCAATTTTATTTCCTATAAAGGTCATTAAAGATGCAAAAATATCTCCTGCACTATTTATACTATCAGCAATCATTGCCTGGCTCTTACTTGCAAAACCTACAATTGCTTTAAGAACTAGTAAAAATATATTTCCTATAATTCCATAAATTCCAGCTTTTTTTGTAACTTTAAATCTTTCTTCCATAATTTCTTCCTTTCGTAAAAAATGATAGATGGATGTGTTAATTAGACATCCATCTTTCAACTTTTATTTCTTTATATTTTTTCAAAACTTCGTCGTATTTTTTAAATTCATCTTCCCAAACTATATTTGGTATTTTATCAAAAGCTGTAAAAACTTTTTCTGCCTCCATCAAATACACAACTTTTTGTTGGGGGGTAAGAGTCTCATATTTTTTTGAAAACACATATAATTTATCTAATACTTGGTTTGCTTCTATAAAGCTCCAAAAGTCTTTTACTTCAATTCCGGCTAATTTTATTTGCATTACTGCATATGCTATTAATGCAAATATTATAAATATTAAAACATATATTATTGCTAATAATGTCATTTATTTCACCTCTTTTTATATAACTGTACAAATATTATTATAACATATATTTCAAAGAAATGCAAATTTTGGAAGGAAAAATATAAAAAAAGAACAGGTCTCTTTTTTGTGTTTTAAGACCTGATCTTTTATATTATTTTTTATCTGTAAAAACTTCTTTTGCTGCACCTAAACTGCTTAATGCACCTGTAGCTTCAAAAGGAATGAAGATTTTGTTAGCATCACCTTTTGCAACTTCTTCAAGAGCTTCAAGAGATTTTAATTGAACAAGTTTATCATCTGGGTTAGCAGATTTTATTGCATCATAAACCATAGCGATTTCTTTTGCTTTAGCTTCTGCAACAGATTTAATAGCTTGCGCTTCACCGGCAGCTCTACGAATTCTAGCTTCTCTATCAGCTTCAGCTTCAAGAATAGCAGCGGCTTTCTTACCTTCTGCAATAGTAACAGCAGATTGTTTTTGAGCTTCAGCTTCAAGAATTAAAGCTCTTTTATTTCTTTCTGCATTCATTTGTTTTTCCATTGCATCTCTGATATCAGCAGGTGGTGTAATATCTTTAATTTCAACTCTGTCGATTTTACATCCCCATCTATCTGTAGCATCATCTAGAATAACTCTTAGTTTTGAGTTAATTCCATCTCTAGAACTAAATGTTTCATCTAAGTCCATTTTACCAACAATATCACGAATTGTTGTGATTGCTAAATATTCAATACCTTTTTTCAAGCTTTGAATTTCATAAACTGCTTTTGCAGGATCTGTAATTTGATAGAATACAACTGTATCTATTGTAATTGTAACATTATCTTTAGTTATAACTCCTTGAGGTGGGATATCCATAGTTTGTTGTTTTAAACTTACAACACTTCTTACATGATCAAAAAATGGAATGATTATTGTAAGACCTGCGTCTGCTATTTTATGGAATTTTCCTAATCTTTCTATAATGTAAACTTCAGATTGTCTAACAACTTTGATTGATTTAACTGCTATAATTACTATTATAACAAGTAATGCGATTAAAAACGCCATTTTGTCCTCCTTTTGGTAAATATTATTACCTAAATTATTTATATTTTAAATATTAAAAACTAATTATGAATATATTCATTAAGTGGTTTTACAAAGGCTTTTACACCTTCAATTTTTTCAATTTCAACTTCTGTTCCTTTGACGATGTTTACTTGTTCTGCTGATCTTGCTGACCAAACTTGACCTTCAAATTTTATTTGACCAGTTCCTGTAGCCCAATCAATATCTTCAATAACAATTGCTTTTTTTCCTACAAGTGAAAATACATTTGTTTTTGTGGTGTCCTTTTGAGTGAATTTTTTCACTAGAGGTTTTGTTGCAAGTATAAGTAATGCAGATGAAATTACAAATACTGTAGTTTGAATAATTACATTATTTGTAATAAAACTTACTAACATAGCTAGTAAAGAACCTATACTTAACCAAAATACTAAAAAGCCCATTGTAAAAGCTTCTAAAATAAGAAATACGCCAGCTGCTATTGCCCAAATTTGCCACATATAAATTCCTCCTTTTTGGCTTGTGTAAAACACTACAGATATATTATACTATAAGTTTCGTAAAATTTAAAGAGATTTATTAAAAATTCTTGTAAAATTAGGAAAAAAATGATAATATGTACCTGATATAATGGCAAAAATAAAATCTATCGTCATATTATGAATAGATAGGAGTGAAAAAATGAATATAGAAGAGATTGAACAATTTATCCCAAAAGATAGAATATACACAAATGAACCTATGAATAAGTACACATCATTCAAAATTGGTGGCCCAGCAGAATATTTAATAAAAATTCAAACAGCAGAGGAATTAAAAACAATTTTAAGATTATCAAAAGAACAAGAAATAACACTAACAATAATAGGGAATGGAAGTAATATTCTTGTTTCAGATGAAGGAATTAAAGGAATTGTATTAAAAATAGAAATTCCAACTTTTGAATTAGACAACCAAAAAGCAAAATTAAAAGTAGGAAGCGGAGTAAAACTTGCCTTTATAGCACAGAAATGTTTGAAACAAGAAATAGCAGGGTTTGAATTTGCATCAGGCATTCCTGGAACAATTGGTGGTGCAATTAGAATGAATGCAGGGGCACATGGAAAAGAAATGAAAGATGTTGTAACATCTATAACATATATGGACAGATATGGAGAAATACATACAATT
>JAZSAX010000095.1:0-37029 GCA_045602065.1 Clostridia bacterium
AAAACATATATATTCGAATTTCGCCATCATTGAAATACCATATGTTATATAAAATTAAAAGACCTGTTAAAATCCAAAAAGAAATATCTTCTATGTAAGTTATAAAATTTGGAGTTTTTATTGTCTTTCTAAGGATTCTAAAAAAATCGAATAAAATTCCTATTATAACTCCTGTTAATGAGAAAACTAAAAATAAATATGCTTGACTTTGAGCCATATTGTTGCCTTTCTATTTAAAAATTTTGCTTAATAATGTTCCTGAACTTTTATCTTGTTTGTTTTGACTATATGCTAAACTTGTTATTTCTCCTTCAATTATAACTTCTGCAGTATCTAAACTTAACTTATTTATTCTTATATTTTCTCCTTTGACTGTTAGCAAACCTAATTCTGTATCTACTATTACTACTTGATCATCAAAACTTAATACATCATTTACTCCTGAAACACTTAGTTTGCCTCTATTTTCTAAGACTAAATTTTGTACTATGCTTGTATTTATATTCATACTTTTTCTTTCATCTATCATCTTTTGCTCTCCTCCCTATTCATACTACATTATAATATGCCAGGTTTGTCTGTTTTAGAACATAAAAAATACCTCAGGCAAACTTCCTTTGCAAGAAGTTTGTCGAGGCTGTTTCTCTTATGAGAGAACGGTTGCAATTATCACAAAACTGATAATTATCAGAATGATAAGTCCTGCAACTAAAAGGCGAGCTACTTTTTTGGTGAGTTTGTTGTTGGTAATAGATTTTGAAGAGTTACAAACATCTTCAAGTACAAATTCGGGCATTTGCATGCGTTTCTTAGCTTTATATTTTTTGCTAAAAAAACGTTTTTGTTTCATAGTATTCCGTCTGTTGAACATATAAAAAGCCACCTTTCAAAATATTGTTAACTAAAATATTATATCACTAAGACAATCTTTCTTCAATACTTTTTAACATTTCTTTATATTTTTCAAGTTTAGCTTTTTCTTCGTTAATTTTAGCTTCTGGAGCCTTGTTAACAAATCCAGGATTTGAAAGCATTTTGGTAGCTCTTTCTATTTCAGCTAATACTTTTTTCTTTTCTTCTTCAAGACGTTTCTTTTCTTCTTCAATGTCAACTAATTCTTCAAATGGGATATAAACTTCAATTCCGTCTCCCATAATTGATATAGCATTTTGAGGAATATTTTCTTTGTTTTCTTGAACAAGAATTTCATTCGCAAATCCTAGTTTTTCAATAAAAGCAGAAGATGTTTCAATTTCTTTTTTGTAATTTTCAGATACAAAAATTAATTTTGATTTTTTGCTTGGATGTACATTCATGTTTGCTCTAACATTTCTTATTTGTGTTATTATTGATTTTAGATTTTCTATGAATTGTTCTTCTTTTTCAAAAACAAATTTTTCTCTTATTGTTGGCCATTTTGATACCATTAAATCTTTATCATTATATTGTACTAAATTACCATATATTTCTGATGTTATAAATGGCATAAATGGATGTAACAATTTTAAAGATGTACCAAATACATGGTTTAATATATCACATACTGCAACCTTTGTTTGATAATTTTCGCTATATATTCTTGGTTTTACTATTTCAATGTACCAGTCACAGAATTCATTCCATATAAATTCATAAATCTTATCTAGAGCTATGCCAAAATCATATTTATCAATGTTTTGGCTAACATCTGCAACTAATTTGTCTAATTTATTTAAAATCCATTTATCTTCAATTGTAAGCAAATCTTTATTATATTCTTTTGTTTCATGATTATATACTTTGTGGCAAAATTCTTTTATATCGTTTTCATCTACGTTTGAATTTATTATGAATTTTGCAGCATTCCATATTTTGTTCGCAAAGCTTGATGCTTGATCTAATTTTTCAGGCATGTATCTTATGTCATTTCCTGGCGATATTCCTAAAACTAAAGAGAACCTTAATGCATCTGTGCCATATTTATCAATTACGTCTAATGGATCGATTCCATTTCCTAATGATTTTGACATTTTTCTACCTTG
Organism: Clostridia bacterium; assembly: GCA_045602065.1. GTDB lineage: Bacteria > Bacillota > Clostridia > TANB77 > CAG-508 > CAG-269. The sequence goes on from JAZSAX010000095.1 coordinate 2,022, forward strand.
ACTATCTCTCACAATTCCATGTATTAAAACATCATTAAATGGCTTTTGTTTCATAGTTTCTAGTCCAGAGAATATCATTCTTGCTACCCAGAAGAATATTATATCATAAGCTGTTACTAATACATTTGTTGGATAGAACATTTCTAGTTCTTCTGTATTATTTGGCCAACCTAATGTTGAAAATGGCCATAACGCAGAACTAAACCATGTATCTAACAAATTTTCATCTTGATGCATTTTTGTGTGTCCGCATTTTTCGCATTTTGTAGGCTCTGTTTTTGAAACATGCATATGATTACATTCTTCACAATAATATGCTGGAATTCTATGTCCCCACCATAATTGGCGTGATATACACCAATCTTGTATGTTTTCCATCCAGTTAAAATATGTTTTTTCATATCTTTTTGGAACAAATTTAATGTCATCTTCTTTTACCGCTTTTATTGCAGGTTCTGCTAATTCTTTCATTTTTACAAACCATTGCTCAGAAATTTTTGGTTCTACTGTTGAATGACATCTATCATGTTTTCCTACGTTATGTGTGTAATCTTCTGTTTTTATAAGTGCTCCTATTTCTTCTAATTTTTTAACAATTAATTTACGAGCTTCAAGAGTTGTTAATCCTTTATATTCTGAAACTAAGTCTCCCATTATTGAAGAATCATCAAATACTTCAACTATTTCAAGATTATTTCTTAATCCTGCCTGATAGTCATTCATATCATGTGCCGGAGTAATTTTTACACAGCCTGTTCCAAATTCTTTTTCTACAAAGTCATCTGCTATTATAGGAATTTCTTTATTCATGATTGGCAATATACATGTTTTTCCAACTATATCTTTATATCTTTCATCATTAGGATGTACTGCAACTGCTGTGTCTCCAAGCATCGTTTCAGGTCTTGTAGTAGCAACTATTAGATATTTATCTGTTCCTTTTATTTGATATCTAATATGCCATAGATGTGATGCTTCTTCTTCAAATTCTACTTCAGCATCCGAAATTGATGTGTGGCACTTTGGACACCAATTTATCATTTTTTTGCCTTTATAGATATACCCTTTGTTATATAAATTTACAAATTGTTCTAAAACTGCATCTGATAAACCTTCATCCAATGTAAACCTAGAACGTTCCCAATCACAAGAACATCCAAGTTTCCTTTGTTGTTGTTGAATTGTCCCACCATATTGTTTAGTCCATGCCCATGCTCTTTCTAAAAATTGTTCTCTTGTTATGTCTGCTTTTGTTAATCCTTCTTCTTTTTGCATTTTTTCTACAACTTTTACTTCAGTAGATATTGCAGCATGGTCTGTTCCTGGAACCCAAAGCGTGTTATACCCACACATTCTTTTATATCTTATTAATATATCTTGTAAAGAATCATCTAAAGCATGTCCCATATGTAATTTTCCTGTTACATTTGGTGGTGGCATCATTATACAATAACTTTCTTTAGTCTTATCCATTGATGGTTTAAAATAGCCTTTTTCTTCCCATTCTTGATATAATTTTTCTTCAAAATCTTTTGGATTATATTTATCCATTAATTTTCGATTACTCATATTTATTCCTCCTTCTGTGGTAAACAAAAAACTCGCCCCTATACAAGGGCGAGCTAATATCTCACGGTACCACCTTATTTATTATTAATTTGTTAATAACTTCTCCATAGTTTTTAACGTAACAACACGGATATTTTTACTATATTTCAAAATATCAACTCCAAAGCTACATTCCATTTGCCTTTATTTAAGAAGCTTCCAGCCACGACTTCTACTCTCTAAAAATAGTACAAATGTACTCCTCTTTTTCCTAGTTTTTTCTTATTACAATATAATGATAGCACAATTTTATGTGAATTGCAAGTACTTTTATAAAAAAGATAGTGAGACTTTTGTCTCACCATCTTTTATTACGTATTCAAATAGTTTACGTGTCAATATTGGTCTAAAGTACATGAATTCTTCCAGCAGGCTTGTCAGGTTTTTGGTAAACTACCTGATAATTGCACGAAATCTGTAATACATATGCATTATAATCAGATGTCTTGACTACTGGTAAGATCGCATATTCCAGAGTAATATTTCCCATTCTAGCACGCCAGAATGAATGTCCTTCAGGATTATAAGCAAATCTATAGTAAGGATACTGATACTGTTTGCAAATGTTTTCAATCATGTTACTTGAAAAAAACATTTCCTTTTCTTTGTTTTCTGGCAACCCCATAGCACAAAGAACTTTTCCAAAATTGTCAGCTGTTGTTCCTCTAATAAAGGATACTAAATTTTCCATAGCGAATTTTCTCCTTTACTTTAATGGGCATACCAAATGTATGTATTCGACCATTTTTCGGGTACAGTATAGAGAATTTTTTCGTTCTTTCCATCTGTACGAATTACTTTAGTCAAAACAGACATCTCACTACTAATACATATGTATTCAATAGTAAATCTTGGTAGTTTTACTTCGTAAGTATGCTTGCTGTTGCGAATATTAGTTGTTTCACCAACTAAAAGTCGGCTTTTGTCAAAAAGCATTACTGAATTCCGAAAATGTTTTGTTGATGTTTTAGTCCAATAAATTAAAAAATCTTCAAATTGATCAACGTTCTTTCCTTCAAGCGAAATAATGTGCAGCGCGTTCATCATAGTTTTCCTCCTCCAAAAATAAATTGTTGAGATTTATACAAGATGCACTTGGCATCATTAGCTTAAATATTATATCACCTTTTTGCCCAAAAATCTATATTTTAATGAAAAAAATGGGAATATTTCATCCCATTTTTATTACATAGCTTGTTTATATAGATTTATAAAATCTTCTTTAGATACTTCTCTTGGATTTCCAGGTTTACATGGATCTTCCATTGCTTTTTCTGCTAACATTTCAAAATCATCTTCTTTAGCTCCAACATCTGTTACAGTTTGAGTAATTCCAACTGATTTTGAAAGTTCTGAAATCATCCATACAAATGTATTTACAACATCTTCATTACTTAAATTAGCAGCATCTGGTCTTCCGATATTTACTAATATTTCTCTAAATCTGTCAGCACATACTTCTCCATTAAATCTCATAACTGTTGGAAGTAATATTGCATTTGCAATTCCATGAGGTGTATCATAAACAGCCCCTAATTGATGTGCCATTGAATGTACAATTCCTAAACCTACATTTGAGAATCCCATTCCTGCTATATATTGAGCTAATCCCATCATTTCAATCGCTTCTTCATCTTTTTCATTTACAGCTGATGGTAAATATTTAAATATTAATTTAATTGCTTCCATATGGAACATATCTGCCATCACGTTATGCGCTTTTGTTATATATCCTTCTATTGCATGTGTTAATGCATCCATACCTGTAGCTGCTGCAATTGATTTTGGCATAGATGCCATTAAATCTGAATCTACAATTGCTAATACTGGGATATCATTTGGATCCACACACACCATTTTGATTTCTCTTTCTTCATCTGTTATTACATAATTTATTGTTACTTCTGCAGCTGTTCCAGATGTTGTTGGTAAAGCTATTATTGGTAACCCTTTATTTTTAGTATTTGATAAACCATTTAGTGATTTTATATCTGCTCTATCTGGATTTGTCATTACTATTGATATACCTTTGGCTGTATCTATACTAGAACCTCCTCCTACTGCAACTATAACATCTGCATTTGCATTTTTGCACGCATCAACTCCGTCTAATACATTTTTAATTGTTGGATTTGGTTTGATTTTTGAATATATTTCATATGAAATTCCTGCTTTATCTAAAACTTCTGTTACTTTTGCAGAAACTCCGCATTCAAGTAATGTTTTATCTGTTACAACTAATACCTTTTTAAATCCTCTTTTTTGGATTTCTGTTGGTAATTCCTCTCTTGCACCTTTTCCAAAATATGATGTCTCATTTAAAACAAATTTGTTTACTGACATAAATTTTTTCACTCCTTCTTTTGATTTTATTTATATAAAAGCTTATTGCTTGTTATATCATTTTTAGCTTTCAGCATAATGAGCTGGAATTTCAAAAACTGAATCATCCACTTGTTTTTCTAGTTTAACTTTCAGTAATTCTTGATCATTTGCAGTCATTGTTTTAATATATACTAAATTATCGTTTTTGTCAAAGAAGAATCTTGTTTTAATACCTTCTTCGCTTGTATCTAAAGTATTAGAAACTGTAAAAATAGTGCTTCCATCAAATTCTTCATAAGAATATTTTTTACCTCGTATTTTTTCTGTTCCTGTTGTAAAAGATTTATCTACTAATTCTTTTAGTCCATCTGGTAATATATTTTGTTCAACATTGTCTTGCCCATATACTAAATATTCTTCTTTATCATGAAGGACTAGATATGTTTTATTGCCCTCTACTAATATTGTCATATGACTATGCTCAGAATACTGGTCTATCATTGTTTTGTTGTCTTTTTTGGCTAGAATCACTTTATTATCATCATTTCTTTCCATTTCAAAAAGATATGTTTGTGTTGATATTAATTCATTGTATAGGCGAGCTATTTTATTGGTATTTGTGATATTTTTATTCATAATTTTATTTATTACTATTAATATTGCTATAACTAGTATTATTATAATTATTAATTTTTTTATTTTTTTATTTTTCATATGTTTTGCCACCCTTCTGGACTCAGCCTTTTTATAATGCAATTATATCAATAATGTTTTTTATTTACAATAATTTTTATTATAAAAATAAAAAATCTCTCTCAGCTTTAACTGAGAAGAGATTAATGATTTATTTATTAGGTTCAACACGTTCTAATGTCCCAGGAATCATTTGGTCAACAAATGTAATTCCTTCTAAGTGATCTAATTCGTGGCAAATTGCTTGTGCTAATAGGTCTTTAGCCTTAATAACTATCTTTTTTCCGCTTCTATCTAAAGCTTCAACAGTTACTTCTTTAGGTCTAATCACTTTAGCATATTGATTTGGAAAGCTTAAACATCCTTCATCAACTTCTTGTTTTCCTTTAGTTGCAGTTATTTTAGGATTTATTAAAACTCTTATACCCTCGCCATCTTCTATATCTATTACAACAACTCTTTTAAGAACACCAACTTGTACTGCCGCCAATCCAACACCATTATATTTATACATTGTTTCAGCCATATCGTCAATTAGGGTCTGAATTTTATCATCAATAACTTCTATTTCCCTTGATTTCTTTTTTAATATTTCATCATTTTCTAATCTTATATTACGTATTGCCATTTCATTCTTCCTTTCATATCATACTGTTTGGATTAACATCTACTGTTACCCTTGTATTTTTATAATTTGCATCATAAATATTTTGTAAACACTTATTTATAACCGTATTTGCCGCTTCTGTCATATTTCCTTTAATAATAATTCTCCATCTAAACTTATTTTGAATCTTATCTATAGGAGATGGCATTGGCTTTAATACTATGAATTCTTGTCCATCTAGATTACTTGTTAAATATTCATATACTTTATTTGATACTTCAATAATCTCTTTTTCTACAAGACTATTAAATCCAACTAATATTATATCGCAAAATGGCGGATATTTCAACTGTTTTCTTAGCTCTATTTCAGTTGCATAAAATTTTTGATAATTTTGTTCTTTTGCACATTGAATACTAAAATTATCTGGATTATATGTTTGGACTATTACCTTCCCATCTAAGTTTTCTCTACCAGCTCGTCCTGCAACTTGTGTTAATAATTGAAATGTTCTTTCATTTGCTCTATAATCATCAATATTTAAACTACTGTCTGCGGCGATTACTCCTACTAGCGTTACATTTGGGAAATGATGCCCCTTTACTACCATTTGTGTTCCAATTAGTATGTCAATATTATCATTCTTAAAAGTATTTAATATCTCTTCGTGTGAATTCTTTTTAGTTACTGTATCTATATCCATTCTAATTGTTGTAGCTTGCGGAAATATTTTATTTATTTCTTGTTCTAATTTTTGAGTTCCTGTACCAAAATATCTTATTTTCGTGCTTTTGCATTCAGGACAAATTGTGACGAGTTTTTCTTCATATCCGCAATAATGACATTTTAATTTATTTTCTGTTTTATGGTATGTTAAACTTATATCACAATTTTTACATTTAACAGTATAACCACATTCTCGGCACATTATAAATGTTGAATATCCCCTTCTATTTAAAAATAGAATTGTTTGCCTTTTTTCTTTTAGATTTTGTTCAATTGCATCGTGTAAAGCTACACTTAACATTGACCTATTTCCATTTGCAAGTTCCATTTTAAGGTCTACTATTTCTGCTTCTGGTAATTTTGAATTATTGGCTCTTTTTGTTAATTCTAACAATGTTATCTTATCTCGATTTGCTCTATGGTATGTAACTAAATCTGGTGTTGCGCTTCCTAATACTAATGGACAATTATTTTCTTCTGCAATTTTCTTTGCAATTTCTTTTGCATCATATTTAGGAACTGCTTCTGACTTATATGAACTATCATGTTCTTCATCTATTATAATTATTCCTATATTTTCTGTTGGAGCAAATATTGCAGACCTCGCTCCGATGATTATTTTGGCTTTATTTTCTTTTATTTTATTCCACTCATCATATCTCTCACCTATAGATAATTTACTGTGTAAAACGGCAATTTCGTCTTTATTAAAACGTGCTATAAATCTATCTATCATTTGTGGAGTTAATGATATTTCTGGAACTAATACTATTGCTGTTTTATTTTGTTTTAATGCTTGCCCTATTAGTTGTAGATATACTTCTGTTTTTCCTGAACCAGTTACTCCATACAATAAGAATTGTTCGTACTCATTTTGGTTAATTTTTTCTGCAACTGTATCATAAGCTATCTGTTGTTCTTCTGTTAATTTTAAGTTTTCTGTTTTCTCTATGTCTTTGTGTGCAAGAGGATTTCTTTCTACCTTTTTCTCTAAAATTTCTACATAATCATTTTTCTCTAATGTTTTTACAATTGCTCTTGTTCCTCCAGTAAACATTTCTATTTCTGGTACTGTTACTCCTTCATTTTCTTTCAAGAATTGTAATACCTTTTTCTGCTTTTCTGATTTAATTTTTCCTATTTCAATATCGAATTGTATTTCATCTATTTCTTTTTTTAAATAGACTACATTAATTAATTTATCTTGCACATTATTTGATGTATTTTTGTTTTTGGTACCTGGTGTTAACATTTGTTTTATACAGTCGGATACGTTACAAAAATATCTTTTTGCCATCCATTGTGCAAGTTCTATTTGTTTTTCTGTTAGGTTATGTTTTATTTTTACTATTTCCTTTACTTCATATGTTGTGTTTTCTTTTATTCCTACTACATATCCTTCTTCTAAAGTGCTTGATTTCCCAAATGGAACTAACACTGTACTTCCTATCATTACTAACTCTTCTAACTCTTTTGGAATACCATAATCAAATGTTCGATTTAGTCTTTTAGCTGATCTATTTATTACTATTTCCGCTATCATATTTTTAAACATAACCTCCCTTCCCTTTGTTTTTGTAACTTTCAGTTACTATATTATCATATTTTTTGTTTTTTTGCATTAATTTAGGTGATTTTTTGCATTAAAACAAAATTTGTTTAAAATTTCTCAGTTTGACATAAAACATGTACTTATGTTATAATAAAAGTAGCTTTAACCTTATATATCTCGCGTTTTCACTTATCAAACACATCTTATTAGTAAAATTATTTTTGGAGGTAAAATTTTATGAAAAGCATTACTGAAAATCTGGAAAAGCTGGCTAACAACACCACTGGGCTGACTGTCATTGACAAAAGAGATGATGGCTTTACCTATATGGTTGCCATCAAGCGTGGTAAGGACACATTTGTTGTTTATACGACAAAGGGTATTCATCACTACAAAAAAGATAACTGTTTGCTCATGTTTCAGGTAGCTGAGCATATTCCTTTTAATTCTGTTGCAGCAACCGTAAATGGAGATTTTGTTACTCCTTATATGGATGCTATCACGAAAGAAGGAATTCAAAAAGGCACGAAACTTTATGGCCTGAGTGTTGAAGAGATTCCCCTTTTCCAGAAAGCTTCATAAAAATGCTAAAACTAGCAGGCGCGATACCTGCTAGTTTTATTTGTTTGCTTCTTCTATTCTTTTCTCATTTTCAATTATAGTCATAATAACTTGAACGGCTTTTTCAAACTCATCATTCTTTATGACATAATCATATAATTTCAATTTAGATTCTTCATACTCTAATCTACTTAAGCGAACTTCAATATCAGGAATAGCATCTCCTCTTTCAATTAATCTTCTTTTTAATTCCTCTTTTTCAACTCTTAAGAAAATTGTAACTATTCTTGTATCATTTCCTAATAATTTTATAAGACTTTCTGTTCCATTTACTTCAATATCTTTAACTATAACTTTTCCTTGTGCAATTTTTTCATTCATCAATTCTCTTGAAGTACCATAGTAATTTCCATGATGAAGATCATATTCATAAAAATCTCCTTGTCTTATTTTATCTTCAAATTGTTCTTTAGAAATAAAATGATATTGAACCCCTTCTTGTTCCCCATCTCTCATTTTTCTTGAAGTATAAGATGGAAGTGTTGTGACATCATCCATTCTTTTTAATAATTCTTTTTTTATTGTATCTTTTCCTGCTCCAGATACTCCTGATAATATTACTAACACTTTATTATTCTCCTTCTACTACTACATTTTCTTCCTTTACATTTTCTGGTTCAATTATATCAATTTTGCCTTCTGCTATTTCATTTGCAGCAAGTGTAACAGCTGATTCTTCTTTAACTTTAGTTTTCACTTCTGCCCCACTTGATATTTGTCTTGCTCTTTTTGATGTTGCTATAACTAATTCATATCTGTTTTTTGCTTTTGTTAATAATTCTTGTACTGTTGGTTTTACCATCATTTTAAAATTCCCCCTATTTATAAAATCATATAACTAATCTTCTGAAACTACTTGTGTAGCTGATATGTCTTTATCTACTCTTCCTGCAACAGTTTCTGGTTGCACAGCAGATAAAATAATATGTCCAGAATCCATAATTAAGACCGCTCTTGTACGTCTACCACATGTAGCATCAACTGCTGTTTTTGCATCTTTAGCTTCTTGAATCATTCTTTTTATTGGTGCAGACTCTGGGCTTACTATTGCCACTATTTTATTTGCTGCTATAATATTTCCAAAACCTATATTTACTAATTGCATATCTTCACATTCCTTTCTATTCTATATTTTGAATTTGTTCTCTAACATCTTCTAATATTGTTTTTATATCTACTACTCTGTTTGTAATCTCAAGATTATTAGCTTTTGAACCAATTGTATTTGTTTCTCTATTCATTTCTTGAATAATAAAATCCATTTTCTTTCCTGAAGGTTCATCTGTGTTTATTAGATTTCTTAATTGCGCAATATGACTTGTTAATCTTGTTATTTCTTCTTCTACAGAACATTTATCTGCATATATTACAACTTCTTGCATTAATCTTGATTTGTCTATTTCATCAGTTTTTAGAATTTCTTTTATTCTTGTTTCTAATTTTACTATATATTCATCTATAAGTCCAGTAGATAGTTCAAAAATTTCTTGCTTTTTAGTCTCTATTTGTGTTATTTTCGTCAAAATATCTTCTGAAATTCTTGCTCCTTCACTTTCTCTCATATTTACCAATTGATTAATTGCATCTTCTACTGCTTGTAATAATTCTATTTTTATTTGGTCTTCATCAAGATTACTTTTTATTGTTAATACATCTGGAAATCTAGTTATTTCTGTGACTTCTATATTTGAAGAAATATTTTCTTCTTCAGCTAATTTTCTTAAATTGTCTATATAGATTTTAGCTAATTCAGTATTAATTTTAATGTCGTTTCCATCTTTACTATAATTATCAAATGAAATTGAAATATCAATTTTACCCCTTTTTATCTTTGAGGTAATTAATTTTCTGATATCTTCTTCTAGATAACTAATAATTCGTGGCATTCGTATATTTGTATCTATATATTTATGATTTACCGCTTTTATTTCAACTTGATATTCTCTTGAATTTATCGATAGGCTACTTTTGCCATATCCAGTCATACTTTTTACCATATCTATTTTCCTTCTTCTACTTTTATATTCTTTCTTTTTGTTGTTTTTTTGCTTGGTTCTTCTTTTACGATTTCTTTTATATCACTTAAGTTTTTTAGTTGATTTTGTTTTTCAATTGTATATTGCATTCCTGATTTTAAAATATAATATCCTATAAATGCATACATCCCCACTTCGGTATAGGTCTTCATTGTACATCCTAGTATTTTAGGCATATGCTTTATTAATAATGTAAATATTGCTAATACTAAAAATTCTATTCCATACATATACATTTTTCCTTTATCTTTTTTATATGCAATTTCAAATAATATAATCGCTATTCCTAAAAATGCTATACTTGATATATTTATATATGTTATTAATGTTTTTGAATCTAATAAAGGGGTTTGTTTATTAAACACTATAAAATATATTACAATTAGCACCATATATATTATGTTTGTCAATATACTTATTACTAAATTTTTCATTTCTTCTCCTTTGTTAATTTTCAAGTTCATACATAATTATACTTAATAAATTTAATGCTACAGTTTCTGTTCTTAAAATTCTATCTCCTAATGTTACAATTGCGGCTCCATTTTGTTTTAAATACTCAACATCTGTTTCCTCTAATCCACCTTCTGGGCCTATCACAATTGCAATTTTTAGTTCTAGTTTATCTTTTAGTTTTAACAATTCGTTTTTGATATAATTTTCTTTTTCGTTCTCATAACACACTATAATCGAATCATATGAATCTTTTAATTTTACTATATCTTCTATTTTTATAATGTGACGAATTTCTGGCACGATATTTCTTCCTGATTGTTTTGCTGCACTTTCAGCAATTTTTTGCCATCTTTCTATTTTTTTACTTTCTGATTTTGAATCTAATTTCACTACACATCTTTTCATTTCTACAGGAATTATTGCATTTACCCCAAGCTCTATTGATTTTTGTATTATTAATTCCATTTTGTCTGCCTTTGGTAGCCCTTGATATATATCGACCTTTACTTTGTCTTTTTCACTTACTATTTCTTCAATAATTTTATTTATTATTTTTTCTTCTCTTATTTCTGATATTTGACATTTATATGCTTTTCCTGTTTCTTGGTTGCAGATTTCCAAAATATCTCCTATTTGTTTTCTTAAAACATTTTTTATATGCTTTACATCATCTCCAACTATATAAGCAGTATCTTGTATGACTTGCTCGCTTTTTACAAAAAATCTTGGCATGGCTTTCTCCTTTAATGTGTATATTATATTATATTTTTCAATAAATATCAAGTAAAAAAAAGAAATATACTTGATGTATATTTCTTTTTTAAAATTATTTTAACCATTCAGGATTTGCTAAATACCAATCAATTGTTTTAACAATTCCATCTTCAAATTTTGTTTTAGGTAACCATCCTAATTCTCTACTGATTTTTGTAGGGTCTATTGCATATCTGTAATCATGACCTTTTCTATCTTCAACATATGTTATTAGATCTTCAGATTTTCCAAGTCTTTGTAATATAAGTTTAACAATTTCTATATTTCTTTTTTCATTGTGTCCACCTATGTTATATCTTTCTCCTGCTACTCCTTTATGGAATACAAGGTCTATTGCTTCACAATGGTCTTCTACATATAACCAGTCTCTAATGTTACTTCCTGTTCCATATACAGGTAGTTTTTCATCATTTAGAGCTAATTTAATCATATGAGGTATTAATTTCTCGTTGTGTTGATATGGTCCGTAGTTGTTTGAACAGTTTGTTACACTTACATTCATTTTATATGTTTCTTTATATGCAAGTGCTATTAAATCTGAACTTGCTTTTGATGATGAGTATGGGCTACTTGGTTGAATTGGAGATGTTTCTGTGAAATATCCATCTTCTCCTAATGAACCATAAACTTCATCTGTTGATATGTGTACAAATTTATTTTCTGATCCTTCACCCCATGCTCTTTTTGCTGCTTCTAATAATGTATGTGTTCCAATTACATTTGTTTGTGTAAATACAAATGGAGTTTTAATACTATTATCTACATGTGATTCTGCTGCAAAGTGAATAACACCATTTATATCATATTTTTTAAATAATTCTTGTATTTTTTCAAAATCACATATATCTGCTTGTTCAAATACAATTTTATCTTTTACCTTATCTAAATTTGCTAAATTTCCTGCATATGTTAATTTGTCCACTACAACTACTTTGTAGTCTGGATGCTTATTTACAAAATATTCTGCAAAGTTTGCTCCTATAAAGCCAGCTGCTCCTGTTACTAATACATTTTTCATTTTTAATTCTCCTTCTATAAATTTTTAAATAAATCTGTTTCTTTTAATTCTTTAAGTGATGGCCATTTTGCATCTTTTTCAGAAGTTAATAAATCTTCTATTTTTAAATTTCCCATTGGCCATTCTATTGCTACATCTGGGTCATTCCAAGCTAGGCCGCCTTCAGCAGAATGGTTATAAACATCATCACATTTATAGGCAAATTCTGCTTCATCTGATAATACTAAAAATCCATGTGCAAATCCTTTTGGAATCATAAACATTTTCTTGTTTTCTTCCGTTAGGATAACACCTTCCCATTTTCCGTATGTTTTGCTTCCAGGTCTTAAATCTACTGCTACGTCAAATACTTCTCCTTTTATACATCTAACAAGTTTTGCTTGTGTATTTTCTTTTTGGAAGTGTAATCCTCTTAGAACTCCTTTTTTTGATTTTGATTGATTGTCTTGCACAAAATTATATTTTAATCCTATTTCTTCAAAATCAGGTTTGCTATATGTTTCCATGAAATATCCTCTGTTGTCACCAAATACTGTTGGTTCTAATATATATACTCCCTCTATAGATGTATCAATCCTTTTAAATTTTCCCATAATTTATAATCTCCTTATTTATTAAAATTTAAATAAATCACTTTCATATATTTGATGATAGTCAACTTCTTCTGAATCTAAAACTTTTTGTAAGTATTTACCATACTCTGTCTTTTTATAACCTTCAATGGCTTTTTCAACTTCTTCTTTTTGCATCCAACCTTGTTTATATGCAATTTCTTCTAAGCAAGCTATTTGTGTACCTTGTCTTAATTCTATTGCTTTAACGAAGTCTGATGCATCTGCCAATCTATCAGCTGTTCCTGTATCAAACCAAGCAAATCCATCTCCTAAAGGAATTACTTTTAATTTTCCTTGTTCCATATAAACTCTATTTACATCTGTTATTTCTAGCTCTCCTCTTTCTGATGGTTTAATATTTTTCGCTATTTGTACAACATCATTATCATAGAAATATATTCCTGGTACAGCTAGAGATGACTTAGGTTTTGCTGGTTTTTCTTCTATTGATAAAGCATTTCCTTTTGCATCTATTTCAACAACACCATAAGATGTTGGATCTGCAACTTTGTATCCAAATATTAATCCACCTTCTTGTAAATTATTAGCTGCTTTTAGAATTCTTTTAAGTCTTGAGCCATATATCATATTATCTCCTAATATTAAAGCTACATTATCATCACCTATAAAGTCTTCTCCTAAAATAAATGCATCAGCTAGTCCAACTGGTTTTTCTTGAACTTTGTATTCAAATTTCATACCTAATCTTGAACCATCTCCTAATAAACTTTTAAAAGCTGGTAGATGTGTTGGTGTTGAGATAATTAATACTTCTCTTATCCCTGCCATCATTAATATTGATAATGGATAATAAATCATTGGTTTATCATAAACTGGTAACATTTGTTTTGATACTGCTAATGTTATAGGATATAACCTTGTTGCACTTCCACCTGCTAATATAATTCCTTTTCTGTTTTTCATTTAAATCAAATCCTTTCTTATACTTCTACATTTTTTGCTTCTTCTAAATATCTTTTTAAACCATCTTTCCATTCTGGAACGTTTATGCCTTGTTCTAGTAATTTGTTTTTAGACATTTGTGAGTTGAATGGTCTTTTTGCTTGTGTAATTTTCATCATTTCTATATATTCTTCAGTTGTTACAGGATTTACTTTACATTCAATTCCTTGTTCTGCTAATATTTCTTTTGTAAAATCATACCATGTTGTGTATCCTTGATTTGTTGCATTATATATTCCATATGGTATTTGTTTTTCTATTGCTTGATAAATAATATCACTTAAATCTTTTGCATATGTTGGACTTCCGTGTTGATCTGCTACTACATTTAGTTCATCTTTTGTTGAACCCAATTTTGTCATTGTTTTTACAAAGTTGTTTCCTCCAACTCCATATAACCAAGCAGTTCTAAATATGTAGTATTCATCCATATTTTTTTCTATACCTTGTTCACCATGTAATTTTGTTTTACCATATGCTGTTACAGGTGATTTAGGATCATCTTCACTATAATCCTTTGATACATCTAAATCTCCTCCAAATACATAGTCTGTTGATATATGAACTAATTTTGCTCCAGCAGCTTTTGCAGCTTTTGCCAAGTTTGTAGGTCCATCTCCATTGATTCTATCTGCTAATTCATAATTTTCTTCTGCTTTGTCTACAGCTGTATATGCAGCACAATTTATTATATATTCTGGTTTTGCATTAACTATATAATCCATAACTGCTTGTTCATTTGTTATATCTAATTCTGCTACATCTGTTAATATTATTTCATTTCCCTTTTCAAATTTTTCTTTTACTTCTTTCGCTAACATTCCGTTTGCACCTGTTATTAATATTTTCATATTTTCTCCTTCCATTTCGAAACAATTTATTTCAGCATAAATAATATCACTAAAAATAAAAAAGTACAAGGTTTTTCTTGTACTTTTTTATAATTTTCTATCTATTTAATCCTTTTCTTCCTGGATATTGTGCTATTGCACCTAAATCATTTTCAATATTTAATAATCTATTGTATTTAGCAACTCTATCTGTTCTACATGGTGCACCTGTTTTAATTTGTCCTGCGTTTGTAGCAACTGCAACATCTGCAAGTGTTGTATCTTCTGTTTCACCACTTCTATGTGATACAACAGCTGTATATCCGTTTTTCTTAGCTAATTCAATAGCATCTAATGTTTCTGTTAATGTTCCGATTTGGTTTAATTTGATTAATATAGAATTTGATGTTTTTAAATCAATTCCTTTTTGTAATCTTTTAATATTTGTTACAAATAGGTCATCACCAACTAATTGGATTTTATCTCCTAATCTGTCTGTTAATAGTTTCCATCCATCCCAGTCTTCTTCAGCCAAACCATCTTCAATTGAAATGATTGGATATCTACTTACTAAATCTTCATAGAATTCTATCATTTCTTCACATGTTTTTGTAACACCTATTTTCCAGAAATGATATTGTCCTTCTTTTCCGATTTTTTTAGCTTCATCATACATTTCTGTAGCTGCTACGTCTAATGCTAAGCATACTTCTTCTCCTGGTTTGTATCCAGCTTTTTCAATAGCTTCCATTATTAATGCTAATGCTTCATCTTCATCTTTAACGTTTGGTGCAAATCCACCTTCATCTCCAACACCTGTAGCTAATCCTTTAGCATTTAAAACTTTTTTCAAGTTGTGGTATATTTCACAACACATTCTTAAACATTCTGAGAATGTTTTTGCTCCAACTGGCATAATCATGAATTCTTGTACACTTAATGTAGAATCAGCGTGTTTTCCACCGTTCATTATGTTCATCATAGGTGTTGGTAATACTTTAGCGTTTACTCCACCAATGTATTGATATAATTGCATTCCTAAAGATGCAGCTGCTGCTTTTGCTACTGCAAGTGATACACCTAATGTAGCATTTGCTCCTAATTTTCCTTTATTTTCTGTTCCATCTAGTTCGATAAGTGTTTTATCTATCATAGCTTGGTCATAAACATTCATTCCTACTAATGCTGGAGCTACTATTGTATTTACATTTTCAACAGCTTTTAGAACTCCTTTTCCCATGTATCTTGATTTGTCACCATCTCTTAATTCAACAGCTTCAAAACTTCCTGTTGATGCTCCTGATGGTACCATTGCTACTCCACAGCTTCCATCAAATGTTGTTACTTCAACTTGTACTGTTGGATTTCCTCTAGAGTCAATTACCTCTAATGCTCTTACACTTTCAATGTCTAAATAGTTTTTCATAATAAATTACTTCCTTTCCTTCTATTGGCTTTTGCCTATTTATATAAAGTGAGTTTATCACTAAATACCTGTTTTTGAATAAATTCCTTCATCATATTGATGATCTTTATAATTACTTTGACTTCTATTTGCTAAATAATTTTCAATAGCCTGTTTTTCTTTTTTACCTTGTGGTTCTATATGTAAATACTTATATCTCCAATATATGTGATGGTCATAATATGCATCTTTACCACCAATTAAATTATCATAATTATATTCTATTTTAAATCTACTATTTTTTATTGATATTGTGATGTTTGACCATACTTTTTTACCACTACGAACACATTCATCGCGTAGTAGTTTTATTTCATCATATAATGATTCTACAGCCTGCATATATTCATCTTCTTCTATATCATATTTTGATGGGACTTCATATACATTTACGAATTTTCTTTTTAATATTCCTTTAGGCATAAAGTAAAAATACATTTCACCTGTTTGGACATTTCCAAGTCTATCTATTATAGATGCATAAAGATATAATTCATCCCATTTGCCTGGCACTGTAAAAAATATTTTTCTTTGTATTTCTTCATATATTTCTTTGATTTTTTTCGAATTATTTAACATTTTCCACCTTTTATTTTACTAGAATACTTTCACCTGTCATTTCTGCAGGTTTCTCTATTTCTAATATTTCTAATAGAGTTGGTGCTAAATCTGCTAATTTACCAGATTTAATTTTCAAAGCTTCATCTTTTGATACTAATATTAATGGTACAGGACTTGTTGTATGTGCAGTGTGTGGCTCTCCTGTTTTATAGTCTACCATTTGTTCACAGTTTCCATGGTCTGCTGTTATTAACAATGTTCCATCATGTGCAAGTATTGCTTCAACAACTTTTCCTACGCATTCATCTACTGTTTCTACAGCCTTTATTGCTGCTTCTAAACTTCCCGTATGTCCTACCATATCCGGATTTGCATAATTTAATATTATTGCATTATATTTATTACTATTTATTGCTTCTACAACTTTTTCTGTAACTTCATATGCGCTCATTTCAGGTTGTAAGTCATATGTTGCAACTTTTGGAGATGGTACTAATATTCTATCTTCTCCAGGATATTGTTTTTCTTCTCCGCCATTGAAGAAGAATGTAACATGTGCATATTTTTCTGTTTCTGCAATTCTTAGTTGTGTTAAACCTCTTTTACTTAGAACTTCTCCGAATGTATTTACTAATGCTTCTTTTTTGAATGCAATTTTTACATTTGGCATTGTTTCATCGTAATTTGTAAAACATACAAAATATGTTTCCATTTTTTGTGTTTCAAATCCATCAAAATTAGGATCAACTATTGCTCTTGTTATTTCTCTTGCTCTATCTGGTCTAAAGTTGAAAAATATTACAGAATCATGTTCTTTTATTGTTGCTAATGGTGTTTCTCCATTACATATAACTGTTGGTTCAACAAATTCATCAAATACTTCTTTTTGATATGAATCTTCTATAGCAGTTATTGCTGATGTAGCTTTATTTCCTTCGCCATTTACTAAAACATCATAACATTTTTGAACTCTTTCCCATCTTTTATCTCTATCCATTGCATAAAATCTTCCAGATATACTTGCAATTTTACCAATTTCTTTTTCTTTCATTTTTTCTTCAAGTTCTGCTAAATATCCTTCAGCAGATGCTGGTGGTGTATCTCTACCATCTAAGAAACAATGAACATATACATCTTCAAAATCTCTTCTTTTTGCCATTTCCAATAATCCATATAAATGACGATTATGGCTGTGTACTCCCCCATCTGATAAAAGCCCTAATATGTGTAGTTTAGAATTGTGTTTTTTACAATTTTCAATTGCTTCAATAAATTCTGGAATCGCAAAAAAGTCTCCATCTTCTATTGATTTTGTTATTTTTGTTAATTCTTGATATACAATTCTTCCAGCTCCTATATTTGTGTGCCCTACTTCTGAGTTTCCCATTTGTCCTTCTGGCAACCCTACTTTTAAACCACTTGTATATATTTCTGTTGTTTGATATTTTTTCATAAGTTTATCTATATTAGGTGTATTGGCTTGTTTTACTGCATTTGCATCTTCTTTTTCATTTATTCCAAACCCATCTAATATCATTAGCATTACTGGTTTTGTTTCCATTTTTAACACATTCCTTTCTATGATGCATCAAAGTTTACTATTTTTGAGAACTCCTCAGCTTTTAAGCTTGCTCCTCCTACAAGTCCTCCATCAATATCTGACATTTCAAATAGTTCTTTGGCATTTGATGATTTTACGCTTCCGCCGTACTGTATTATAACTCCATTTGCCTCGTTTTGTCCATACATTTCTGCTAATTTTTTTCTAATTTGCATAATTGTAGTATTTGCATCTTCTTTTGTTGCTGTTTTTCCTGTACCTATTGCCCAGATTGGTTCATATGCCACTATGATTTTTTCTAAGTCTTCAGCAGCAATTCCTTCAAATGCTTTTTCTACTTGTGTGGTTATAATTTTTTCTGTTACTCCAGATTCTCTTTGTTCTAATGTTTCTCCAACACATACTATTGGTTTTAAGTCTACAGCTAAAGCTGATTTTATTTTTTTGTTAACTGTTTCATCTGTTTCTGCAAAATATTGTCTTCTTTCGGAATGTCCTATTATTACATATTCTACTCCAATTGATTTTAACATTTGTCCAGATACTTCTCCTGTATATGCACCTTTTTCTTCCCAGTGCATATTTTGTGCACCTATTTTTATATTTGTTCCTTGTACATTTAATAATGCATAAAATAAATTTGTATATGGTACACAAAGTATCACTTCATGTTTTGTGTCTTTTACCATAGGTGCAAATTCATCTATAAAATTGATTGCTTCATTTGGAAGCATATTCATTTTCCAGTTTCCTGCAATAACTTTTCTTCTCATATAATCATCTCTTTTCCTTGATTTCTATTTTTAATTTTTTCGTCCAACATAGAAAAAATAGTTTCTGTTTTTTCTGATTTTGGTATTAACATTTCAGAATCATCTTCTCTTACTCTTCTTTTTAGTTCTTCATAATCCATAAAAAATAATTCTTCGACCTCTTCTTCATCTTTTACATATGTAGCTAACGAATCATTTAGAAAAGCTAAAAAGAATGTCATTATATAGTTTCCTTGTCTACCATATTTTCTTAAATCAATTTGATTTTGATGAAATTTTTGCATTTTGCTACATAATAATTGTCTGTCTGCAAATCCAATTTCTTCATTTGCTTCTCTTAATATAGCTTGTGTTGCTGTCTCAGTTGGTTTCACATGCCCTGAAACACTAACATCTATTTTTCCTGGATTATTTTTCTTATTTCTACTTCTTCTTTGCATTAATACTTGATTAGTATCAGGGTTTATTATCCAAAGTTGAACCCCTTCGACTAATAAACCCTTTTTTATAACATCTTCTCTATTTTCTATTCCTATAGGCTGGTTTGCCTGACTATAAACTGTTAAACTTTCTTTTTCTAGTCCCATTCTCTACATCCTATCTATCTTGTAAACATTCAATTCCTGGTAATTTTTTTCCTTCTAAGAATTCTAATGAAGCTCCTCCACCTGTTGAAATATGTGTCATCTTGCTTGCTAACCCCGCTTTTTCAACAGCCGCTGCAGAATCTCCACCGCCGATTATTGTTGTTGCATTTAATTCAGCTAATGCATGAGCTATTGAATTTGTTCCAATTGCAAATTGTTCAAATTCGAATAATCCTAAAGGTCCATTCCATACAACAGTTTTAGCTGTTTTTAATTCTTCTTTGAATATTTCTATTGTTTTTTCTCCAATGTCAAACCCTTCCCATTCAGCTGGAATTTCTGTCCATGCAACTGTTTTGCTTTCTGTATCTGGTTTGAATTCCTTTCCTATTTTTGTGTCTACAGGTAATATTAATTTTACACCTTTAGCTTTTGCTTTTTCCATTAAAGATAAAGCCAAATCACATTTATCTGGTTCGCATAGTGAATTTCCAACTTCATATCCTTGTGCTTTAAAGAATGTATATGCCATTCCTCCTCCAATCATTAATGTATCTACTTTTTCTAATAGACTATCTATAACACCTATTTTATCAGATACTTTTGCTCCTCCTAGTATTGCTACAAATGGTCTTTGTGGATTATTTAAAGCATCTCCTAAGAAGTTTAATTCTTTTTCAATTAAAAATCCTGATACTGCAGGTAAATAGTGTGAAACTCCTTCTGTTGATGCATGTGCTCTATGTGCTGTTCCAAATGCATCATTTACAAATAATTCAGCCATACTTGCTAATTCTTTAGCAAATTCTGGATCATTATCTGTTTCTTCTTTATGGAATCTAACATTTTCAAGTAACATTACTTGTCCTTCTTGTAAATTTGCAGCTAATGTTTTTGCACTTTCTCCAATAACATCTTTTGCCATAAGTACTTCTTGTCCTAATTGTTTTGATAATTCAACTGCAACAGGAGCAAGTGAATATTCTGGTTTAAATTCTCCTTTTGGTCTTCCTAAATGTGAACTTAATATTACTTTACAATTTTGTTCTACTAAATATTTTATAGTTGGTACTGCTGCAACTACTCTTCTATTATCTGTTATATTTTTATTTTCATCCATTGGTACATTGAAGTCACATCTTACAAATACCTTTTTTCCTGTTAATTCAATGTCTTTTACCGTTTTTTTACTCATTTTTCTTCCCCCTAATTCATATAAAAAAACAGGTTAGAGGCTAGCTGCCCCTAACCTATTATATTAGTTATTTTCAACTGAAGCTACATAGCAAGCTAAGTCTACTAATTTATTTGAATATCCCCATTCATTATCATACCAAGCAACTAATTTAACAAATGTATCTGTTAACATTATTCCTGCTGCAGCATCAAATATTGATGTATGTGGATCATGTATAAAGTCTGATGAAACTACTGCTTCATCTGTATATTCTAAGATTCCTTTTAATTCATTTTCTGATGCTCTTTTCACAGCTGCACAGATTTCTTCATATGTTGTTGGTCTTTCTAAGTTAACTGTTAAGTCAACTACTGAAACATCAACTGTTGGTACTCTGAATGCCATACCTGTTAATTTTCCATTTAATTCTGGAATAACTTTTCCTACAGCTTTTGCTGCTCCTGTAGATGATGGAATAATGTTAGCTGCTGCTGCACGACCACCTCTCCAGTCTTTTTTAGAAGATCCATCAACAGTTTTTTGTGTTGCTGTTGTAGAGTGTACTGTTGTCATAAGACCATCTTTAATTCCAAAGTTATCATTTATAACTTTAGCAAGTGGTGCTAAACAATTTGTTGTACATGATGCATTTGATATAATGTTCATGTCTGGTGTATATGTTTCATTATTTACTCCCATTACAAACATTGGTGCATCTTTTGATGGTGCACTTATTATTACTTTTTTAGCTCCTGCATCTAAGTGAGCTTGTGCTTTTTCAAGTGTTGTGAATACACCTGAACATTCTAATACATATTCAACTCCAAGTTCTCCCCATGGGATGTTTTTTGGATCCATTTCATTATATACTTTTATAGTTCTTTCATTAACTACTAAATTTCCTTCTACTTCTTCAACAGTCCCGTTAAATCTTCCATGTACAGTGTCGAATTTTGTCATATAAGCCATGTAATCTGCTGTTACGAATGGATCGTTTACTGCTACAACTTCTACCTCTCCTTTCGCTAATGCTGCTTGGAATGCTAATTTTCCGATTCTTCCAAAGCCATTAATTCCTACTTTTACTGACATAAAAATTTCCTCCTTTTTTAGATGTTAGTATTTCCAACTTCTAAATTCTATAATTTGCCTTTTACAGACAAGGTCATTCTATAACAAAATCCCATTTATTTCAATAGATATTTGAAAAAAATATTCATATTTTTTAATATGCTATACATTAAATAAATAGAGTAGTGAAAAAAGGTTATATATACCTATTGAATTAAAGTCAAGACCCCCGACAAAGACCCAGAATATGTTTTGACTATGAAATAGGTATATATAACCTTTTTTCACGGTCTATTATTAAATTATAAATATTTTTTCAATGTCTCAACACTGTCTTCTTGCATAACAACAAAATCATCTAAAATCTGTCTAACTTCAGTATCTACACTAGGGTTATTGTTAAGAAGTCTTCTCCCCTCAATAATTCCCATATTAGTACCTTGCAAAAGAAGTTCAGATATTTTAGAATTGCTTTGGTCTGTCATAGTTCTCATATTTATGCCATACCATGCCATCATTTTATTCATTGCATTTGTTTCATGTGGCTCTTTTTCTGTATTATATTGTGAATATATATCATTTACTCTAGTAGTAATTTCTTTATATTTATTATATTCAACATCTAATACCTTTTTAAATCTTTCGTCTCCCACCTTTTCTGAAACAAAGTGAATTGCATCCATTCCCATTGTTGCACCTTTGTTAACTTCATCTAAAACTTTTACATTAATATCTTCCATAATATACCTCCTATATACATTTTTTCCAAAAAGAAATTATATATTCATTTTTTTATGATTTTTAATGCAAAAATAAAACCTAGGAATGTTAAATTTAACATTCCTAGGTTGCCGTTAGACGTTAAGCATATTTCGCATGTTTGCGAACTGCTCTCCACAGTCCCTCAGGAGACTGTTCAACATACGCCTCGATCTCATGCCATCCAGCACTTTGAGGGTGCTCGCTGCGTATATTGTCCAGCACTACAAGCGCATCATTTCTTGTAGTTTGTGCGAAGTTGGACTTAAATGTTTCTTCGTAAATTTTAGTCATGATGTTTCATCCTTTCAACACATATTCAAAATGAATCTACTTAAATTATATCACATTTTATATGTTTTTTCAAATTTTAGATACTCACAAATAATTATTTTGAGGTCCAGGCACTTTTATTTTTTTCAAACATATAATTGAAAAGATGGAGGTGCTTATATGTTTTCCTCACTTTGTATAAGTGGATTTCTACAGTTTTTACAAACTGCAGTTTTTACAGTTGGATATATTTCAGGTGCACAGCTCTTCCCTGAGCCTTTGAGCTCTGAAGAAGAAACTATGTATCTTGAAAGATTAAGCACAGGTGATGAAGATGCTCGTAATATACTTATAGAACGAAACTTGAGACTAGTTGCTCATGTTTGCAAAAAATATTCTAACTCAAATGTTGACCAAGATGATTTGATTTCTATTGGAACTATTGGACTTATTAAAGGTATTAATAGTTTTAAAACTGAAAAAGGTGCACGTTTATCTACATATGTTTCCCGTTGCATTGATAACGAAATACTTATGCATTTTCGCGCAACAAAAAAACTGTCTGCAGAGGTATATTTAAACGAACCTATCCGGCAAAGATAAAGATGATAATGTTGTTACTTTACAAGAAGTTTTGGAAAATGATGAAAGAAGTGTTGAAGAAGCGGTTGATTTAAAAATGAAAGTCAAATTACTTTATGAGAAAATGAAAAGTGTTTTAAAAGATAGAGAACGTACTATTCTAGAACTTCGCTTCGGTCTTGATGGTCATAAACCTAAAACTCAAATTGAAATTGCTCAAGCTATGGGTATTTCTCGTTCTTATGTTTCTCGTATTGAGACTAAGGCTATTGGTAAATTGGCTAAGGAGATTAAAGAATAAAAATAGAGAGTGCTTAATTAAGTAAGCACTCTCTGTTTTAATATTTATCTATTCCTATTCCATTTTTTAGATAAACTTTTATTTGTCTTATTATGTGTGGTATATTATAGTTTCCTGCAAATTTTTCAGTATTTAATAACTCATCATTTATCTCTACCCATTCTAGTTTGTTCTTTTCTTCTACTAAATCCACTTCATGTTGTAAAATACCATAAAAAACTTGCAGATTATTTTCATATTTAAAATAAGTTATGTCCATAAAGTAGTCTAATTTTATATCATTTCTACTTATTCCTGTTTCTTCGAATAATTCTCTATAAGCTGCATCTTCATTAGATTCTCCCTCTTCGACTTTTCCACCCACAAAATTATACATTCCTATATATGGTTCTTTTGCTCTTACGCAAAAAAGAACTTTTTCTAAATTTTTATTAAATACAACTATTAAATTTAATTTTCTCATATTTTATTCACCATCCATAATTACATTTATTATAATTAATATTATCATAACTTTTGCTTTTTTCAAGACTTTTTATAATGTTTTTACATTACAATCTCCAACCCACAATTCTTACTTGTATCAGAAAAAATAACCTTCTCTCCTTTGCTAAGAGTTATAGTAATAACAGCATTAATAGTTTCAAAAATATCTCTCTCCATTTTCCCTTTAACAGGAGCAGACAATTTTTGTCCTGCATTATTTGCATCAAAATCTGATTTTATATTTAAATAATGGTCACCTTTTTTCAAAGTAACATTTAAGGAATTGTCATTAACATCATAATTCACAATTTTAGAATTATTATAAGTTGTAAACTTATATTCTTTATCATCTAACATAAGCACACAAATCATTCCTCTAAAATTAAACATTTTAAAAGGCACATTTGCAATCGAAAGCATAAAACTAGCATTTGAGTTTTGAAAACTATTACCTTGACACCAAATATAAGTTTTCGGAAAAGAACATCCCCAGTCTTTTTCTATATATCCCATATCATCTTCAAAATTCATAATAGTATTATTGATTTCTATTGTGCCATTTGTATTATTTTTCATACTTAATATTGCATGATTACATTCCATAAAAGGAATATATGAAAAAGGCCCCATTATATTAGGGTTCATAAAACTTGTATCAATATTCTTATTGTTTGAATATTTGACATCTCCACTGATTTTAAGAGATTGTTTTTTATCTTCAATGTTTATATGAATCCCTTCTTTTGAAAAAGTATTATTGCCTATTTTTATATTAAATGGATCAACATTAAATTTAAAATCTTCTATTGGATAATTCACAAAATATGATGAATCATCTGTAATTACTTGTATAAAAGCTTTTTTATTTTCATCATCTATGTTTATTCCTGGAATAAAAGAAATTCCTTTTTCTTTATTTGTATTCTTGAAATACCAACCTTCAAAATAGTCTTTGTTTGTAATTAAAATTTTTTCTCCCTGAAATAAATCAGGATTTTTCATTAAATATAATCTGTTCATATAAATATTGTTTTCAAAAAACCCCAATACTATACAACAACTTCATAATCTATTAATTTAATTTGATTTGAAATAAAGCATTCATTTTCATTAATATCATTAGCTAAATCTGTTGATAAATATTTTTTATTATCATCTGCAAAAACTGTAACTACAGGTAAGTCTATTTTTTCATTTAGCAAAATGCTTCCTATTAAATTTGCGCCAGAAGATATTCCTACACCTACCCCAAGTTCTCTTGCTAATCTTCTAGACATATTAATTGCATCATCATCATTTACTAAAATAATATTATCTATTGAATCTCTGTCTACTAAATCTGGGACGAACTCATCTCCAATACCTTCTATTTTGTGTTGTGAAATTATTTTTCCTTGTGAAATTATAGGCATTTTGTCTGGCTCAATTGCTACTATTTTCAAGTCTTTAAATTGTTCCTTTAATCTTTTTCCTGTTCCCATCAATGTTCCACCTGTGCCTACTCCTGATACAAAACTATGAATTTCTTCCGGAACTTGTTCTATTATTTCTTTTGCAGTTGTTTCATAATGGGCTAAAAAATTGTCTTTGCTTGCAAATTGATTTGCTAAAAATGCATTTTTCTCTTTTGCCATCTT
Source organism: Clostridia bacterium (assembly GCA_045602065.1). Classification (GTDB taxonomy): domain Bacteria; phylum Bacillota; class Clostridia; order TANB77; family CAG-508; genus CAG-269. The sequence continues at coordinate 28,078 of JAZSAX010000095.1, forward strand.
TTTAGCTTCTTCTACACATCTTATAAAACCACCATCTTCTTTTGAAAATAATATAATATTTGCACCATAACTTTTTATTAAATTTATTCTCTCTTTACTTACCCAATCTGGCATAAAAATATAAACTGGATGTTTGTAAAAACTTCCTAATGCTGCTAATGCTATTCCTGTGTTCCCACTTGTTGCTTCTATTATAGGCATTCCTTCTTTTAGTTTTCCTCTTTTTTTAGCATTATCAATAATGTAATATGCTACTCTATCTTTTATGCTTCCTGTTAAATTATAATATTCTAGTTTTGCATAAATATATTTTTTCTTTCCTTTATATTCATAATTTATTTTTATCATTGGTGTGTTTACTATTATATTTATTTTGCTTGACATTGTATCCCCTCCGTATATGTAAAAAACTATGTGTTTATTATTCCACATAGTTTTTATATTATTTATATATTATATGTTAATATGTATTGCTTGTTATCGTTTTATTATAGGTCATATACATTTTTTCTATGCCCAGCTTCTAACACCAGTATAGTTATTTCTTCATCTATTATTTCACATATTATTCTATAATCTCCTATACGATAGCGCCATTGTCCCGATTTATCTCCAGTTAATGATTTTCCATGTTGACGTGGGTCTTCGCAACCTTCAAGATTTTTTTCTATCCAACCAAGAATTAAAGCTGATATATGTTTATCCAATTTTTTTAATTGTTTTTTTGCTGCTTCTGAAAATATAACTCTATATTTCATTATAATCCCAACTCCTTTTTTACTTCATCAAGAGTATACGTCGTAGGATTTTTCTCATATTCTTCTCTAGCATTTTTATAACATTTTAGGTCGTATTCATCTTCAATTTTTTCTATTAATGCATTTCTAAACAAATCAGATAATGACATTCCTTTTAGTTCAGCATATTTTTTTATTAATTGTTCATCTTCTTTGTTTAATCTTAATGAAACAGTCATATAAACCACCTCTTTCTCGTAATACATTGTACTACAAACATCGTTTTTTGTCAATATTATTATCACTACCTAATTTAATTTTATTCCATTTAGTCTAAAAAAGAATTGTAAATCCTATTTAGGTAAAGTACTTATTTTTTCATAACTTTCCCTCCTTTATGATTATTGCACAATTTCATGGCATGTTAAAAAATACGTTTCCACTCCTTTCTTTAAACATTTTCTATTTTTGAATACTATTTCATAGAATAATAGAATCTTTTTTGAATAAATATAATCTACTAAAATTTTTTTGATTAAAAGATAAAAATAATTTGCACATAAAAATTGTGCAGTATTAAGATATCATAATTCCATTAATTTTTCAATTATTTTTGCTATTTTAATAGTATTTTTTGTTTTTATTTAAGCCTTTACAAATTAACATAAATATGATATAATATGACCGTTACAACCGTAGCGTGTTTGAAAATTAATTTTTTAAACTACCAAAAAAATTATGTACAACAAGGAGGTTACTTTATGAAAAAAATATCAATCCCCATTATCAGTGATGAGGAATTGATGCGGCGGTATTTAAAAATTAAACCCGTTGCAGATGTTCACGGTACCAAGTACTGGCTGCGAGACTATTCCCTCAAGGAAATGAAGGATACCTCGTATTTCTGGACCATTATTCCAGACAAGAGAGAACCTGTTGGAGAACAGCTTTCCAATCATACTCATTATGATTTCGAATGCTTTCATCGCTGTGGTTTTCCAGGTTTTTTCAAGCCCAGTATCGCAGAAGTTTTGGCGCAAATCCCTGAAGATATTTTCGAACATTATTCTATTGATGCTTTTGAAATTATCCAAAGGCCCACTTGCGCTGATGACCTTAACAGATACAAGGATGCAACTAAACAAGGTTTCCATGTATCAACAGTCAGACTGTATCTTCGTATCACCCCTTAAATTATGCATAATTTAACAAGAAAAAAGCTCCTAGATTCTATCTAAGAGCTTTTTTCTTTTATTCTTCATCCTCACACTCATCAAATTGACTATTATATAATTTTTCATAAAATCCGCCTTTACTAAGTAGTTCCTCGTGAGTGCCTTGTTCAACAATATCTCCGTGATTCATAACTAAAATTAAATCAGCATTTTTAATTGTAGATAATCTATGTGCAATAATAAATGAAGTTCTACCTTTCATTAAATTATCCATAGCTTTTTGGATTTCAATTTCAGTTCTAGTATCAATAGAACTTGTAGCTTCATCTAAAATTAAAATTTTAGGATCTGCTAAAATTACTCTTGCAATTGTAAGCAATTGTTTTTGCCCTGCAGAAACGCCACTTGTATCATCACTTAAAATTGAATTATATCCATTTGGAAGTGTTTTTATAAAATGGTGTACTCTTGCAGCTTTGGCAGCTTCAATAACTTCTGCATCTGTTGCATCTTCTCTACCATATTTGATATTATCTTTTACAGTTCCATTAAATAACCATGTATCTTGTAAAACCATACCAAACATTTGGCGAAGATCTCCTCTTGTAAAATCTTTAATGTTATGGCCATCTAATAAAATTGCGCCATCTGTTACATCATAAAATCTCATAAGAAGTTTTACCATTGTTGTTTTACCAGCTCCTGTTGGTCCAACAATAGCAATTTTTTGCCCTTCTTTTATATCTGCATTAAAGTCTTTTATTACTGTTTGTTCTGGTCTATATCCAAATTTAACATGTTCAAATTTAATATTTCCTTTTAAGCCTTCAGTTCTTTTACCTTCTACATTAGTTTCAACTTCTTCATCTTCTTCTAAGAATTCGAAAATTCTTTCAGCTGCTGCAATCATACCTTGTATCATAGCTGATACTTCTGCAATTTGGTTTATTGGCTGAGTAAATTGTTTGTTATATTGTATAAAACTTTGAATATTACCAATTGTAATTCTTCCATCTATTGCAAGGTATCCTCCTGCAATTGCAACACCTACATAACCAATATTTGAAATAAATTTCATGATTGGATGCATAAGTCCTGATAGAAATTGAGACTTCCATGCAGATTTATATAATTGTGCATTTGCTTTTTCAAATTCCTTACTTGCATTTTCTTCCCCATTAAAAGCTTTGACAATCGTTAATCCCGAAAAAATTTCCTCAACCTGACCGTTTACATGTCCTAAGTAGTCTTGTTGCATTTTAAAGTATTTTTGAGACTTTCCAACAACTATTTTTACTAACAATGCTCCTATTGGCATAACAATTAGAGATATTAGTGTCATTTGCCAACTTATTGATAACATCATAATTGCAATACCTATTAATGTGCATATTGATGTTATTATTTGTGTTATACTTTGATTTAAGTTCATTCCTAATGTATCAATATCATTTGTGATTAATGATAAAACTTCTCCATTTGTTTTTTTGTCAAAATAATTCATAGGAAGTTTATTTATTTTGCTAACTATTTGCTGTCTCATTTGATATGTAAGTTTTTGTGTGATATTAGTCATTACAAAACTTTGGATAAAGGAGAATATTGAGCTTATTATATAAAATCCTAAAAGCATTAATAAGATTTGACCGACCTTATTAAAATCTATTCCACCTTTGCCAGATAATTTATTTACTAATCCGTTAAATATTTCAGTTGTCGCATTCCCTAAGATTTTTGGACCTACAATGAAAAATATTGTACTTCCAATGGCAAATATCATTACTATAATTAATGCTAATTTATATTTTGATAAATAGTCTTTTAATAATTTTTTTGTTGTTCCTTTAAAGTCTTTTGCTTTTTCTACTGGTCCTTTTCCGCCTTTTTTAGGTCCTCCCATTGGTGGTGGCATATTATTCTCCTCCTTCCTTTTTGTTTAATTCATTTTCAGATAATTGTGATAAAGCAATTTCTCTATATGTTTCATTATCTTTCATAAGCTCTTCATGTGTTCCTTGACCTACTATTTTTCCATCATCTAATACAATTATTTTATCTGCATTTAAAATTGTACTAATTCTTTGTGCAACTATTATATTAGTTTTATTTTTTGTTCTTTTTGCTAGTGCTTCTCTTAAGGTTGCATCTGTTTTAAAGTCTAATGCTGAAAAACTGTCATCAAATATAAATATTTCTGGATCTTTGGCTATTGCTCTTGCAATTGATAATCTTTGTTTTTGACCTCCAGAAACATTGCTTCCACCTTGTGCTATTTCTGATTTATATTTATCATCTTTTCCTTCTATAAATTCTACTGCTTGCGCTATTTCTGCAGCTTCTACCATTTTTTCATCAGACATTTCTGAATTTGAATATTTAATATTACTTTCAATTGTTCCCGAAAACAATATTCCTTTTTGTGGCACAAATCCTATTGCATCTCTTAATTCTTGTTGTGATAAATCTTTTACATTAACTCCATCTACTAAAAGTTCTCCACCTGTTACATCATAAAATCTTGGAATTAAATTTATTATTGTTGATTTACCACTTCCTGTACTTCCTATTATTGCTGTTGTTTTTCCTGGTTCTGCTGTAAAGTTGATGTCTTCAAGAATTTCTGTATCTGCATCCGGATATCTAAATGATACATTTTTAAATTCTACTAATCCTTTTTTGTCTGTCTTTAATTTTTTAGTTTCTTCTTTATCTTTTATACTTGGCTCTGTTTCAAGTACTTTCATAATACGATTTGCTGATATAGATGCTCTTGGTAGCATTATAGAAATCATTGATATCATTAAGAAGCTTGTTACTATTTGCATTGAGTATTGGATAAATGCTAACATATCTCCAACTTGCATAACACCCTGATCTACATTATGGCCTCCAACCCATACGATTAGCACTCCCATTGCGTTCATTATTAGTGTTAGCACAGGCATCATTACTGCCATTGTTCTACCTACAAATAAATGTACTCTCATTAGGTCTGTATTTGCATTATCAAATCTACTTTCTTCTCTTTTTTCAGTATTAAACGCTCTTATTACTGATTTTCCTGTTAATATTTCTCTTGCTACTCCATTTAATTTATCAATTAAATCTTGTAATTTCTTGAATCTTGGCATTGCTATTACAAATAATCCTACTACAGTAATTAATATCGCAATTACTGAACCTCCAATTATCCAAGCCATTGAACTATTGCTTTGATTCATTACTTTAATTATTCCACCAATTCCTATTATTGGTGCATATACAACTGTTCTAAACAACATTGCCAATAATTGTTGAATTTGTTGAACATCGTTTGTACTACGTGTTATTAATGATGCAGTTGAGAACTCTCTTAACTCTTTATTTGAGAAACTTAAAACCTTATTAAACACTTTTTCTCTCAATGTTTTTGCAAGTTTTGCTCCAACTCTTGAAGATAACATCATTATTGTTATTCCAGATGTCATACTTACTGCCGCTAATCCCAACATTTTTAAACCTGCAACAATTATATAATTTATTTGAAGTTTATCTGTATCTACTTCTGCATTCTGATATATTGTTTTTACATATGTAACTGCTGCTTGTTCTTTTATACTTTCTTGCATATTATCTATTTGTTGTTTTGCTTGTTCTGATAGTGCTTGAAATTGTTCTGCAGGTAGAGCTTTCAACATTTCTAATGAATATGTTTCTTGACTTAAAAATGTTTGAGATATAATAATAGGTTCTGTTAAAAGATTTGAAAGCTCTTCTCTTTCTTTTTGTTCTATATCTTTTATTATATATTTTTCATTTTGTATTGAATAATTTGATAAAATTTTCTCATCTTGATCTGTAAATAATAATATTGCTTCCATGTCTCTATTCAATATTTCGTTTGGTACTGCATCTTCTATTCCACCAGCTTGTATTCCTTCATTTACAATTTTTGATGTATAGTTTGGTAGTTCTAAGTCTACTGCTGCTTGTAAACATAGTAATAATATTATTAGTACAACTGATACCCAAGATTGTTTTAAATTTTTTAATATTTTTAGCATTTCTTCGCCTCCTATTTTAATTGCTACAATATTTTAATATGTAATTGTGAATTTTGTGTGAATTTTCAAAGAAAAGCACGCCACAAGTAGAACTCGTGGCGTGCAGGTCCAGTATTTGTCTATGCATTTTGGGGAAGCTCTTCAACCCATTGCAAAAGTTTTTCAACTCCTCTAGACGTTTTATAACCAAAATTGGACCGCATATGGTTTCCTTTGGGAGAAACCATGTAGACTTTCCAGTATCCAAACCATTCTTCCAGAGATGTCATATCTCTGAAAACTTCTACTCGGTGACCATTAGGAAAGTCAAATCGATAGAGTCTTCCAAATCTGGATGTTATCTGTACATCTGTACAACAATCCCGATAGTTGAAACATTTGTCCATAATTTTGTGGACCTCCTTAATTATAATATAATTAAATTATATCATAAATACACCAAAAAATCAATTTTGAGTTAGTCTCCTAAACAGATTCCAATATTTCTCGCAGTTTTTACTAAGTCATGGTCCATTGTAACTCTTCTAATATTACTTTCTGGAGTATTTCCTGAAACAGCTCCAATTTTTGTATTTTGTCCCACAACATCTTCTAAAGAAACATAATCTAATTTGCCATTTCTTATTACTGTTAATACCCCAAATTTTCCATTTAAAGCAAGTTCCATTGCTTTAGAACCATATTTTGTTGATAGTACTCTATCAAATGCAGTTGGTGTTCCCCCTCTTTGCATATATCCAAGAGTAGTATTTCTTGCTTCCAAACCTGTTAGCCTTTCAAGTTCTTTTGCAACAACTTGTCCTACTCCTCCTAATTTTGTATTATCCACACCAGCTCCGTTATCTCTTGTTCCTGCTACTGTAATTTCTCCACCTTTTGGTGCAGCACCTTCGGCAACCACAACAACACTGAAATTTTTTCCTTTTTTTCTTCTTTCATTTACTTTTTCAACAGCTTTATTTATATCATATGGAATCTCTGGAATTAATGCAACATCAGCTCCTCCTGCTATTGCAGATTCTAGAGCTATCCATCCAGCATATCTTCCCATAACTTCTAATACCATTATTCTATGGTGTGTTTCCCCTGTTGTATGTAATCTATCTAGTGCCTCTGCAGCAACAGATACAGCAGTATTATACCCAAATGTTATTTCTGTACATGCAACATCATTATCTATTGTTTTTGGAACTCCTATTACATTTATGCCTTTTGTTGAAAAATCTCTTGCTGATTTTTGTGTTCCATCTCCTCCTAATGTGAATAAACAGTCAAATCCATCTTTTTTAATATTTTCAACGCATACATCTGATAAATCTTTATATGTTATTTCTCCATTTTCTTCCACTTTGTAATGAAACACATTTGCATTTGTTGATGACCCTATAATTGACCCACCTTTTGGTAATATTCCCGATGCTGTTTCATCATTTCCTGTGCTTAATTTTACATATTCATTTTTCAATAAACCATTGTATCCATCTACGAAACCATAACAATCTATGCCATTATGTTCTGCAGTTTTTACTATTGCTCTTATTACTGCATTAAATCCTGATACATCTCCTCCATTTGCTAATATAGCCACTTTTCTTATCATACGAATTCCTCCTCTGGGGTTTAAATACCTTTGTAAATTTCTCTCTTATTATACCAATATTTTCATTTTTTACAAGTATTTTTTTAATTTTTATTTATTTTTATTATGTATATTCTAAATTTAAAATTCTTGCATATAAATATAATGTATAAATCCAAGGATTTAAAAAATTATAAAAAGGATGGTAAGTTTTATGAAAACTAGTATCAAAAGTCTTACACTTTACACTGGTACATATGGTTATAAAGGCTGTACTTGTAAGTGTAGATTTTGCACTCAGAAGTTCCTATTTGATGTTCCACCATATCAGGGGAGATTAGAAGAAATTGAACGGATAATTAAAGAATTACCTCGGCTGGAAGATGCATATATCTTGGGCAATCCTGATATTTCTGTAGACACAGAGTTTTGTAATCTGGCCGCCAAAGAGTTTATTGAGGCTGGTTGTAATGTTATGTTTTCAACTTCAGGTATTGGCGGGAAACGCGTGATGGAAAAGCTTTTAAACGGACTATCTCCTTCTAATGTACGGTATGTAAGTTTTTCTGTAGACTCTCTTAATGATGACACTATGAGATTTTTAAAAGGTGTCAATATATCTTTAAGCAGAGTCGAGGAAGGAATCGCATATTGCATCCAAAATAATTTTCCTGTAAAGATTCAGCCTACTTTGTGGTCTGTAAATCAAGGCGAAGTGGAATCAATCGTAAATTATTTTTTCTTGAAATATGGTATTAAATGGTTTACTTTCCATTTTGGCTCTCTTGAAACTTACAGAGGAAGTGAAAACCTTCATGTTTCTGCTGATAATATTAGAAAAATTCATGAAAAAGCTAAACAGCTTCAGCAAATTTATGGTTTAGATGTAAAAATCCCTATGAATATGCTGAATAAAACCGAATATCGTTTTTTCAAAGAAAACTACACAACACATTGTCAAGACAAGCATCCCACTGACATTCAAGTATGGATGACACATAAGGGCTTAAAAGCATCTTACTGTCCAATCTTTTCTACAGTATATCCTGAAAAATCTGTGTTTGACTTAGAATCTGATGATATGGTTGCGCCAGGTATGGAATGTAAGATGTGTCCTGTTCAGAAAGAAACTTTGGGTCCTAATTTTCAAAATAAAGGATATATTCCTGTATGCCTTTATTACAAACCTTAAAAACCAAGAGGAAAATTCCTCTTGGTTTTTTATATTATTTTTTATCATATTTCAAATAACTTTCTATAAATCCATCAATGTTTCCATCCATTACAGATTCTACATTTCCAACTTCATAATTTGTTCTGTGATCTTTAACAAGAGTATATGGACAAAATACATAAGAACGAATTTGACTTCCCCATGCAATGTCTTTTTGCTCTCCTTTTAATTCATCTATAGTATC
>JAZSAX010000096.1:0-10541 GCA_045602065.1 Clostridia bacterium
ATACTATTAAAATTAAGCAAACAAAACATAAAATACATAAAATGTATAGATATAGTAGAACAAACAAAGAAAAGATTAAAAGCAAATAGTAATTATGATATGTGTATAGATAATTTATTATTTAATATGATTTTCATAATACACAATTAGAAAGGACAAATAAATGAAAAGAATAGTAGGGGTTAGATTTAAAAGACTTGGAAAAATATATTTCTTTGATCCAAAGTGGCTAGAAGTAAAAAAAGGGGACAAAGTAATAGTAGACACAGCTCAAGGTGAAGAAATTGCAGAAGTAGCTGTTCCTAACAGGATGATAGATGATGATAAAATAGTAGAACCATTGAAAAAAGTATTAAGATTAGCATCTTCAAGAGATTTAAAACATGCAGAAGAATGTAGAGAGAAAGAAAAAGAAGCGTTTGAACTATGTGACAAAAAAATCAAAGAACATAAATTGGTTATGACATTAACAGATGTAGAATATAAATTTGATAATAGCAAAATATTATTTTACTTTACAGCTGATGGAAGAATAGATTTCAGAGATTTAGTAAAAGATTTAGCATCAATTTACAAAACAAGAATAGAATTAAGGCAAATAGGAGTAAGAGATGAAGTAAAAAGAATTGGCGGAAATGGCGTATGTGGTAGAGAATTGTGCTGTTGCTCATTTTTAAGTGATTTTGAAACAGTATCAATAAAAATGGCTAAAGAGCAAAATATATCATTAAATCCATCAAAGATTTCTGGAAATTGTGGAAGATTAATGTGTTGCTTAAAATATGAACAAGAAGTTTATGAAGAAAAACTATTAAGATTGCCAAACATTGGAGCTATTGTAGATACACCTGATGGAAAAGGTGAAGTAGATGGAATTGAAACTCTAAAAGAAGTGGTTAAAGTAAAAATTAAAGATGGTGAAATATTTAAAATTAAAAAATATGAAGTAAAAGATATAAAAGTATTACAAGATGTAGCTAAAAAAGAATCTGACAACGAAGAAAATGAATATCAGGAAGAGTTAAAACAATTAGAAAATCTAGAAAAAGAAGATTCAAAAATGAAAAGTAGTAATTAAATGGAGGTGAGAGATATGGCATTTAAAATAGATTGTGAAAAATGTATAAGCTGTGGAGCTTGTGCTGCAGAATGTCCAGTAGGATGTATATCACAAGGAGATAACTGCTTTGTAATAGACAAATCAGCTTGCATTAGTTGTGGTTCATGTGCAGGAGTTTGCCCAGTAGAAGCACCAGTTGAAGAATAATAATTTAAATGTAAATTTGATGCCGGTTTTATTTGTTTTTTTGAACAAAATAGAGCCGGTTCTTTTTGTTCCTATTTAAAGTTTTTTGCATACAATATATAGGGGGATAAAAATGTTTTGTAGAAGAAGATGTTGCAGAAATGTACCAAATGGAGACATAACAATAGAAGAACTGAAAAACAAGGTGTCACAAGGTGCAATATTAATAGATGTAAGAAGCAATCAAGAATATAGGGAAGGACATTTACAGGGTGCAATAAACATTCCGGATTTTGAAATAATAAAAAGAATAGAAAAGGAAATTCCTAAAAAAAATCAGCAAATAGTACTATATTGTCAATATGGAGGAAGAAGCAGAAATGCATTGATAAAAATGAAAAAAATGGGATATACCAATGTGTACAACCTATACGGTGGATTAGATATAATATAAATACGAATAAAGAAAGGTATATTATTTTTCGGGTAATCATAATTGTATATCAAGCGAATATAAATATAATAGGAGGTCTGACTATGAAAAATGTAACAAAAGGAGTAATTATTTCAATAATGTGTACTCTAGTTTTTTTATTTGTGTTTTCAATAATACTAACATATACCAATATAAGTGAATCATTTATAGCACCTGTAATTATAGTAATAACAGCAATTAGTATATTTATTGGGAGTTCAATTGGTAATATAAAACTAAAGAAAAATGGAATGTTAAATGGTTCACTAATAGGTGGGATATACCTGTTAAGTATATATTTATTATCAGGAATTATAGGCCAAAACTTTTCATTATCAACTCAATCAATAATAATAATTATAGCAGGTATGGTGTGCGGAATGTTTGGAGGCATTATAGGAGTTAATAAAGGATAATTTTATATAAAGAATATATTACTATGTAGTAAAGCAAAGGTCTACGCGAAGCCCCGTGATATGTTTTGGCTACGAAATAGTAATATATTCTTTTTTCTTATGAATATGCATATTTTGGAGAAAAATTATCCAAAAACAGTTGATATTTTTGGGAAAATAGGGTAAAATCAATACGAACAAAGGAGGCGCGTATGATAACATTAGAAGATGTAATGAAAAACGAAGAGGTACAAGCATTTATAAATGCATCTCAAAAACAATTAGAAGCATTAGGATATACAGAACATTCACACAGACACATAGGAATAGTATCAAAAAGAACAGGTGAAATATTAGAAAAACTTGGATTTGATGAAAGAACAATAGAATTAGGGAAAATAGCAGGATATTTACATGATATAGGAAACTGTGTAAATAGAGTAGATCATGCACATACAGGAGCAATATTAGCATATAACATTTTAAAAGAGATGGGAATGCCGGCTGAAGATAGAACAGAAATAATGACAGCAATAGGGAATCATGATGAAGGAACAGGAACTGCAGTAAGCGAAATATCGGCAGCATTAATATTAGCTGATAAATCGGATGTACACAGAGATAGAGTTGTAAATAAAAGTATGTCAACATTTGATATACATGATAGAGTAAATTATGCTGTAACAGATGCTAAGCTAGAACTAAATGCAGAAACCAGAAAAATAAGACTAACTTTAACAATAGACACAGAAATATGTCCAGTATTAAATTATTTCCAAATATTTATGGACAGAACTATGATGAGCAAATATGCTGCAAAATATTTAGATATTTGGTATGAATTAATAATAAATGAAACAAAACTATTATAAGATGAGGAAGGAATTGAACAAAATGAGAAAAGTAAAAATAACAACAATAATATTAGCTATTATACTTGTAACACTAGTTGCTTTTGCTGGTGTGTATATAAAGACACAAAATAGAATGGAAAACAAAGTTAAAGATTATGTCTTTGGAAGAGAACTAGAAGGTGAAAGGATAATAGAACTAAAAGTAGCTAATACAAAATCAGAAAAAGCTAAATTAGAAAACTATGAAATTGTAAAAAATACATTAGAAGAAAGACTAGATAATTTAAAAACACCTGACTATACAATTTCATTAAACAAAGAAGATGGAACAATCATAGTAGAATTACCAGAAGATAATAATACAGACACATATGCATATTATCTAACAGCATCTGGAAAAGTACAAATTGTAGAAGATGGTGAAAATGGCGCAGAATTATTGAGCGATTCTATGGTAGAAAAAGCTTTATATACTTATACTTCTGATATAGAAGGAGCATACCAAGTATTTTTAGATGTATACCTAACAGAAGAAGGACAAGCTAAAATAGAAGAAATAAAAAATAATTATGCAATTTTATCAGATGAAGTTAAAGAAATAGAAGCTGCAAAGTCTGCTGAAGAAAAAAAAGAAACAACAGAAGAAGCTTCTACTGAAAAAACTACAACAGAAGCAACTAAGAAAATAGCTAGATTAAAAATTGGCGGAACACAATATGATATTAATGGAATAGAAAACAATAAGGTAAGAGTGATTATTGGAGCAAAAACAGCTAATACAACATATGTAAATAGCTATATATCAGTTGCAGTTGAGGCAGCAATGCTAATAAACTCAGGTAAAATTCCAGTAGAATATCAATTAGGTGAAAACAGATTTGTATATTCTGATATAACTGATGCTGATATAATAGGTTTTGCTGTGGTGGTTGCAGTAATATTATTAATAGTATTTATAATATTTGTAGTAAAATATAGAATCAATGGATTGTTTGCAAGCATATCTTGTATAGGATTTGTAGCAATATTATCATTAATATTAAGATATACAAATGTAAGTATTTCAATAGAAGGAATAGGAGCAATAATATTAGTATTAATAATAAACATAAGAATAAATCAATTAATACTAGATATGAATAAAGAAAAATCTAATGTAAATGAAGCATTAGTAAACACATATAAAGATGTATTCTTAAAATTAGTGCCTGTAATAATAATAACATTAACATTCTGCTTTGCGGGAGTATCAAATTTAATAAGTTTTGGAATGATAATGTTCTGGGGATTATTATTAATCGCGGTATATAATGCAATTGTAACAAAAACATTGCTAAAATTAAGAGATAACAAATAGGAGGCAGCAGATGAATCAAAAAAATAGAAAAATTATAATTTGTGGAATAATTGCGTTAATAATTCTTGCAGGAATTGTGGTAGTAAATATTTGGGGATTTAACAAAGACTTAGCATATGAACAAAGTCAAAGAATTGATATAGATGTAGAACAACAAATTAAAGATCAATCTAAAATAAAAGAAATTGCTAATGAAGTATTAGGAATGCATAACATGGTTCAAACAGTAGAGATATATGAAGATATGGTAACAATAAGAGCAAAATCTATATCAGAAGAACAAAAAAATACTATTGTAAACAAAATAAAAGAGGTATATGAATTTGGACAAACATCTGAAAAAACAGATATAAATACTGTACCAGCAACCAGAATTAGAGATATGTATAAACAATACATATTACCTTTTTCAATATCTATAGCTTTAGTATCTCTATATATGGTTATAAGATATTATAAAAAGGGAATATGGAAAGTTTTAGCGAGAACAATATTTATACCTGTAATAGCAGAATTAATTGTTTTAAGTTGGATGGCAATTGTAAGAATACCTGTTGGAAGATTTACACCAGTGCTTGTTATATTAATGTATATTGCTAGCATTTTATATGTAATTAAGGAAAATGAAAAATAATTTTGAGGGCTATTTTAGGGAGACTTAGAATAGCCTTTTTATGAAAGGAAGAAATAAATATGGCAAATAACGAAAAAAGAAAAGATTATATAAGTTGGGATGAGTACTTCATGTCAATAGCAAAATTATCAGCAATGAGAAGTAAAGATCCAAGCACACAAGTAGGTGCATGTATAGTAAGTAATGATAATAGAATTTTATCTATTGGATATAATGGGGCTCCAAATGGATTTGATGATGAGAGATTTCCTTGGGCAAGAGAAGGAGAAAATTTAAACACAAAATATCCATATGTATGTCATGCAGAACTTAATGCTATATTAAATTATAGAGGAAGTAAAAAAGATTTGGAAAATGCAAAAATATATGTAGATTTATTTCCATGTAATGAATGTGCAAAAATAATAATTCAATCTGGAATAAAACAAGTTATTTATTTGTCAGATAAATATGCAACTTCTGAAAATAATATAGCATCACGTAGATTAATGGATGAATGTGGTGTTACATATAAAAAGATAGAATTACCTGAAGAAAAAGAGATTAAAATTAAATTAAAATAAAACTAAAAAATAAAATATATTTATTTCCTAGCAAAAACATATCACGGGTCTTCGCGTAGGTCTTTGCTTTACTCAATAAATATATTTTATTTTTTACTTTATTCAAAAAAATCTTTAAAAGCTCTTGACATATCAGGTAAACCGATGTATAATAATGGAGCATGAATTTTAGCGTTGAAGCTGAATGTGGCTACACCACTACGGAAACGTAGGGTGGAGGGAACTTCAGTGGAGTATGTCTTGGCTAGACCAGGCGGTAAGTTAATAGATGTTAGGCCGTATTGCGCGGAATAACTATATATTAAAAAACACTTATCCCAGAATAACCATGCGAATTTTTGGGATTTTATAATGGGTAAAAACAAAACACCCGGATGTGTTATGACTTGCCAACGCGTAATTTAAATTTATTATAATATTTTAAGGAGGGAAAAATTACAATGGCAAATTCAATTGTAGCAAGTGAAAAAATTAGAATAAGACTAAAAGCTTATGACCATGTAGTTTTAGATCAGTCTGCTGAAAAAATAGTAGATACTGCTAAGAAAACAGGAGCAAAGGTATCAGGTCCTATTCCACTACCAACACAAAAAGAAATCGTAACAATCTTACGTTCTCCACACAAACACAAAGATTCAAGAGAACAATTCGAAATGAGAACACATAAAAGAGTTATCGACATTCTTTACCCAACACAAAAAACAATGGATAGTTTAATGAAACTAGAACTACCAGCTGGTGTTGATATCGAAATCAAAAACTAGTTTCAAATATAATATAAAAATCAAAAAACCAAGCTGGTCGCTTACCAGCCAATAGTAGGAGGATTTAAAAATGAAAAAAGCATTAATAGGAAAAAAAGTTGGAATGACACAAATATTTGATGAAAACGGAACAGTTATTCCAGTAACAGTAATAGAAGCAGGTCCATGTGTAGTTGCTCAAGTAAAAACATTAGAAAATGATGGATATGAAGCAGTACAATTAGGATTTGGAGAAGTTAAAGAAAAACATTTAAACAAACCAGTAAAAGGACATTTTGCAAAAGCAAATTTAACAGCAAAAAAACATTTAAGAGAATTCAGACTAGATTCAATAGAAGGAATCAAAGTTGGAGATGAATTAAAAGCAGATGTATTTGCAGCTGGAGAAAAAATAGATGTTCAAGGAACATCAAAAGGAAAAGGATTCCAAGGTGTAATTAAAAGACATGGACAACACAGAGGACCAATGGGACATGGATCTATGTATCATAGAAGACCAGGTTCAATGGGTGCTACATCAACACCAGGAAGAGTATTCAAAGGTAAAAAATTACCAGGACATATGGGACGTGTTACAGTTACAATTCAAAACTTAGATGTTGTAAGAGTAGACATGGACAAAAATGTAATATTAGTAAAAGGTAGTGTTCCAGGAGCAAAAGGATCTATCTTAAAAATAAAATCAGCTATAAAAGCTTAATCAAAGTTAGAGAAAAGGAGGAAATAACGAAATGCCAAAAGTAGATGTATATAACATGCAAGGTAAAAAAGTTAGCGATGTAGAATTAAATGCATCAGTATTTGGAATTGAACCAAATGAAACTGTTGTACATAGTGTATTAGTAAACTACTTAGCTAATCAAAGACAAGGTACACAAAGTACTAAAACAAGAGCAGAAGTTCGTGGTGGTGGTAGAAAACCATGGAGACAAAAAGGAACAGGTAGAGCAAGACAAGGTAGTATACGTGCTCCACAATGGATTAAAGGTGGTATAGCTTTAGGTCCAAAACCACGTTCATATTCATACAGAATAAACAAAAAAGAAAAACAATTAGCAATTAAATCATTATTAAGTGCAAAAGTATTAGATAATGAATTAACAGTTGTTGATAAATTAGAAGTTAAAGAACCAAAAACGAACGTTATGGTTAAAGCTTTAACAGATTTAAAAGTAGAAGGAAAAACATTAATCATATTAGCAGAGAAAAATGAAAATGTTTTACTATCTAGCAGAAACATTAAAGGTGTTAAAACAATCGAATTAAATACAATAAACGTATTTGACTTATTAAATTGCAACAAATTAGTTTTACCACTAGATACTGTTAAAAAATTAGAGGAGGTGTATGCCTAATGTTACCAGAAGAAATAATTGTTAGACCAGTTATAACAGAAAAAAGTAATGATGAAATGCAATCAGGAAAATACACTTTCGAAGTTAACAAAAAAGCTACAAAAGTTGAAATAGCTAAAGCTGTTGAAAAACTTTTCGAAGTTAAAGTATTAAAAGTTAACACAATGACAGTTAAAGGAAAAACAAAAAGAGTTAGATACCAAGAAGGTAAAACTCCAGACTGGAAAAAAGCTATTGTTACAATAGATACAAATCCAGCTGAAAAATCATACCTTGGAAAAGGTGGAAAAGCAGTTAAAGTTTCTAAGAAATATAAAGATTCTATTGAAGAATTTATGGGAGCTTAATCAATTTCAAAAGATTATCGAGAAATAACTCGGAAAATAAAGAATATCTGCAGCGGAGCAGGAAAAAATCCGTAAAACAAATTTTAAGGAGAGAATTAAAAATGGGAATGAAACACTTTAAAGCATATACACCATCAAGAAGAAATATGACAGTTTCTGACTATGCAGAAGTAACAAAAAAGACACCAGAAAAATCATTATTAGCAAAGAAAAAGAAAAATGCAGGAAGAAACTCATATGGTAGAATAACAGTAAGACATCAAGGTGGAGGAAACAGACAAAAATACAGAATAATAGATTTTAAAAGATTAAAAGACAATATGGAAGCAACAGTAGTTGGAAGCGAATATCATCCAAACAGAACAGCTAACATAGCATTAATAAAATATGAAGATGGAACATTAAGTTACATCATAGCACCACAAGGATTAACAGATGGAGATAAAGTAGTATCTGGAGAAACAACAGACATTAAACCAGGAAACTGCTTACCAATATCAAATATACCAGTAGGTACATTAATCCACAATATAGAATTAAATCCAGGACAAGGTGCAAAATTAGTAAGAGTTGCTGGACAAAGTGCACAATTAATGGCTAAAGAAGGAAAATATGCACATGTAAGATTACCATCAGGAGAAATGAGACTAATCTTAGCTAGATGTAGAGCAACAATAGGTGTAGTTGGAAATGCTGACCATGAAAACGTAAAATTAGGTAAAGCAGGAAAAACAAGACACTTAGGTATTAGACCAACAGTTAGAGGATCAGTAATGAACCCAGTAGATCACCCACACGGTGGTGGTGAAGGTAGAGCTCCAGTTGGACATTCAGGACCAATGACACCATGGGGTAAACCAGCATTAGGATACAAGACAAGAAATAAAAAGAACAAATCAAACAAATTTATCGTAAAGAGAAGAAAATAAGATAGGAGGAAAATCAGATGTCAAGATCAAGTAAGAAAAAACCTTTCGTAGCAGCTGAATTATTAAAAAGAGTAGAAGCTATGAATGAAAGTGGAAACAAAGAAGTTATCAAGACATGGTCAAGAGCTTCAACAATTTATCCACAAATGATTGGTCATACAATCGCTGTTCACGACGGTAGAAAACATGTACCAGTTTATATCACAGAAGAAATGATAGGTCATAAATTAGGTGAATTTGCTCCTACAAGGACTTTTAAAGGTCATTCAGGAGAAAAAACTACAAAATAATAAATAGAGTTTAAGGAGGTAATTGTAGTGGAAGAAACAGCAATAATGAAAGCAGAAGCAACATTAAAATATGCTAGAATCTCTGCAAGAAAAGTAAAAATCGTTGCAGACTTAATCAGAGGAAAAAATGTTGATGAAGCTTTAGCAATAGTAAAATTTACACCAAAAGCATCATCAGTTATAATTGAAAAATTATTAAAATCAGCAATTGCAAACGCTGAAAACAATAACGGAATGAAACATGAAAATTTATATGTTGCTGAAATATTTGCAAACCAAGGTCCAACATTAAAGAGAATAAGACCAGCTGCAAAAGGTTCAGCAGTAAGAATAAGAAAAAGAACAAGTCATATAACAATTGTTCTAAAAGAAAAGGAGGCATAAGCTCGATGGGACAAAAAGTACATCCAACAGGAGTTAGAGTTGGAATAATCAAAGATTGGAATGCTAAATGGTATGCAGATTCTAAAAACTTTGCAGATTACTTAGTTGAAGATCAAAAAATCCGTAAATTTTTAAAGAAAAAATTATACACAGCTGGAATTTCAAGAATCGAAATCGAAAGAACAGCAAAATTCGTAAAAGTTAATGTATTCACAGCTAAACCAGGAATCATAATCGGAAAAGGTGGAGCTGGAGCAGAAACATTAAAAGCAGAAGTTACAAAATTAATTGGAAAAGATGTAAATATCAATATAGTTGAAGTTAAAGCAATTGATACAGATGCACAATTAGTTGCAGAAAACATTGCAGCTCAACTAGAAAGAAGAATTTCATTTAGAAAAGCTATGAAACAATGTATGCAAAAAGCTATGAAATCAGGTGCTTTAGGTATCAAAACTGCAGTATCTGGAAGATTAGGTGGAGCAGATATGGCTAGAACAGAATTTTATAAAGAAGGAACAATTCCTCTACAAACATTAAGAGCTGATATTGACTATGGATTTGCAGAAGCAGATACAACATACGGAAAAATCGGTGTTAAAGTTTGGATTTATAAAGGTGAAGTTCTTCCAGCTAAAAAAGTGGAAGGAGGAGACAAATAATGCCATTAATGCCTAAAAAAACAAAATATAGAAAAATGCAAAAAGGTAGAAATAGAGGATATGCAACAAGAGGAAATACAGTATCAAATGGTGAATATGGAATACAAGCAGTTGAAGCTGGTTTAATTAAAGGAAACCAAATCGAAGCAGCTCGTATTGCTATGACACGTTATACAAAAAGAGGTGGGCAAGTTTGGATTAAAATATTTCCAGACAAACCAATAACACAAAAACCAGCCGGAACTCGTGGTGGTAAAGGTAAAGGTAATGTTGAATATTGGGTAGC
>JAZSAX010000097.1:0-8589 GCA_045602065.1 Clostridia bacterium
ACTATTTCATAACCTGCTTCTTGAAATTTTTGTGTCATTGCATTTGTTTCATATTGATTAACTTTGCATCCCAATGTATAAAAAGCTACTTTTTTCATTTTTTATTCTGCCTCCTCGCATCTTCTATTTTACCGCAAATAACGAAAAAAAGCAAGAAAAAAGGGACCTAGTCCCTTTTTATATCAACGCAGCCCCAATTATACCTGCATCATTTTTTAATTTTGCATATTTTATAATAATTTCATTTCTCTTATTAAATAACAAATTCCCTTGTATTAAAGCTTCTTTCAGCGGTTCAAAAAATATATTACTATATTCTGAAAAACTTCCCCCAATACATATTGCATCAGGTTCAAATATATTAATTATATTTGAAATTCCTATACTTAAATAATCGACATATTCTTTTATCATTTCTTTTATCATTTGATTTTCTGGATTTTCTTCAATAAATTTTCTTATCTCTTTTCCACTTAAAGTGTTCAAATCAAATCTGTCAGAAACTTTTTGTTTAAATCTCTTTAAACTTGCATATGTTTCAAAACATCCTCTTTTACCACAATTGCATAATTCACCATCTTTTTGTATTATTGTGTGGCTAAACTCAAATCCTGGTACACCGTCTGGTTCTAATAATTTGCCATCATGGATTACAGCACCTCCAACACCTGTACCGATGCATAAAAAGATACTGTTTTCATAATTTGCTAATTCCCCATATCTCTGTTCTGCTAATGCAGCACATTTTGCATCATTTTTTAGTTTTACTGGGATTTTCAATATTTTCTCTAAATTACTTGCTAAGTCATATTCTTCTATCCCTAAATTTACTGCTTTTATAATTTTGTTATCTGTTACAGTTCCTGGAATTGCAATTCCAATACTTTCTATTTCATTTGTCAATCCCATTTCAATAACAGTTTCTGTTATAAATTCTTCTATTTGTTCTTTTATGTTTGTTTTATCTTTTATGAATTTTTCTATTTTAAGGACAATAGAACCATTATTATTAATTAATCCTATTCCAATATGACTTCCGCCTATATCAATTCCTATTTTCATATGTTCCCTTTCTTACAAGAAAACTATTTTTTGATTCTCATTTTCATTATTGTCTTATTTAATGAATCTATGTCTTTTTCTTGTAATTCTGTTTTCGCTTGTTTTAATGTTATTTTATTTTTCACATATAAATTTGCTAATGAATTTACTAAACTTACATTTTGTTTTGAATCATTTGGCACACTAACTTCTGAAATCAATTCTAATTTTCCTTTTGTTCCTATTAATAATTTTTGTGAAATCACAAGTTTTAGTAATGTTAATAATAAATATTTTATGTGTGTTTGTTCTTTTACATCATAAAAATTAATTATCTTATCATTTGCATTTGTGCATGATGTAGCATTTATCCCAGCTATTACTAGTCTTCCTGATTCAACAAATTCAAAAACAGCCTCCATTGTTTCTCTATTTCTTATATCTTCTACTACTAATACATCACAATCTTCTTTTAATGCATTTTCAACTCCAGCTTTGTATGTACCACAATCTTCTACAACTTGTTTTTGCACTATTACAGAATTTCTTGGTATGTGTTTATATTCAATTAATTTTTCTATTGTTATAATCTTTTTGTTTTGTGTTTCATTTATATGTCTTACTAATGCATTTAATGTAGTTGTTTTTCCTGACTTTTTATTTCCCGCAACCAAAATTAACCCTTGTGTTTGATGTGTAATTTTTCTTAGTATTTCTGGTAATTGTAATTCTTCATATTCTGGCAATTCTTTTTTCAAAATTTTGATTGTAAGAACTGGTACATTGTTTGAATAAGATAAATTTACATTTAAGCTAATATCTTTGTCTTCATAAACAGTATTCCTTCTTTTACTTGTATTAAAAATTTTCTTTTTTATTTCATTTATATCATCAGTCTTAAGTATTGTACTCCCTTCCATCTTTACTAAAGAATTGCCTATTCTGAAAATAGGTTTTGACTCTGACATTAAATGAATTTCTGTCGCATTCTTTTTTACAGCTTGTTCTATAATCTTATGTATATCAATCATTTTTATCCCTCCAATAGTTTGGTTATATTAAATAGTTTTCAAAAATTCTAATCATAAACAAAACTATTAAATTACTTGTTGCAATAAAATACCCCACAGGTATTTCACTTATTTTAAACTTTCTACTCACATTCCTCTTCTTTTGAATTTTTTGCATTAACACATATATAATAATTGCAATAAAAGCCATTACAGAAGTATATGTTAAAGTTCTTAAGTCAGTAAATGCTAATATTATGTTTAATAACATTAATATGTTTACTATATAACTATCTTTAGCATATTTTTTAAGTAGAAAGGAGTCTATTGCAAGTAATACTATGTATATTGATAAATATATTACATTCACATGTATACTTGCCAAGTCTACAGAACATAGATATATCATGTATATAATTGAACTTATAATTCCAAATCCAATTATTCTTTTTTCTATTTTATTATATATTTTATCTATTCCACCAACTAATACTAATGTTGAAATATATAGCATAGCAAAAATATAGATTATTATATTAAACAAATCAATTTCATCAATATTAATTTCTAATATATTTGCTAATATAACTGATATCATTCCACCTAATAATATATATGTTAATCCAGATATAAATTCTTCATGTGGATGATTTGTATAATGTGTTTTTCTCATATCTAGACTTTTAGGAATTTTATTCGCTTTTATAGCCCAAACACTTCCTACTACAATTCCTATTACAAATAATATTGCATAAAAAAGTATATTCATCTTTTAACCTTTCTTTTGTTTATAATATTAGGCATATACAATTAGTATATGCCTGTTGTTAAATAACTTATTTTTTCATCTTCTTCAATATTGTGTGTCACATTTGTATCATTTTTTTGCATTAATGCTTTAATATCTGACACAATATCTGTTCCTGCAAATAGCATTGCAACTGTTGCTCCACCTATAAGCAGTAATATTGTAATTGTTAATAACATTGTTAATGGTGTTTTTCCATCTTGTTTCTTCATAATTAATCTCCCCTTTTGCCTTTGATGATATTTATACTCATTATTATTTTATCTTTTTTACCAAAAATGTCAATATTTTTCAGAAAAATGTAATGTATTTGTATTTTTTGTAATATTTCTGTAATAAATTTTTGTATATTTTTCTCTTCGCTGGAAATACTGTTTTTAATAAATTTATGGAGGTTATTATGAAACCATTGGATTCAAAAAAAGATTATCAAGATTATGTTGATAAAAAATCACCAAATTCTCCAATTCTTAAAAATTGTTTTAATGCATTTTGGGTTGGTGGCTTAATTTGTTCAATAGGACAGATCATCATGGATATTTGCAAATATAGAGGTCTTTCACAAGAAATTTCTGGCACTGTTGTCTCTATTACTCTTATAGGTCTTAGCGCATTTTTGACAGGTCTTAATATATTTAATAGAATTGGTAAATTTGCTGGAGCAGGTTCTCTAATTCCTATTACTGGATTTGCAAATTCTATTGTATCTCCTGCTATGGAGTATAAATCTGAAGGATATGTTATGGGTGTTGGCAGCAAAATGTTTACTGTTGCAGGTCCTGTGCTTGTTTATGGTATTTCAGCTTCTATTATTGTTGGATTAGTTTATTTAATTTTCAACACTCAAAGTATTACTCTCGTATAAATTTGAAAGGATGATTTTATGCAAAAATTAGGAAAACAAACTATAAAATTTGACACTCCTCCTGTTATTACAGAAGTTGCTTCTATTGTTGGACCTAAAGAAGCACAAGGTCCTCTTTCTAAATATTTTGACCAATGTTTAGAAGATGAATTTTGGGGAGAAAAAACTTGGGAAAAGTCTGAAAGTAAAATTATTAAAGAAACTGTTAATATGGCTATTGCAAAATCTGGAATTGCTTCTAATGATATTGAATATTGTTTTGCAGGCGATTTATTAAATCAATGTATTTCTTCAAGTTTCGGACTTAGAGAACTTAATATTCCTTTTATAGGAATTTTTGGAGCTTGTTCTACTTTTGTTGAAGGCCTTAGCTTAGGCGCTATTTTTACAGAAGCTTGTGCTGAACATGTATTATGTGCCGCTTCTAGCCATTTTTGTAGTGCAGAAAAACAATTCAGATTTCCACTAGAATTAGGAAATCAACGTCCACCTTCATCTCAGTGGACTGTCACAGGCAGTGGTGCTGCAATTTTATCAAAATCTGGAGAAGGTCCTTTTATCACTCACATTACAACAGGAAAAATTGTTGATATGGGGATTAAAGATGCTAATAATATGGGAGCAGCTATGGCCCCTGCTGCTTTAGACACTTTAATTTGTCACTTTAAAGATACTGGTCGCAGCCCTAATTATTATGATGCTATTATTACAGGAGATCTTGGATATATTGGTAAAGAAATTTTAACAGAACTAGCTTTAGATAAAGGCTATAATATTAAATCTAATTATAATGATTGTGGTGTTATGATATTTGATAAAGAACAGCAAGACACCCATTCTGGAGGTAGTGGTTGTGGATGTTGTGCAACTGTATTCTCTGGATACTTTTTCAAACAATTTAAAGATAAAAAAATGAAAAGATTATTATTAATTGCAACAGGTGCTTTAACTAATTCAACTACTTCTCAACAAGGAGAGTCTATTCCAGGTATCGCACATGCAATTAGTATTGAAATGTAGAGGTGTTTTTATGGATTGGTTACAAAGTATTGATTTAATGGGATTACTTAAATGTTTTATTACTGGTGGTCTTATTTGTGTTGTTGGTCAAATTTTAATTGATAAAACAAAATTAACACCTGCTAGAATTTTAGTTACTTTTGTTACTCTTGGTGCTATTTTAGGTGGACTAGGTATTTATAAATATCTTGTGGATTTTGCAGGAGCAGGAGCAACAGTTCCACTTACTGGATTTGGTTATAATTTAGCAAAAGGTGCAATAAAAGGAGTTAAAGAATCTGGCTTAATTGGAGCATTTACTGGTGGTGTTACTGCATCTGCAGGTGGAATTGCTGCTGCTGTATTTTTCGGTTATATTGCTTCTTTAATTTCTAAACCTAAGATGAAAAAAGAATAATTTAAAACGCGAGAACACTTGTGATTCTTGCGTTTTTTGACTTTTATATCAATTTATGGTATAATTAATTTACAGACGTATTTGTCTGAATTTAATATGTGGAAGAAAGAGGTACACATCATGAAGAAAATCGCACAATTCATCGCAATGACTGTAACTAGCGCAATCACAATCCTGTCTTTAGGCATCCTTCTTTTCCGGATTGACCTGATCGTTGATTTGCTCAACTCCAAGCCTATCCTGATTATGATTGGACTGACTATCGGAGCCACTGTTGGTTTCCTTGTTGGAGTCCTTACAACTTATCATAAGTTCAATACTGAACTTACGAATAAGAATGTAGAAATCAAAAAGCTTAAGAAGGATCTTTCCAAAGCTGCAAAGCTCTTGGAAAAAGCACTTCCTGTACAGGCTCAGAAGTCTGCAGAAGATGCAAAGAACGATTGTGACAAGCGTGCACAGCAGGTCTTTTCTGAAATTAGTGATTTGTCTGAGAATGGCACTTCTCTTAATTTCGAAGAAGACGATATTGATGAATAATAATTCCCACGCCCCCCGGAACAATAAATCCGGGGGTGATTTTTTTGAAACAAAAAGCTCCAGAATTTGTTCTGAAGCTTTCTATTCACCTTTTATTTGTTTAATTATTCTATATATATGATACCAACTATAAGCAGTTCTAATATTTTCATTGTTTATATCTTTATTATATTGGCAATCAAATTTGATAACTTTGATTTGTTTAGATATATTTTCTATGTTGCTTGGGCTATCCTCTATCATTATATCTATTTGATTTTCTATACATTGTTTGATTTTATCTTCATCTTTTGCAAATATTAATTTTTCATATTTTATATTATTAGAATCTAACCATTTTTTTGTTATTTCTTGTTCTTGCCCATAGTATTCTGTTGGCATACCATAATTGTTTCTTGCAGTTATTATATATATTTTGTGGCCTTCTTGTCTTAATTTTTCTATTACTTCAGGTGCAAATGTTCTTACTGGTGTTTCTGAAAAATATTTTATTAAATATTTATTCCAAAACTTCATGGCTTGTTCTTCATTCCAGCTAAACCCTTTTTCTTCATCATATTCATCTAACTTTATCTTTATAGGCCAATTTTCTTCTACACACATTTTAGTTGCATAATCTAATAATTCTCTTTCAAAATTTGTTAAAACTCCATCAATGTCGATTCCTATGTTCATTTTTATCCTCCTTTTTTCTCTGGTAAAAAACCGAAAAAGTCCTCACCTTGAAATTATTATTTCAAAGTAAAGACTTTTTTATTTATGCTTTTTTTGCTATTTCAGCGATTTCTGTAAATGCTTTTGCATCATTTACTGCGATTTCTGCTAACATTTTTCTGTTGATTGTAACATTAGCTTTCTTTAATCCTGCGATTAATTTGCTATATGTTAATCCATTCATTCTTGCTGCAGCATTGATTCTTGCTATCCATAGTTTTCTGAAATTACTTTTTCTATCTTTTCTTCCTACATATGCATATGCTAATGATTTTAATACTGCTTGATTAGCATTTCTAAATCTATAGTGTTTTGCACCATAATATCCTTTTGCTTGTTTTAATACTTTTTTATGTCTTGCTCTTGTTGTCATTGCTGATTTTACTCTTGCCATTTAATTTTCCCTCCTAATCTACTTCTTAGTTACCATATGGTAATAATTTTTTTATTGTGTTTTCACATGATTTATCTGCATATGCTCCTGGGCGTCTGCTTGATAATTTTTGTCTTTTTGTTTTGTTTGCTAATAAGTGTCTTCTATTAGCTGTTGTTCTTTTTACTTTTCCTGTTGCTGTTAAAGAATATCTTTTCTTTGCAGCTTTGTTTGTTTTTAGTTTTGGCATTGTTTTTGCTCCTTTCAATTGTTTTTATATTATTAAGCCTTTTTAGCTAGTATAATAAACATATTTTTACCTTCTAGCTTTGGACTTTTTTCAACTGATGATACATCTGCTAAATTTTCAATAAATTTATTTAGCACTTCTTCACCCATTTTTGTGTTGTTTAATTCTCTTCCTCTAAATCTTACTGTTATTTTTACTTTGTTGCCATCTTCTAAGAATTTTCTAGCATTTTTTGCTTTGAATCCAAAGTCATGTTCTTCAATGTTTGGAGTTATTCTTAATTCCTTTGTTTCTTGAACTTTTTGTTTTTTCTTAGCTTCTTTTTCTTTTTTAGATTGTTCGAATTTGTATTTTCCATAATTCATTATTTTACATACTGGTACTTCTGAATTTGGTGATACTAATACTAAATCTAATTTTTTTTCTCCAGCTAATTCTAAAGCTCTTTCTAATGGAACCATTCCTAATTTTTCTCCAGTGTCACTGATTAACTGTACTTCTTTGGCTCTTATTTGACCATTTATAGGTAATTCTTGTTTTATATAAAACACCTCCTAAAATTTAAATAAAAAAATTGACTCTGTTACAAGTCAATTCCACAC
Source organism: Clostridia bacterium (assembly GCA_045602065.1). Classification (GTDB taxonomy): domain Bacteria; phylum Bacillota; class Clostridia; order TANB77; family CAG-508; genus CAG-269. The sequence continues at coordinate 7,621 of JAZSAX010000097.1, forward strand.
AAAAATAGATATACTTATTAATATAAATCTAATTTTTTCTAACCTTTTTCCACATAGATAAGGTGAGAAGTGGATAACTTCTTCTTGTAACGAATATTATTATACAACGGTTGGAGAATTTTGTCAATAGTTTTTGAAAATTTTATTTATATGAAAAGTGGCTCTTATTATGAGCCACTTAAGTACCTTCAAATTATTTAGTTAAACCAATTGTGCTTGATGAGCACATCTAAAAACTCAAAAAATGCATCTAATTGCTCCTTTGTAAAAAACCATCCATTTTCTGTTCTTATTTTGACCGTGCCATTTTCACACTTCGCTTCAAAGCATCCACATTTGTATGTTACTGTAACGGTTTTCAAATTTCTAGATATGTACAAACACTGCTCCGATAGGTTATGGTTCAACACTTCAGATAGCTTTGTTGCCGCCTCAAATATTGGTTTAATTTCTGAATGTCCTGGTGAATAACTTTTTACTTTTGTCTTTGGTGTAGCTAGTCCATGATTTCGCTCTACCTCAGGTGTACATTCGTAATAAGTAAAACCTCTTCTTCTTTCTCCAAGCACCAAATTCCAAAGATACTTCATTTTTATTCCTCCTAAAAAATTTTTTACTAAATGTTGTCTATATATCCACCTGTAAAACAGGAGTACAAAATTTGATATGGTTATTATACTATATTTTTCCGTAAATTTCAACTATTTGTCAGTATAAGTACTCTTCTTACATAAAATATTTTCAATTTTCCCTTGATGCCACTCTTTTTCTACTGGATATTCATCAAAAGCATCTTTTACATCTTTAATTGTTCCTTTTTCATATGCAAGTTTCAAAAATTCACTTAAGCCTTCCTCCATAAAATTCCTCCTTTATATTTATTTTTAATTTTGAATTTGTAATAGATTTATTATTAGTTAATTGAAGTTTAAACTATTTTTGATTTATAACAAAAAATTGATAAAATTT
>JAZSAX010000098.1:0-2078 GCA_045602065.1 Clostridia bacterium
CTCATATACATGTCAACTTTAAGTAAGCTAGTAGTATTAATATTTTCAAAAATTCTTAAAACAATAATTAGAATTTTGAAAGTTCCTTTTAAAACAATAAAAATGATTTTTACAAAAATAACAACACTAATAGTGCAAATATTTTCTAATTTTACAAAAAAGTTTACAAAGAAAAAGGGGAAAATAGAAAATTATGGAGAATAATATATTATGTGATATATTAAAATAAAGATAGGAGTACTTATGAAAAAGAGCAAATTACTGAAAACAGTGTTTTTTATAGCATTAATTGCATGGGTAATTATGTTATTAAAGCAACAGATAAGTTTAGAACAGTATAAAGATGAAATACAAGTATTATCAACAAAAATTGAAGTAGCAGAAGATGAATTAAATCAAAATAAAGAATATTTAGAAGAAGAAGAAGAAAGAACAAAATCACTAGAATATATTGAAAAAATTGCACGCGAAAAACTAGGAATGTATTTACAAAACGAAAGAGTTTATGTCGATAGTAACATGTAAATCCTTAAAACACATTCAAGTTTTAAGGATTTATTTTTTTATAATATTAAATCTACTAACAAATCCAATAAAAATTAAAAATAAATATAATAGGAGGTAATTTATGTCAGAATTAGAAAACATGACATTATTAGAGTTGAGAAACTTTGCAAAAGATCAAAATATTAAAAATATTTCAAAATTAAAAAAAGAAGAATTAATAATGCTATTAAAACAAGTAGCAGAAACATCAAAACCAGTAGAAAAACCATATAAAGAAGAAATTAAGTATGACAGGAATGATGATGAACAATACGAAGGTATTGGAGAATCAGTAATTGATTATAAAGTAACAAATGAAGATGATGAGATAGTAGAAGGAATATTAGAAGTTTTACCAGATGGATATGGATTTTTAAGAGGAGATAATTACTTATCAAGCCCAAAAGATGTATACATATCACCAATTCAAATTAGAAGATTTAGATTAGATACTGGAGACATTGTAAAAGGAATTTCAAGAACAAAAGAAGGAGAGAAATTCCCATCTTTAATATTTGTTGGAGAAGTAAATGGAGAACATCCTGAAAAAGCTGCAAAAAGAAAAAGATTTGATGAGTTAACACCTATCTATCCAGAAGAAAGATTAAAACTTGAAACAACAACAACAGAATATGCAATGAGAATAATAGATTTAATCTCACCAATAGGAAAAGGGCAAAGGGGAATGATTGTTGCTCCTCCAAAAGTAGGAAAAACAACATTATTAAAGAAAATTGCAAATAGCATAACAGCTAACAATCCAGAAGTTGAATTAATAGTACTTTTAATAGATGAAAGACCTGAAGAAGTAACAGACATGAAACGTTCAATAAAAGGACAAGTTATTTATTCAACATTTGATGAAATGCCTGAACATCATGTAAAAGTTGCTGAAATGGTACTTGAAAGAGCAAAAAGAATAATTGAACATAATAAAGATGTTGTAATATTATTAGATAGTATTACAAGACTTGCAAGAGCATACAACTTAGTAATGCCATCATCAGGAAAAACTCTATCAGGTGGTCTTGATCCAGCTGCATTACATAAACCTAAAAAATTCTTTGGAGCTGCTAGAAATATTGAAAATGGGGGAAGTTTAACAATTCTGGCTACATCTTTAATTGAAACAGGAAGTAGGATGGATGACGTTATTTTCGAAGAATTTAAGGGAACAGGTAATATGGAGGTTCACCTAGATAGAAAATTGTCTGAAAAACGAATTTTCCCTGCAATAGATATAAATAAATCTGGAACAAGAAGGGAAGACTTATTATTAACTAAACCAGAAATGGAAACAGTTTTTGCATTAAGAAAAGCTTTAAACAATTTACCAGTTGCAGATGTTACGGAACAAATTATTTCTCAAATGACTCAAACTAAAAATAATGAAGAATTTATAGATAAAATGGATTCTTATTTGAGAAATTATAAAAATTAAAAAAACATAAAAGAGGGAGGTGTTCTCAAAAACTTCCCTTGTTTTATTATACTTGTAACATTGCGCAAAATCAAAGTTTTGCGCATAAAGA
>JAZSAX010000099.1:0-22152 GCA_045602065.1 Clostridia bacterium
AAAATAAATGAAAACGCAGCAAATATAGAAAAAATTGCAATAACTGAAACATATTCAGTTGGAGATACTGTCAAAGAAATGTATAGAGCATTAGTAAAATTTAAAAAGTTTACATTTAATAAATTATTTTCAATAAAAAAGAAAAATAAAACAGAAGTAGTTACAGCATTTTCAGGATTATTAGAAATGTCTAGAAGAAGTAAAGTAATAACACAACAAGAAGAATTATTTGGAGATATCGAAGTAGAAAAAAGTTTAAGAAAATAGAAAATGGAAAAAATAATATTAAAGCAAAGAGGGCGATAATATTGTTTTTTCTTTTTATTTTTATAATTTTATTGATTTTGGCTATTGCCGTTTATACAAGTAAAATAGAGATAGAAATTCAGAATTTAAGGATTGATACAGAAAAGCCGAAAGGTGAAAAAATCAACAAAGATAATAAGATTTTAGTATATATTCTTATATTTAAAAAGTTCAAGATATTTAAAAAAGACAGGAATAATATGAAATTAAGAAATAGAGATTTAGATATAAAAATGTTAAAAAATAAGGACATAGAAATAGATTATAAAGAACTATTAAAAAGTATTAATATCAAAAAAATTGATTTAAATATACAACTAGGAACAGAAGACGCAGCACTTACTGCAGTGCTAACAGGAATTATAGGCGCGGGTCTTGGTATAATTTTGAGAAAACCTCGATATGAAATAATACCGATTTTTACGAATAAAAATCTTTTAAAAATCAAACTAGATGGTATAATTTCTATCAATTTAACACAATATATATATAAATTAATATCAAGTAAATTAAAAGATTTAGGAAATAAAAGCCTAAATAAGAAAGTAGAGGTATAAAAATGAGTGAACACCCAATAGAAAATCTCATGATGACTGCTATGAGTAGTATTCAAGATATGGTAGATGTAAATACTATAATAGGAGAACCTATAGAAACTTCAAATGGAATAACAATTATTCCAATTTCTAAAGTGTGTTTCGGATTTGCGGCTGGTGGAAGTGAGTTTAATGGAGAAACATTAAAAGAGTATAACAAAAAAGATGAGAATGAAGAAATACAATATAAACTACCATTTGGCGGAGGTGCAGGTGCCGGAGTTTCTATACATCCTGTTGCATTTTTAGTAGTACAAGATGGAAGTGTTAAACTAATGCCGGTTGACCATGACTCTTGCTTAGATAAATTATTAGATTATATTCCAGATTTAATGCAAAAAATGAACCAAATGTTTAATAAATCTATACAACAAAAAGAAGAGAGAACAAAGAGAATTATTAGTGAAATGAAAAATAGAAACAATTCTAGCACTAATAAACCTAAAAGCCCTGAAGTAAGAGGGCAAGAACAAAAAGTAATGGAAAATGAAAAACAAGTTGCAAATGATGAAAAAAGCAAATTTATAAATGCAGATGGGGAAGTACTATAAATTGGGGACGTGTTCGCCATGCTAGCATTTGGGGACAGGTTTAATTTGCTAGCACCGCGAGCCTGTCCCCAAATTGATGGCATAAAAAAAGTGGCTTTCAAACAAAGCCATTTTTTTATTGAATACCATATTTCTTTTTGAATCTATCTGCTCTTCCACCTTTTGTATCAAGTCTTAAATTACCTGTCCAATATGGATGACATTTTGAGCAAACATCTACTTTTAAATCTTTTTTTGTTGAACCAACTTCTAAAACATTACCACATGCACATGTAATAGTTGTTTGGTTATATGATGGATGTAATCCGTCTTTCATGTGAAATTCACCTCTTTCCAAGAATAGTAATTTTTGCCAAATATTATATTAACATATTTGTAATTTTTTTTCAAGTTATTTGTCTAAATTTTCATCATCTTCTTGATTTACATATGTTGCTGAAGCCTCTAATTCATTTTCTAAAGATAATTTATTTATGAATTTAGTCATAACATTAAATACACATGCAACTATCAAAATAAATAAACCTAATTTTTTCCAATACCTAGCTAACATAACAATCTCCTCCAAAAATTTATACAGAAATATTATACTATATTTAGTGTGAATTTGTCAATAATATTTGGGATTTTGGGTAAAATATTTGAAAATGAATTTAAATTAAGGAAGGATAGATGATAATATGAAAAAAGTACTAATAATTTTAATTGCAATTATTGGACTAGTAGGTGGCGGAATATGGTTATACAATTCAACCAAAACAGACGAAATACCACAAGCAAAAAATAATACGTTAAGCTATCAATCTGAAAGAAGTGATACTGAAATTACTGTTCAAAAACAAGAAATAGAGATAGCAAATTTTTCGACCATGATCTATAACAAGGATGAAGAAAGACAAAATAATATAACAATTACTTGTCAAACTTTGTCAACAAAGGAAATACAACCAGGTGAAACATTTTCATTTTGTGATACTGTAGGGAAAGCAACACATGCCAAAGGATATGAAGAGGCAGATATATATGTAGATGGAAAAAAAGAACAGGGATTAGGCGGGGGAATGTGCCAAGTAAGTACTACATTATATAATGCAGTTTTACAAATTCCAGAATTAGAGGTAGTTGAAAGACATCAACATAGTGGACATGTACCATATATTCAATCTGGTAATGATGCTGCTATTGCATATGGAACTTATGATTTTAAATTTAAAAATAATACAAGTAATGTGATAAAAATTGTTATGGAAAATACGCCTGATAATATTACTGCAAAACTTATAAAAATAGAAGAAGTAAAAAGTTAAAAAAGGGACCAGGTCCCTTTTTACGCTTTATAAATCAAGATTAAAAAATGTGAAATTTTGTAGAAATAGAAAAGTATATAAAGCAGATATACAACCATGTAATAATTTTCCTATAATATAAGGCTTAATAGATAAATCTGTTTTGGCAATAGTACTCCAAACTTGAAGTAAGATTGAAATACCACCTAAACCAAGTAAAAAAGAAGCTATAATTATATTAATAGACAATTTTTTACTAGGGATATTACATATAACATTTAATCCATTGGTCAACTCTAAAAAACCAGATATAATGCCATTTGCAAATTCTGATGGGATATTTAATAAATTAAATACAGGTCTAATAGAATTAGACAGAAATTCAAGTAATTGACTTCTCTGCAAAATAGAAATTATGACAGAGAATAGTACAACAAAACCTCCAATCAGTAAAATAGTATTAATTGAACTGGAAATACTATTACCTATAATTCCTCCTAAATTGGATAAAGAAATAATGTCTTTAGAATTTACATATGAATTACTATTGGCTGAAGTATATTTTACATTAGATTTCCAAAATTTAAAAATTATGCCTACTGTAAGAGATGCAAGTAGATGAGTAATTAATAATAAAAATCCAATTGTAGAATTTCCAAACATAGTAATTCCAACAGTTCCTACAATAAATAAAGGACCGGAATTGTTAGTAAAACTTAAAAGTCGTTCACATTCTTCTTTTGAACAAATATTATTTTCTCTAAAGTTCGCAGCAATTTTCGCACCAATAGGGTATCCACTAATAATTCCCATAATAAAAGCAAAACTTCCTTCTCCACGAATGTTGAAAAGTGGTTTCATAAATCTATTTAAAATTTTTCCTAAATAATATGTGAAATTCGTATGAGAGAGCAATTCTGTTGCTACAAAAAATGGAAATAGAACAGGAACAATGGAGTTTGCCCATAAAACAAGTCCACTTTTTGCTGAATATAAATTACTATTTGAAAATAAAATAAGACATATTATAAAAGCTATTAATATTAAAGGAAAAATTAATTGTTTCATTTTAAATACATAGAATTTCATATCACACCTCTGTAAAATATATGCAAAACAAGCATAATTATTAAAACAAAAAAATGTTTGAAAAAATTTCAAAAAAGTATTGACAAAATAAAAATAACGATGTAAAATAAAAACAACAAAAACGAACAAGAATTCGCAACAACAAAACGAGGAGGAAAATAAGATGAGTATATTTGGAAGAAAAGATAATGTAATAACATATACAGTAAATAAGGCGGTAAATACAAATATGTATATAACAGTTCAAAATGGTGAAGTCGTAGTAAATGCGCCTTGGTATTTTACTTCAAATAAAATTCAACAAATCGTTCAAGAAAAGAAAAACTGGATTCTAAGTAAAATGCAAGAATATGAACAAAATCTACCAAATATGCAATCTGTAAAAATATTTGGTAAAAATTACGACATAGAAGTAAAATACCAAAATATAAAAACACCAGAATTAAGTTTAGAAAAAAATTACAAAATAGAAATTGTATTACCTAATAAATATAAAAAAATTGGAAATGAACAAATTCTAAAAATATCAATAGAAAAAATGTATGAACAAATTGCGAAAAATGAAATAGAAAGTTTAATGGAAAATGCAAGAAAAATGTTAGGAATGGCACCAGAAGAATATACAGTAGCAAAAATGAAAGATACATTAGGTAAATGTGTTAATGGAAAAATAACAATAAATCCAGAATTAATGCAATTCAAAAAAGAAACAATTGAATATGTTATAGCACATGAATTTTGCCACTTAAAATATAAAACACATGGAAAAAGATTTTATGAAATAATTGAAAGACATATTCCAGATTATAAAAAATATGAAAGAGAAATACAAAACTATGAATATTAAAATTCATAGTTAGTCTGAAATTTGCAGCTATTTAGTTGCAAATTTTTATTAATTATGGTAATATAAATAAGTATCAAATTGGGGCATCGCCAAGCGGTAAGGCATCGGACTCTGACTCCGACATTCCTGTGTTCGAATCACAGTGCCCCAGCCAACATTAAAAAATAAGGAGGAAAAAATGAAATTTATAAAATCTTTAAAGATAACAGATATAATAATCTCAATTTCATTTATCATTTTATTCTTCTATAAATATCAAATAACAGCAAGTTACGAATATGGCTTAGGGCAAATGATAGAGTTGCTTTTTCGATTGCCTGTAGTTTTATTTTTGCTAATTTCTATGATAATGTCTATTATAGCTGTGTGGAACAAGAAAAGGGTATATTTATTTTCAGCACTCAGTCAAATTTTTAAAATAGCATCATTTTTATTAAATTTTGTTATTAGTAGATTTGTTCTTCACGTTATATTTAAACTAGATTATATGGTGATTATACCCATTTATGCCGTGACAATATTAATAATTTTAATGACATATAAAACAATTAAAGATTTAAATAAAGGAGAGAAAAAATGAAAATAGGAATAGTAGGATTACCAAATGTAGGAAAAAGTACAATGTTTAACAGTATAACAAAAGCAGGAGCAGAATGTGCAAATTATCCATTCTGTACAATAGAACCAAATGTAGGAGTAGTAGCTGTTCCAGATGAAAGAATAGATAAACTAGCAGAAATGTACAATCCACAAAAAGTAACAAAAGCGGTTGTAGAATTTGTAGATATTGCAGGGCTAGTAAAAGGAGCAAGTAAAGGCGAAGGACTTGGAAATAAATTCTTATCACACATTCGTGAAGTAGATGCAATATGTCAAGTTGTAAGATGTTTTGAAGATACAAATGTAATACATGTAGATGGAAATGTAAATCCATTAAGAGATATAGAAACAATAAATCTAGAATTAATATTTGCAGATATGGAAACACTAGAAAAAAGATTAGATAAAGCAAAGAAAAATTTAAAAGCAGACAAAAAGTATCAAGCAGAAATTGATTTAATAGAAAAAATAAAATCAAATTTAGAAAAAGGAATATCTGCAAGAGCTATTGAATATAATGAAGACGAGCAAGAAATGGTAAAAGAAATGTTTTTATTAACATCAAAACCAATAATTTATATTGCAAACATATCAGAAGAACAAATTGGAAATGCAGAAAATGAATCAATGGTAAAAGATGTTAAAGAATATGCACAAAAAGAAAATGCAGAAGTAATACCACTATGTGTAAAAATAGAAGAAGAACTATCGGGATTAGAAGAACAAGATAAAGAAGAAATGTTAGAAGCATTAGGATTAGATGAATCAGGTTTAGATAAATTAATCAAAAAAAGTTATGACCTATTAGGACTAATGTCATTCTTAACTGCTGGAGATCCAGAAGTAAGAGCATGGACAATAAAAAAAGGAACAAAAGCCCCTAAAGCTGCTGGAAAAATACATTCAGATATAGAAAGAGGATTCATAAAAGCTGAAATAGTATCATATGATGATTTAGTAAGAGAAGGTTCAATGGTAGCTGCAAAAGAAAAAGGATTAGTTAGGCAAGAGGGAAAAGACTACATTATGCAAGATGGAGATATAGTATTATTTAAATTTAATGTTTAAAATACTAAAAAATTATAAAAAAATGCTTGCATTTGTTGAAAAAATGTAGTATAAATATATAGAAGGGTAAAATACTATAGATAAAAGTAATAAGAAAGAGGAATTTAAATGAAAAGAGAAACAATTTTTAAAACAATTTTAATATTAACAGTTGGAGCAATATTATTTGCAATGCCAGTAAATGTATTTGCAGAAGCAGGAGATCTTGATGATTTTTGGGATGATCAAGGAGGACTAGAGGATATTGGAGGAGAAACAACACAAGAAACTCCATCTACAACTCCAGAGCCAGAACCAACACCAAGTACACCAACAACACAACAACCAGAAGAAACATTACCACATGCAGGAGTTGCTGAAGATACAATAATGGTGGTTTCAATAGCTGGATTAGTAATGGCAGCTATATTTGCATATAGAAAAATAAATGAATATCAAAACATATAAGAGAAAAAGTAAAATAAAGGTTTCTAACAGAGAAAATCAGTCATAGGTTGAGAACTGATTTGAGAAAACATATTTGAAAAACTAACTCTTTAAGTTTCTAGTGAATAAGCTAGACGTATAAGATGCGTTAAATCAAATTAAGTAAAAAAATGGGATGGAACCGTGTAATATCACTCCTATAGGCTAAAAGTCTATAGGAGTTTTTTGCGTTTTTATACCTAAAATAAAAGGAGGAATATTTATGATAAGAACAATACAAAAAGATGGAAGTATTTTAGACTTAGAAGAAAATAATGAGGAGCTAAAACCAATATTTTGGCATACAACATCACACATATTAGCACAAGCTGTAAAAAGATTGTATCCAAATACACAATTAGGAATAGGGCCAGCAATTGAAAATGGATTTTATTATGATTTTAAAGTTGAAAAACCATTAACAGAAGAAGATTTAAATAAAATTGAAGAAGAAATGAAAAAAATAGTAAAAGAAGATTTACCACTTGAAAGAAGTACTTTATCAAGAGAAGAAGCAATCAAATTAATGAAAGAAAAAGATGAACCATATAAAGTTCAATTAATTGAAGAACTACCAGAAGGAGAAGAAATTTCATTCTTCAAACAGGGTGAATTTATTGACTTATGTGCAGGTCCACATATAAATAGAACAGGAAAAGTAAAAGCTTTAAAATTATTATCAACATCATCAGCATATTGGAAAGGAAACCAAGAAAATGATTCAATGCAAAGAATATATGGTGTATCTTTCCCAAAAGCAAGCCAATTAGAAGAGCATTTGAAATTATTAGAAGAAGCAAAACAAAGAGACCACAGAAAAATAGGAAAAGAACTTGAATTATTCATGACACATGAATTAGTAGGTTCAGGTCTTCCTTTATATTTACCAAATGGTGCCAAAATAAGAATGCTATTAGAAAGATACATAGCTGATAAAGAAGTTGCATTAGGATATAGCCATGTTTATACACCATCACTAGCAAATGTTGAATTATATAAAACAAGTGGACACTGGGATCATTACAAAGAGGACATGTTCCCACCAATGAAACTAGATAACGAAGAAATTGTTTTAAGACCAATGAACTGCCCACATCATATGTTAATATTTAAAAACAAAACACGTTCATATAGAGATTTACCGATTCGTATAGGTGAATTAGCACATGACTTTAGATATGAAAATAGTGGAAATGTTTGTGGACTAGAAAGAGTAAGAGAAATGTGTCAAAATGATGCTCACTTATTCGTAACTCCAGAACAAATAAAACAAGAAGTTGGAAAAGTTGTTGAATTAATTTTATCTGTATACAAAGATTTTGGATTTAATGACTATACATTTAGATTATCATTAAGAGATCCTAATGATAAAAAGAAATATTTTGATGATGATGAAATGTGGGAAAGTGCAGAAAGTCAATTAAGACAAATCTTAACTGAATTAAACTTAAACTTCTATGAAGCTGAAGGCGAAGCAGCATTCTATGGACCAAAACTAGATGTTCAAATAAAAACAGCTTTAGGACATGATGTAACAATTTCAACATGCCAATTAGATTTCTTATTACCACGTAGATTTGAATTATCTTACATAGGGGAAGACAATAAAGAACATACACCAGTAGTAATTCATAGAGCAATTCTAGGAACATTTGATAGATTTATATCATTCTTAATTGAAGAAACAAAAGGGGCATTCCCAGTTTGGTTATCACCAATTCAAGCAAAAATTTTACCTATTACAGATGATCAACTTAAATATGCTAGAGAAGTTGAAGCAAAATTGAAAGAAAAAGGTATAAGAGTTGAAGTTGATGATTCAAATGAAAAAATAGGTTATAAAATTAGAAAAGCCCAACTTGAAAAAGTTCCATATATGTTAGTTATGGGAGCTAAAGAGGCTGAAGCAAAAGCTGTTGCTGTTCGTGCAAGAAAAGCAGGAGATGTTGGACAAATGCCTGTTGATGAATTTATTATAAAAATTGAAAAAGAAATTCAAGCAAAAATAATAGACTAAAATATTCGTTGACAAATTATGTGAAGCGTGATAAAATACTAATACCAAAATTTAAAAAAGGAGTAACTTAATATGAAATACTTTAAAAAAGTAAGAGAGTTAGTAAAGAAATGTTTCCAACGGAATACTGTAGATACAGATTCCTTTAGCTTACCTAAGCTAGAGAAGTCTGGTATTTATAGGAAACAAAGAAAAAAGGAGTGGGAAAAAGATTTTTGCAACCACAACAATTTTCCTGTTGCATTGAATGGTAAGCAATATACTGTGTTTACCTACTTCAAAGCAAAAGAAGCAGATAATGAAAAAATTGTTTCTTTTATTATGAATGGATTAAAACATAGTACAGACATAGAGACACTTGTTATAAATACTTGCTTTGTCTATGGTCTGAGTCTAACGCACAAAGTTATCGACGAGGAAAACAAAATCTTACTTTTTTTCAGTAAAAAGTAATAACTCCAAAAAGAGGCTTCATAATGGAGCCTCTTTTAATATATTAAAGTAAAAGAAGAAAGCGGTGGGAATTATTCCACCGCTTTCGAGGGTTTTTAGTTGTTCAGGGATTCAGCAGCCTTGAGCAAATTGGTAATTGCTTCTTGCTTCGCAACAACCTCATTCAGGTCAAAGCCCCGCTGGTTAAGCTGAATCAAACTAGACATATCGCGACTAATCGCGAATTTGGAGAACACATCCTTGTGTTCCAACACGCATTCGGGTGTGATTGCATTAAACACAACACCACCCTGTACCGATTCTTCTGCTTGGAAAGGGATTTCCTCGTGCAGAGGTTCTTCCATAACGGGTATTTCTGTAGCCTCTACTGCCTCATCTCCCAAAGTGAAAGGAAGATCGTTTCCTGTTTCTTGAATCATAGCTCCTAACGCTTGGAAAGGAGTATGGTTGGAATTATATCTGCCCTCACTTTTGCGCAGTTCATACATCACATTAAGGAGAGTATAAATTTGCGTTTTATAAGGTTTCAGATATTCTGCTTCTTCGACATTGAAGTTCAGAGAACGGAGACCGCCGAAGTACTGATTTTCCTTATCGCTACTTAAAAGGAACAGGATACGCTGGATACTGGTTTCATCCAAATACAAAACAGAGTTGCAGTGATTATACACAACATATGCTGTAATGGAATCAGTATTAAAAGAAACGAGCGAACATGCATCCATGCACTCTTCAGGCACTTCAGCCTCCAAAAAATCGGGATGATGCTGAGCGTACTGATACCGCAGCTCATTTCTTAAGGCTGCAGTCATTTCCGAAGCAATGGTTTCAGGATCAAGTGTGATTGTCCATAAAGCTTCAGAATAGGGGTTATACGTTAACCGCCAAAGAATGTCAATTGCAGTTTTTTCATCCAGATTGATGAATTTTTTGAAAGCCGAAACAAAAACATCATGTTCGACATCACTCTGGATGTGCTTGGAAAATTTTGTGCGGAAGTTGATTGCGCTGGTGTTGATGGCCATAATAAACCCTCCATTTATAAAATTTTGATACAATGATTATAACACAAATACTACATTATGTCAAATAATGGCGAATCTGCAAAACTATAAAATTGCACCTAAAACTAATATTCCTAAATTGTCTGCATAAATCTTATCAAATTGAGTAAGAGGAAGTGGATTAACACCAAATCCAACTTCTATTGTGTAACCAGGTCTATTATAATTTTGTATAAACCAATCTTTATAACCCGCAAAGCTTGAATTAAATGGAGTTGATTCAAGTGAATATCCACTAACATTAGCAAATTGATTGCCAATAAAGAATGATCCAGGTGGATTATAATTTTGGTATTGCCAGAAAATAACCTCACCTTGTGAATGATAAGCTAGTATAAGCCTAAAGTTATGTTGAAGTGTAAAATTATAAATTGCAAGAGATTCAGGTTCTGTAAGAGGTCCATAGCCAACAAAATCTCGTGGTGCAGGCTTATTAAATCCTTGAGAATATTTTATTTCACGCGCATTTTGCCATCCTGCTGGGAATTGTAAATTCAAATCTACTCCTCTAATATTGGCTTTCCATCCTTCTACAAATGGAACATCAGGAAAATTACTCGCAATTTCTTGAGCTTGTTGATATGAAGCTGAAGAAGAAGGAATAGCGCCAGTAACTAAATCAACACCATCAGGATTAACTAATGGCATAATATAAATAGATGTACTATTAAATAAATTTCTTGCAGAAAATCCCCAAATTGTAGAATTATTTTGAATTGCATTACAATATTCATATAAAAACTCTAAAAGTATAAGGGAAGTAATCCATTCGTTTGCATGTATTGCAGCAGAATAAAAAACTTCTTTTTGACCACGTCCAACACGAACATATGGAATATTTTTTCCTAAAATACTTCTTCCGGCAGAGCCCATTTCCAAGAATGGATATGTTTCTCGTAATATATTTAAATTTTCATATACTGTGTCAGAACTAAAATTAAAATCATCCATAAAATCACCTAAAATATTATATGGTGAAAATAAAAATATGTTATATTTTAATGCCTGAATAATAGAATGGTAAAAAGGAGGATAGCTATGTCAAAATTTAAAATATATGCTAAATCTATATTTATTCCAGTTGCTGTAGGGTTATTGATTGGAACAATTACGTCAAGTTCAATGGAGTATAACACATTAATTCAGCCTGTTTTGGCACCACCAAGTATATTGTTTCCAATAGTATGGACCATTCTTTATGTGCTAATGGGTGTATCATATGGAATACTTGAAAGCAAATCACTAGTAGACCCAGAAATTAATTTTATTTATTATTTACAACTTTTTGTAAATAGCATGTGGTCAATTATTTTCTTTACTTTTGAATGGAGACTATTTGCATTTATATGGCTTTTAATACTTATCTTATTAATTATTGCAATGATAATTAAGTTTTATAATAAGGATAAGGTTGCAGGTTTGCTTCAAATTCCATATTTATTATGGGCATTGTTTGCATCATACTTAAATTTATCGATATATCTTTTAAATAGATAAAAAATGTGATATAATAGTAACACAATATTTTAGAAAGGATGATTTTATGCACATTTTTCTTATTCGGCATGGCGAATCTGTAGCCAACATTGGAAGCAACTATGAGAAACGTATTCCTGATCATCTGGTGGAATTAACAGATGTAGGAAAACAGCAAGCACATGAAGAAGGAGTTTGGTTGGCAAATTACTGCAAAGAACAAGGAATTTCCATTGAAAAGGCAAGAATTTGGAGGAGTCCATATTTAAGAACAAGGCAAACAGCTGATGAGTTTAACGCTTCTCTTAAGATTTCTGATATTAGAGAAGATATAACTCTTGTTGAGCAACAGTACGGACTGTTTGATTGTGTTAGAGATGAAGACAGAAAAAGGCTTTTTCCGAAAGAATATGAAGAATATCAACGACAGCTGCATAATCAAGGAAAATTCTATGCAAGACTTCCTATGGGCGAGAGCCCGTATGATGTGGCAATTCGTATTCATCAATTCATGGGGACTATTCATCGTGATTATGAGAAACATGGTATTGATACTTTGTTTATCTTTACACATGGTACTACGCTTAGAACGTTCCTTTTGAGGTGGTTCCATTATTCTCCTGAGTGGTTTCAGGAAGAAAAGAACCCCAAGAATTGTTGGATAAGAGAAATCAAAGATCACCAAGATTGTGGTTATATTAATATATAGTCACATGAAAAAGCGTATGGATATAATCCATACGCTTTTTGCTGTGGTGGAGATGAGGAGAGTCGAACTCCTGTCCATAACACAATTCACACAAACTTCTCCGAGTGCAGTTTATTATTAAAATTCATCTAATAATCATTAATAAACAAACGATTATCAAATATATCTACTAAATACCCACTGTTTTCGTAGAACAAACAGCTTTGTTTCCCACTAAATGACACCAAATTAAAATATGTGGGGATATTTTAACAGGCGTTGCTGCAACTAAGCAGCAAATGCTAATTCTCTATTATCAGCGTTTATATTTAAATTTTCTCGTTTTTATAGTGGCTAACGAGAATCCACTACTCGCTATTCATGCTTCAAATGCAATGTCGAAACCATTACATCCCCATATACTTATATATTATAATATATTTTTTAAAAATTTTCAATAAAAATGAAATTAAAAACAATGTATATTTTTTTCCTTTTTTGTCATAATAAGAATATACTTAGAAAAACAAAAAGGAGGAAGATTAATGAAAGCAACTGGAGTTGTAAGAAGAATAGATGATTTAGGTAGAGTTGTAATACCAAAAGAAATAAGAAAAACTTTAAGAATAAAAGAAGGTGAACCTCTAGAAATATTCACAGATAGAGAAGGGCAAGTAATATTAAAAAAATATTCACCAATTGGAGAATTATCAGAATTTGCAACAGGATATGCAGAAACATTATCAAAAACAACAGGACATATTGCTTGTATAACTGATAAAGATACAGTAATAGCAGTATCAGGAGGTTCTAAAAAAGAATTTTTAGAGCAAAATATAAGTGAAGAACTAGAACAATTAATGGAAGATAAAGAAATTTATACAAGTAAAGAAAATAGTGATGTTTCAATGCCTATTACAAAAAATGATAACAGCCAAAGAAAATATAATGCACAAGTTGTATATCCAATAATATCAAATGGAGATACAATAGGAACAGTAATATTATTATCTAAAGAATCTAATACAAAAATGAATGAAGTCGAGAAAAAAGTAGCTCAATCAGCTGCAGCTTTCTTAGGAAGTCAAATGGAAATATAAAAGTGAAAAAGGGACCCGGTCCCTTTTTACATTTTTAAACTAACAATAGTAACTCCCATTTCACCTTCACCAAAAGTACCTAATCTAAAGCTATCAACAAGTTTATTTGTTTTTAAGTAGTGATGGATACCATTACGTAAAGCGCCAGTGCCCTTACCGTGAACAATGCGTATAGGTGATAGTTTAGCCATATAACAATCATCTAAATACTTGTCTATAATAGGGATAGCTTCATCAACAGTTAGACCAAGTAAATTTATTTCGTGGCTAACATGCTGTGATTTTAATGATGAACGTCCTACATAATCATAATTTTTTGTTTTTTCAGTAGAAGAAGATTTTGTAATTTCTTGTAATTGTTTTATATCAACTTTTAATTTCATAACACCTATTTGAACTTGAACAGTATCATCTTTTGAAATGTTAGATATTATAGTTCCTTCAGATTTTAAGTTAGTTACAAAAACGTTTAAACCTACTTTAATATCTTTTCTTGAAATAGGATGTGATATTTTAACATCTTCTACATTTGTTTTGATAGAAGAAATTTCTTCATTTAATTTATTTCTAAGTTTATTTGCTTGAGAAGCGGAACTTGCATTTCCAATATCTTTTATTAAAGAATTTGCAGTTTCTTTGGCCTCTAGTAAAATTTGTTTAGCTTCTTGTTTTGCATTAGCTATTAATTCTTTTTCTTTATTTAATACATCTGTGTTTTGATGTTTTAAATTTTTCTTTAATTCTTCAGCTTCTTGTAATGCAATAGCCGTACGAGCTTTTTCATCTTCAATTTGTGATTTGTTGTCATATATACTTTTTAATAAATCTTCTAAATTTACAGTGTCTTTATCTATCATTGAAGATGCGCGTTCAATAATTGTTTCATCTAAACCTAATTTTCTACTTATGGCAAAAGCATTGCTTTTTCCAGGTATTCCAACTAATAAACGATAAGTTGGTCTTAGGTTTTCTATATCAAATTCAACACTTGCATTTTTAAAGCCAGGAGTAACTAATGCGTATTTTTTCAATTCTTGATAATGAGATGTTGCAATAGTGATTGCTCCAAGTTCAGTGAAATATTGTAAAATACTTATTGCAAGATGAGCTCCTTCAAGTGGATCTGTTCCTGAACCTAATTCATCTACAAGAATAAGGCTATTGCTAGATGCACTACAAGTGATTCCAACAATATTGCTCATATGTGATGAAAATGTACTTAAAGATTCACTAATACTTTGTTCATCTCCGATATCTGCAAAAACATTGTCAAATACATATATACTAGAAGGTTCGTCTGCTGGGATGTTTAATCCACTACAAGCCATAACAGTTAGCAATCCAATTGTTTTTAATGTTACGGTTTTACCACCTGTATTTGGACCTGTAATTATTAATGTTGAAAAATCTTTTCCTAATTCTATTGTACTTGGAACTACATCTTCAGGTGAAATTAAAGGATGACGAGCATTTTTTAAATTGATTATTTTGGCATCATTTAAAACAGGAGTAGTACAATGAAATTGTAATGAATAATGTGCTTTTGCAAAAATGAAGTCAAGTTTTCCTATAATTTCAACATTATTTTGAAGTTCTTTTGTGTATGGATATAATAATCCGCTTAGGTTTTGTAAAATTCTTTCTATTTCAAGACTTTCTTCGATGTGTAAATTAGATAATTCATTATTTAAGTCAAATACTGCAATTGGTTCTATAAATACTGTTGAACCACTACTTGACATATCATGGATAAATCCTTTTACAGCACCACGATATTCTTCTTTGACAGGAATTACAAAACGACCATTTCTAATTGTAACAAGATTTTCTCTCATATATTTTGAATATGTCGAAGAATGTAGAATTGTGTTAAGTTTTGAACGAATATCTTGTTCAATTTTTCTTTGACGACGACGAATATCTTGTAATTTAGATGAAGCGGAATCTGCAATTGTTTCTTCATCAATAATTGATTTTGCAAAAGTAGAAACAATACTTGGATTTACGTATAAATCATTAAAATATTGTTCTATTGCTGAAAAATCGGATGTTGCAAGATGATCTTTTGCAAAATATTCTTTTAAATTTGCAGACATCTGCAAAATGTTTTGTAATTCAAGTAATGCTTTAATACTAAGTGTGCCACATCCATCTAAAGTTTTTATATATACAGTTATATCTGCTATTGAACCAAGTGGTGGAGTGCTGTTTCTTTGAATAAGTATAACTCCTTGACTTGTTTCATCAAGCATTTTTTGAACTTCTTCACGAACTTGTGAAGGGCGAAGTTCTGAAACATATTTTTTTCCTATATATGTTTTGCAATAATTTGATATTGCATCTAATATTTTATTAAATTCTAATTTCTTTAAATTATTGTTCATAATAAACCTCCGAACATATATATTATGCCACAAAAATCAAGGAATTTCAAGGAATAATAAATTTTTAAAGTTCGTGTTGATAAATTTTTAGGGTTGTGAGATAATTGTTTTGAAAAAAAGGGGGATAAGTATGAGAAAAACACTAAAAATATTATTTGTTTTTATATTTGCATTTATTGTATTTTCGATTGGAAATATAGTAGAAGCAAATACAATACAAAGTATATCAATGGATATATTTGTTAACAAAAATGGTGATGCACAGGTTACAGAAACTTGGCAATGTAATGTGACACAAGGAACAGAGGTATATCATCCATATTATAATTTGGGGAATTCAGAAATAAAAGATCTGACAGTAAGAGAAGGAAATTCAAAATATACTACATTAACAAAATGGAAATCATCTGGAACATTAGAAAGTAAAGCAAATAAGTGTGGAATAAATGAAATCTCAAACGGTGTTGAACTTTGTTGGGGAATAAGTGAATATGGTTCACATACTTATACTGCAAAATATACAATTACTAATTTTGTGTCTGAAACAACAGATGCACAAATGATATATTGGACACTTATTCCATATGAATTTTCAACATCAATTGGAAATATAGATATTAAAATACATACTAATTTTAGAATTCAAGATACAATTGATGTGTGGGGATATGGAAATTATGGTGGAACAGCATATGTTTATAATGGTGATATTGAAATGCAATCAAATGGGGAACTGGCAAGTGATGAATATATGACTATTTTAGTGAAATTTCCGCTTAGAACATTTAAAGCGACTAATAAATTAAAACATGATTTTGAATATTATTATAATATGGCAGAAAAAGGAGCAAATAAATATATAGACACAAATGTTATTGGCGGAATTATTTTTGGAATAGTCGTTACAACTGTATTTGTTTTTATTACAAAAAAAGCTTTAGAAAATATAAATTCAAAAAACAAGTTTGGTATTGATTATGGAATAGAAGGAAAGGACATTCCAAAAGACGTATCATATTTTAGAGATATACCATGTAAAAAAGATATATTTAGAGCCTATTATATAGGATATCAGTATAGTATAATTGAAAAAGAAACAGATATATTAGGTGCGATAATTTTAAAATGGCTAAAAGATGGTATAATTAAGATAGAAGAAAAAGAGTCTGGAACAATATTCAAAAAAGAAAACACTATAATAATCTTAAAAGAAACAAATCCAGAAATATTGGCTGAAACAAAAGAAAAAGAACTATTTACAATGCTATATACTGCAAGTAAAGATGGATATTTAGAAAGTTTAGAATTTGAAGTATGGTGTAAAAATAGTTACTCTAAAATTCTTTCGTGGTTTGATGAAATTATATTAGATCAAGAAAAGAAGTTAGTACAAGAAGGAATAATAAGAAATAAAGATATAACAGGTAAAAGAATTGAATATGAAGCGACATCTAGACTGAAACAAGAAGCTCTTGAACTTGCTGGATTGAAAAGATATTTAAATGAATACACACTTATAAAAGAAAGAAAAAGTATTGAGGTGCATTTGTTTGAAGAATACTTGATTTTTGCACAAATACTTGGAATTGCTGAAAAAGTAGAAAAACAATTTAAAGACATATATCCAGATATAATAGAGCAGTCAAATTTTACTTCATATGATTATATTAGATATATAAATATAAGTTCTTATAATGCTATATCTTCAGCGAAAGAAGCTAGAAACATTGAAGCGATATCAAGAGCTCAAAAATATTCCGCAGGTGGAGGCGGATTCTCTTCTGGAGGCGGAGGAGGAGGTTCTTTCGGAGGAGGCGGAGGAGGCCGGTGGCTTCCGTTAATAGTAAAAGTTTTTGTCAAATACTTGCCAAAAAAAGGAATTAAGGGTATAATATAAATATACTTACAAAATAAATTCAAAAAGAGAGGAGAGATTTTTATGCAAATAAAAATAACAGGAAAGGAACTAAAGGTAACAGAAGCAATAAACGATTATGTAGAAAGAAAAATGGAGAGAATTGACAAATACTTTGAAGATGCAGAAGCAGATGTAGTAATCAAAGTAGAAAAAGCTCTACAAATTGCAGAAATTAGAGTATTAGCAAATGGAGAAGTATTTAGAGCAGTAACAGAAGATAAAGATTTATATGCATCTATAGATAAAGATATAGATATATTAGAAGGACAAATTAGAAAATTCAAAACTAAAAAAGAAAGAATGCTAAAAGATTCAACACTAAAAGTATTAGAAGTTGAAGCTCCAGAACGTGAAATAGTTGATGAAATAGTAAAAACATCATATTATGACATAAAACCTATGACACCAGAAGATGCAAAATTAAAACTACAAGAAAGACCAACTAATACATTTTTAACATTCGTAAATGTTGAAACTGGAAAAGTAAATGTTATACATAGATTAAAAGATAATAAAAACTATGGTTTAATAGAACCAGAAGCATAAAAAATAGAAGAAATTCCCTGACGAAAGTCAGGGTTTTTTTATGCGAAAAACCTTGATAAAATCGGCCAGTAATGATATATTAGATTTGTATGATAAAATTCGACACAAAAATGTTTTGGAGGGAACGAAAGTGAATGCTAATATGATGAATGAAAGTATTGCTACAAGTATTTCTACAGTGAATGAATATAAAAATATTTTAAGTAAAAATACTACCTATATAAAAATAAAAAGAATATTAGATATTATATTTTCAACAATAGGATTAATTATATTATCACCAATTTTTGCAATAATAGCATTAGCTATAAAAATAGAATCAAAAGGACCAGTATTTTTCAAACATACACGTATAGGTAAAAATGGGAAAATAATAAAAATATACAAATTTAGATCAATGGTTGAAAATGCAGAAGAATTAATAAAAAACTTTACACCAGAGCAAATGGAAGAATATAAAGAATATTACAAATTATCAAATGATCCAAGAATTACTAAAGTAGGTAAAATTTTAAGAAAAGCTAGTTTAGATGAATTACCACAACTTATAAATATTATAAAAGGAGATTTATCAATAATAGGTCCTAGACCAGTTATTGAAGAAGAACTAAAAAAATACGGAGAAAATGCAGAAAAATTTTTAAGTGTTACACCAGGACTTACTGGAAACTGGGCGGCTAATGGTAGAAGCTGTACAAGTTATGAACACAGAATGGAAATGGAACTTTTTTATGTGGATAATGTGTCATTAAAACTTGATTTAAAAATATTTTTTAAAACAATAGGAGCGGTTATAAGTAGAAGAGGAGCTGTGTAAATGACTATAGATATAATATGTCCTTTATATAATGCGGAAAAATATATCGATAATCTACATCAAAATTTAAAAAAGCAAAAAGATGTGGAAATAAAAAATATCAATTACATATTAACAAAAGGAAATGATAATACAGAAAAAATACTGAAACAACTAGACTGCCAATATGAAGTTGTAGAGAAACAAGAATTTTCACATAGTTTGACAAGAGAAAAAGTTGCTATGAAAAGTGACGCAGATATTTTGGTATTTATTACACAAGATATTATTATTGAAAGAGAAGATTGGTTATCTAATTTAACAAAATGTATACAAAATGGGGAATGTGAAGCTTCATATAGTAAGCAAACTTGTTCAAATAATACAATAGAAAAATATACAAGAGAAAGAAATTATCCAAATGAATCATTTATCGTATCAAAACAAGATATCGAAAAGAAAGGGCTTCAAACATTCTTTTTCTCAGATGCGTCATCTGCAATAAAAAGAGAGACTTTTGTCAAATTAAATGGTTATGATGGTAAAAATCTACCTACAAATGAGGATATGTATTTTGCTTTTAAATTAATTACAAACGGATATAAGATAAAATATTGTGCTGATTCAATAGTAGAGCATTCGCACAAGTTTACATTAAAACAATTATACAAAAGATATTATGATACAGGAATCTTTTTTAAACAAAATAGCTATTTAAACAAATACAAAGTAAATCAAGCAGGAGGAGGAATGGCTTTATATGTATTAAAAAGAGCTATACAAGAAAAAAACATTCCTGTACTTATACAATTTATACCTAATATGGCTGCAAGATTTATTGGAATGAAGATGGGAAAAATGTCTTAGGAGATGAAATGGAAAAAGATTTAATTAGTATAATTATACCTGTGTATAATGTAGAAAAATATTTAAGAAATTGCATAGACAGTGTGATTGCACAAACATATAAAAATATTGAAATAATACTTGTTGATGATGGTTCACCAGACAAATGTCCAGCAATTTGTGATGAGTATGAAAAAAAAGATTCAAGAATAAAAGTAATTCACAAAGAAAATGGTGGGCTATCTGATGCTAGGAATGCAGGAATAGAATTGGCAAATGGAAAATATATTACATTTATTGATTCTGATGATGATGTATCAAGTGAATATATAGAATATTTATATGAACTATTAATAAAAAATAACACAAAAATGTCAATCGCCACACATACAGTAGTTTCTAACAAGAAAAGAATAAATTGGGGAAATGGATATACAGAAAAAGTATTAACAACTGAAGAATGCTTAGATAAAATGCTATGTGAACAAGGATTTTCAGTATCTGCATGGGCAAAGCTATATAGTAAAGAATTATTTGATGAAGTTAGATTTCCAAAAAGTAAACTAAATGAAGATAATGGGACAACATATAAATTAATATTGCAATGTGACAAAATTGCTTATGGAAATAAAAGTATTTACAATTATTATAAAAGAGAAAATTCAATTACAATGTCAACATTCAATTTAAAAAAAATGGATTTAATTGAATTAACAGATAAGATGTGTGATGAGATTGACACTAAATATTCAAACTTAAAAGACAGTACTAACAAAAAAAGAGTAACATCAAGATTTAGTGTTTTACGTCAAATGGCAGTAAACAAGTTGAACGAAGAGGAAAAAGTTGTACAACAACAAATAGTAAAATACATAAAACAAAGAAAAAAACAAATATTAAAAAACAATAAAATGAGTAAAAGAGATAAGATTGCATTAATAACACTTATGATGGGAAAAAGTGTTTTTGCTTTTTCTTGGAAAGTTTATTGTAAGTTGAAGTATTAGGGGGAATAATGGAAGAACTAAAATTAACACCTGAAAAAATGATGAAAATAGTAGTCTGGGTTGTATTAGCATGCACATACATAGTTCCATCTGGGTTAATTGAAACCCAATATTCCATTGCAAAAATATTATTTGTAATTCCCGTGATATTTTTGTATATATTGACTTTGAAAAAAGTTTCTAAAAGAGAAATTGTGTTTTTGCTAATTCTTATAGGATTAACATTATTTAATCAAAATCCAAAGTATATAATATTTTTACCAATAATTTTTCTTGACAAAATTGTAGAACATAAAGAATATATAAAAAATTATTTAAAAGAATCAAATATTTTGTATATATGTTTAGTGGCGACATTACTCTATTCAATTATCTTTTTTGGAACAAAAGGAAGATATGCATTTACAGCAATAGGAGAAATAAATCAATCAGGACTAGCAATATTTTGCTTAGGTGTAATGTTAATGTCAAAAAACAAAAAAATAGGTATTGCTACTTTAGCTTTTGGCTTATTAACAATATCTAGGTCTTATTATTTGGCGTTAGCGGTATATATTATTTCTAAAATAAG
Organism: Clostridia bacterium; assembly: GCA_045602065.1. Lineage (GTDB taxonomy): Bacteria > Bacillota > Clostridia > TANB77 > CAG-508 > CAG-269. Next base: position 21,675 of record JAZSAX010000099.1, read on the forward strand.
ACTTGTAAAAAAGATTTTTATAAAAGATTGGCTAATTAAATTTTGCAATCACTTTAGCTTAACGATTATATCGAGTGTGGCGTTAGTTGGATTAGGGATATTTTATTATTATCAATTCCAAGCAGGAAATATATTCTGGGGAGATGAAATTTCAAATAGATTATATAATTTGTTAGACTATTCTAATTTTTATAGATTTTTTACATTAGTAGTATTACTTATTATGTTTTTTAAACATCCTAAAATGTTAATTACAGGAATAAATGATGTTCAGTATGCAATTGCAGGAAGAAAAATTTATTGGTCTATTAATGTGCCATGGAAACATTTAGAACCACATAATTTGTTTTTTTCGCATTTAAGATTATATGGGATTTTTTCTATAGTAGAGACTGTATATACATACTTTATTTTGAGAAAAGTTGTTAATAAAGAAAATTTCTTATTATATATAGCCATATTTTTATATAGTATAATT
>JAZSAX010000100.1:0-5261 GCA_045602065.1 Clostridia bacterium
AGCTCCAATTGGCGCACCTACATCCATTCCTGTATGCAACTTATAAGCTCCTGTTATTGGATGTACTCTCATTCCATATTGTGAGGTTATTTGTGTATATCCTGGAATAGGCCATATCATTGCCCCTCCAATGTAGTCTTCACTTATACTATTTAATGCTAGCAATTTTATTTCTGCCTCTATTGCAGCTACTTGTAAATTGTATTCATCTATTTCTGCTTGTAATCTCTGTTCTTCTGTTGACAATTTACTTATATAATATTCTCTCATTGTCTTGGTATTGTCTAATACCTGTTTTTTCTTTTGTTGAGTTTGTTTGTTTTCTATTATTTGCACTTTCTTTTCTGCTAATATCTCTTTAGTTGTTTCTATTTCTTCTTTTTGCTTTCTTACAGTATCTAGTAATTCTTTATCATATTCTGCTAATTCTTTCATTGCATAATATGCACCTAAAAAGTCTGTTACACTTTTAGCTTCTAATAATACTCCAAGAAACTCTAATTTTGGTGTTTCATACATTTGTATCAATCTATTATTTAATGTTTCTTGTATATCATCATATTCTTTTTGCACATTTGATAATTTTTCTTCATTTTCTGTTATTTGTAGTGTTAGTTCTTCTACTTGTATGTTTATTTTATCTAATTCTTGTTGTGATTGTGCAAGTTTACTATCTAACTCTTGCAATTGTTGCATGTTACTAGACAACTCATCTTGAACAGCTTGTAATCTATTATTTGTCTCATTTAGTTCTTGTGTAATTTCACTTGATTGTTCTTGTAAACCTGTTATGTCTTTTGCATATGCGCAAATACATAGGCTACTTAATATTATTACTATTAACGCTATTAAAACATATTTGCGCATATTTTTATCCTTTCTACACTTCTAAATATTTTCTCATTGATATAGAACTTCCGACTGCACCAATTCCAACTCCTAGTCCTAAATATACTGTTAATATTAATTTAAACATATCTTTAAACTCTACTAATTTCCAATTTGCAATTTCTAAAAATGTTGTATCTGCCATATTATTTGCTATAGCTGTATATGCTAATCCGATTATTGCTACTGACAATAGTCCTGCAAGTACACCAATTATTATACCTTCTACTAAAAATGGCCATCTAATAAAACTATTTGTTGCTCCTACATATTTCATTATTGAGATTTCTTTTCTTCTTGCATGTACTGTTAATTTTATTGTATTGGATATTATTGCTACTGATATTATTACAAGTAATATTAATAATCCTCCAGTTACTACTCTAACTCCCTTAGCTAAACTTATTACTTGTGATATTACTTTATTAGCTGATTCTATTTTTTTTATATGTTCTAATTGTAAGATACTTTCTTGTACTTCATCATTTAATTCTAAGTCTGTTAATGTTACGTCATATGACACGGAAAAAAGTCTTTCTCTTCCTTCTAATAGTTCTTCACCAACCATTTCTACCATATATTCATACGCTTTTTCTTTTGATATAAATTCTGCATTCCTTACGCCTTCTATTTCAAGTATCTTGTTTCCTATTTCTTCTATCTCTTCTTCTGATGCTGTATCAGCAATAATTACTCTTATTTCTTGTGCATCTGCAACATTTTTTACAAATGCATTTATATTTTCACCTATCACAAAAAATAACCCAAATATCAACATTGTTGCACACATTATCATTAACGATGACGCTGTTGATTTTTTATTTTTAAATAAATTACTTATTCCTTCTCCAATTAAATAGTTTATTACATTAAATCTCACAATCATACCCACCTTTTTTATCATCTTTTACAATTATGCCTTTATTTATATGTATTACTCTTTTTTTCATTTGATCTACGATTTCTTTAGCATGAGTTGCTACTACTACAGTTGTTCCTCTCATATTTATCTCATTTAATAAATTCATTATATCCCATGCTGTATCTGGGTCTAAGTTTCCTGTTGGTTCATCTGCAATTATCATTGATGGATTATTCACTAAAGCTCTGGCTAATGCAACTCTTTGTTGTTCTCCTCCTGATAATTCATTTGGATACATTTTAGCTTTTCCACTTAGTCCAACTAATGATAATACCATTGGAACTTGTCTACGAATATGTTTTGGTGTTGCTTTTACTATATACATTGCAAATGCAACATTTTCATACACTGTTTTATCTGGCAATAATCTGAAATCTTGAAATACAATTCCCATGCTTCTTCTTAAGTATGGCACTCTATTTTGTTTTAAAAAAGTAGTGTCTTTTCCATTAATTATTATATTTCCTGATGATGGTTCTTCTTCTTTTAAAATTAACTTTATTAAAGTTGATTTTCCACTACCTGATGACCCAACCAAAAATGCAAATTCCCCTTTTTCTATCTTAAAAGTTGCATTTTTTACAGCATCTGTTCCTGTTCCATATTTTTTACATACATTTTTAAATTCTATCATTTTATTTACCTTTTCCTTTAATTATTTTCATTCTCTTTTATCATATCAATAATGAACTTTTTTTGCAATAGTTCTGTCTAAAAAAAATGATAGAAAAAGGTTGTTTTTTCTCCTTTTCTATCATTTTTCTCTCTTTTTCTCCAATTTAATTTTTTTCTATAAAATCTTCTATAATCTTTAATATATTTCCTGTATTTTTAATATATTTTTTAGGTTCAAAAGTCGATACTCTTTTCAAAGCGTTTTCAAGTTCTTCCACTCCTGCGACACCTATTATATGTCCCATATCATCAAAAGATTTGATAATATCTAATTGATGGTCATTAACATGTTCTTTATATTTTTTTAAACGAGGAACTGCAATAACCTTTTTTTCTTTTTCTATTGATGAAATAATTGAACCGACTCCGCCATGTGTTATTACCAAACTTGCATCATCTATTAACTTCTCAAATTCTGTTAAAGGCACTTCATTATATAATGTCATATCATTACTTTCAAATTTAGTATGTCCTCTTTGTACCACAACTTGTTCTTTTATATTCCCATTGTTTATATTTTTTTGTATTTCTTCTAATAATCTATGAAAGCTATTATTTTGCGTTCCTAATAATACTAATATCATTAATATATAGCACCTCCATATACTGCTTTTGGATATAATTTAAGCATTTCTTCCCATTGTACAATAAACAAATCTGCTATTGGATATATTAATTTTCCTGTTGCAGTTTTTCTATTTCTATTTGCAAAGGTTTCGATATAAATTATTTTACTTCCAAATATTTTTCCTAAATAACACATAGGTCCAGCAGTATGTGTTCCTGTTGTTACTATGTATTTAGGTCTTATTTCAAAATACAAATATATAGTCTTTATACATAAATAGATAAACACAAATATATATTTTAATATTTTCTTTCTTGTTCCATATGGTAAATATGATATTTTATCTCCATATTTCTCTACTAATCCTTTAGTTGTTTCATCTTTTTCTGTTATTATATGGTATTCATATTTTTCGAATAATGGGCTTAATTGTTGCAATTCACTTAAATGTCCCCCTGTGCTTGATATAAATAATACTTTTTTCTTTTTCATTGAAAGTTTTTCTCCTTCCGTTTTTTGCCAAAATAAATAGAAACACAATCCTTGATTATGTTTCTATTATACTTCTGTTTTTTATTTATTGTCAAGAAATTTGTTTTTTAGATTTAAATAACCATAAATATTTTATGCCTTTGCCATTTTTAATTGTTTTTGTATAGCAACTATCTTTTGTTTATTTTCTTGATACATATTTTCTACTGATGCTTCATATCCTTCAAATACTGTAAAAATTCCTTTATAGTTTCGTTCTATTTTTGTATTAATTTTATCTAATATTTTTTGATTTTCATCCCATTTCTTTGCATTTTCCTTCCACAATCTATCATTTTCTTCCCAACGTCGATCATTTTGTTCCCAGCGTTTGTTGTTTTCTTCCCAACGCCTTTCATTTTCATCCCAACGTTTATCATTTTGGTCCCAACGATAGTTCATTTCTTGTTTAAAGTCTCTCAAATCAGTTCTAACATCATTTATCGCTCTTAAGATTTGTGTAACTTGATCATTACTCATAGGCACACCTCCTTATTTTATTATTTTATGGTTATACTTTTAGAATAAAATTTTAAAATTTGATACAAATTTCTAAATGAAAAAACAAAAATCGATTAACAAAATTATTATACTATTGCATATTATTAATGTCAATAAAAATCGTATGACAAAATTCGACAAACAAAAAGAACCGGTTTAATTTTTACCGGTTCGAAAATTTATGCTCTTGGATGAGCTTTTCTATAAATATTTTTTAATGATTCATCTTGAAATTGCATATATATTTGAGTAGATAAAATATCTGAATGTCCTAGCATTGTTTGTATAGATTTTAAATCTGCCCCATTTTGTAATAGATGTGTTGCAAAAGAATGTCTTAAAACATGTGGTGTAATTTCTTTTTCTATGTGAGCTTGTTCTTTATAATATTTTATAATTTTCCAAAATCCTTGTCTTGTTAAACGTTGTCCATTTACATTTACAAATAACGCTTTTTCGTTTTCATCTTTTATCATTGTTCCTCTAGCATTTAAAATATATTCTTTTAATGCTTTTAATGACATATTTCCAACAGGAACTGTTCTTTCTTTTTTTCCACTTTTACATGTAACATATCCTGTTTCTAAATTTACATCAGCCACATTTAAAGATATAATTTCAGTTACTCTCATTCCTGTAGCATAAGCAAATTCTAGCATTGCTTTATCTCTGATACCTTTTAAATCAACATTTTTTGGTTGTTCTAATAATAATGCAACTTCATTAGATGTTAATACACTTGGTACTCTTTTTTCTATTTTAGGTGATTGAATTCCTTCTGTTGGATCTTTATCAACATTTTTACTTTTTGTTTCAAATTGATAAAATGATCTTATTGAAGCTAAACCTCTTGATATTGTTGATGGTTTTTTTCCTATTTCTTGCATATAATTAATGTATTTTTTGATTTCTTCATCTGTAATTTCATTATAGTTTTCTCCGTTTTGTTCTATGTATTTTTCAAATTGCTTTAAATCTCTTTTATAAGACTGTAACGTATTTGAAGATACCTTTTTCTCATTCTCTAAAAATCCAAAAAATAAGTTTAATTGTTTTTCCATTTCTTCCCCCACCTATGTTATTTTTATATTGTCTTATATCAATTTTACATAACTGATATACTTATAATGTTATATCAAATTTTACCTCAAAAGTAAATAGATTTTATGTAATTTT
>JAZSAX010000101.1:0-25395 GCA_045602065.1 Clostridia bacterium
TTAAATATATATGCATGGGATGAAACTTATGATGAAATAATAGAAATGGCTAAAAAACTAGAAGAAATCAAACCTGATGGAATAATTGTTGCTGATGGAGGAGTATTTGATGTTGTAAAAAAATATGCTCCAAGTGTACCAATAAATGTTAGCACACAAGCCAATATAGTGAGTTTACATGCATGTAACTTCTGGCAAAATAATGGTGCAAAAAGAATGATAATGGCAAGAGAAATGAATAAAGAACAATTAAAATATATTATGGAAAATAAGCCAGATAATATGGAAATAGAAATATTTGTACATGGTGCAATTTGTTTTGCATATTCAGGAAGATGTTTTTTGAGTGACTTTTTATCTTGCAGAAGTGCAAATTTAGGAGATTGTGCACAAAGTTGCAGATGGTCATATAATCTATATGCAGAAGAAAAAAACAATCCAGGTGAATTCATGCCAATCGAAATGGATGAACACGGAACGAGCATTTTTTCATCAAAAGACTTATGTTTGATAAAAGAATTACCTGAAATTATTGATATGGGAGTAGATAGCTTAAAAATAGAAGGACGTCTAAAAACAGAATATTATGTGGCAAGTATTGTAAATGTTTATAGAAATGCGATTGATGATTACAAAAAAGATCCTTCAAATTATGATTACAATAGATATTTAAAAGAAATTGAAAAGATTAAAACAAGAGGATTAACAACATTTTATTTTAATGATAGAAAAAATAAAGACATTCAAGAATATACAGGAAAACAATATAATGAACAATATCAATTTGGTGGAAAAGTAGTTGAAAGAGAAGAAGAGAAAACAATAGTAGAAATTCGTAACAGACTTGAAGTAGGAGATACTATGGAAATTTTAGTTCCTCATCAACTAGAGCCTGTAGAATTCAAAATAGAAAAATTATGGGATATTGATACAAATAATGAAATTGATTTTGTTAGTCCAGGAGTTAAAGGACAAAAAGTAAAAATGATTTTACCAATCAAATGTGAAAAAGATTGGATAATTAGAAGAAAAAAAGGATAATTATGAAAAATATTAAAGATTATGATTTAAATGAATTAAAACAAGAATTTGTCGAAATGGGAGAAAAAACATTCAGAGCAGAACAAGTATTCAAATGGTTATATGAAAACAAAGTTGCTAGTTTTGACGAAATGACAAATCTTTCGTTAGAATTAAGAGAAAAATTAAAACAAAATTATGGAATGCATAATTTTAATATATTAAGAAAACAAGAATCTTCAGATGGAACTATAAAATACTTATTTGATGTGTTAGATGGAAATGCAATTGAAACAGTATTAATGAGTTATCATCATGGCTATAGTCTTTGTATATCAACACAAATAGGGTGTAAAATGGGATGCAAATTCTGTGCATCAACAGGAATCAAATTTGTGCGTAACTTGAGTTCTGGAGAAATTGTTGAACAGATTTTAGCAGTTGAAAGAGATAATAATATAAGAATTTCGAATGTTGTTTTTATGGGAATTGGAGAACCATTAGACAATTATGACAATGTTGTAAATGCAATTCGAATAATAAACAATCAAAAAGGAATAAATATAGGAGCAAGACATATAAGTATTTCAACAAGTGGATTAGTTCCTAAAATATATCAATTAGCTGAAGAAAATATTCAATGCACATTATCAATTTCTTTACATGCTACAACTGATGAAAAAAGAAGCGCAATGATGCCTGTAAATGACAGATATAAAATTTCAGAATTGCTACAAGCATGTAGAGATTATATTGAAAAAACAAATAGAAGAATTTCTTTTGAATATGCTTTAGCAAAAGATAATAATGATAATTTAGAAGATGCCAAAAGACTTGTAAAATTATTAAAAGGTATGATTTGTCATGTAAATTTAATTCCTATTAATAAAATTGAAAATGGTGATTATATAAAAAGTTCTAACGAAAATATAATGAAATTTAGAGATTATTTAAATGAACACGGAATTGTTGCTACAATTAGAAGAGAACTTGGATCTGATATTGATGCAGCTTGTGGGCAATTAAGAAGAAAAAATTTATAGTAAAAAGGGACCAGGTCCCTTTTTATTGACAAATAAATTCAATTATGATATAACAAAAAAGGAAAGATACGAGGTGAAACAATGATAATAGCTTATGGAAAATCAGATGTAGGCAAGACTAGAGAAATGAACCAAGATGCATATTATATATCTGAATCATCAAGTGAAGTCAAACTATATATATTAGCAGACGGAATGGGTGGCTACAAAGGTGGAGAAATAGCAAGTAACTTAGCAATAAAATGCGCCAAAAGTTATATAGAAAATAACTTTAAGGAAACACCAAAAGATAAAGAAAGTTTAATTCAGTTAGTGGCTAGTAGCATGGAATATGCGAACATGATAGTATATGAAAAGTCAAAAGAAGAAAAAGAACTTGAAGGAATGGGTACTACTTTAGAAGTTTGTTTAATATATAATAATAAGGCATATATTGGTCATATAGGAGACAGTAGAATATATAGAATAAGAAAAGATTTTATAAGAAAATTAACTCAAGACCATAGTTATGTTCAAACATTAGTTAAAGATGGAACTATCACCAAAGAAGAGGCGGAAAAACATCCTAAAAAGAACATGTTGATGAAAGCACTTGGATGTAATGCATTTGTTGAACCTGATGTATCAGTAAAAGGATTTTTAAGAGATGACATCTTTCTTATATGTACAGACGGATTAACAAATATGGTAAAACAAGAAGACATATTTAAAATAGCAAAAGGAAATATAGAAAAAGCACCTATCAGGCTGGTAGACTTAGCAAATGAAAATGGTGGGTTAGATAATATAACAGTTGTAGTAATTAAAAACATATAACCTATAAGGAGAGATAAAAATGGATTTAAAAGGTAGATTGTTAGGAAATAGATATGAAATTATCGAAAAAATTGGTAGTGGCGGAATGGCAACAGTATACAAAGCTAAATGCCACGTGCTAAACAGATATGTAGCAATCAAAATCTTAAGAGATGAATTTACAACAGATGAAGAATTTATAAAAAGATTTGATGTTGAAGCTCAATCAGCAGCAAGTATAACACATCCAAATATTGTTTCTGTATATGATGTAGGGGTAGATGGAAATCTATATTACATCGTTATGGAATTAATTAAAGGTAAAACATTAAAAGATATAATAATAGAAGAAAAAGGACCACTTCCATGGAAATGGTCAGTTAATATAGCAATTCAAATTGCATCAGCATTAGAAATCGCACATAGAAATAATATTGTACATAGAGATATCAAACCACATAATATAATTATTACTGAAGATGGTGTTGCAAAAGTAACTGATTTTGGAATTGCTAAAGCTGTATCAAATTCAACAATTACAGCTTTTGGTTCAACAATTGGTTCTGTACATTATTTTTCACCTGAACATGCTCGTGGAGGATTTACAGATGCGAAATCTGATTTATATTCATTAGGTGTTGTAATGTATGAAATGTTAACTGGAAGAGTTCCATTTGATGCCGATACACCAGTTTCAATTGCTTTGAAACATATGCAAGAAGAACCAAAAACAGCAAAAGAAATGAATCCAAATATTCCTTCAGCTGTTAATGATATAATAACAAAAGCTCTAAAAAAGGATACAAATTTACGTTATCAAAGTGCAACTTCTATGTTGCTTGACTTGAAAAGAGCGTTAAAAGAACCAACAGGTGCATTTGTTGATAGTAATGATTATCAGGGAGATTTTCCAACACAAAGATTTTCAACATTAGGTGTTGGAGAAGATAGAGGACCAAAATCAACTAAAGCAAAAAACAAGAAACCTAATAAATTTGTTATGTTTATAAAAAAACATAAAGTTTTATCTTCAGTTGTTGGATTATTCCTATTATTTGCAATTAGTTTAGGGGCAACAATTGGAATTGGAAATGCTAGAATACCTAAAGAAGTTGCTATTCCAGAGTTAGTTGGAAAAACAGTTGAAGAAGTAAAACAAATTTTAGCTGAAAACAAATTAAATTATGTTGAAGAAGGCTCAGAATATAATACTGAATATGAAGCAGGAAAAATAATATCTCAAGATCCACCACATAAAGAAGGTAGATTTATAAGACAAAATACAGATGTTAAAGTTGTTATAAGTTTGGGAACTGAAAAAACAACAGTACCTGTATTAAAAGGTTTGACAAAAGAAGAGGCTGAAACAGCAGCAAAAGATGCTAAAATTAAATTAGAAATAGTTGAAGAAATTAGCAAAACTGTAGAAGCTGGGTATGTTGTAAAACAAGAAACAGAACCTGAAACTGAAGTAAATGCAGGTGATACTGTTAAAGTTTATGTGAGTATTGGTACTGGTATAGAGCAAGTTGTTGTAAGCTCTGTTTTATATAAAGAAGAAGCTGTTGCTAAACAAATTTTAGAAGGACTTGGCTTAGTTGTTGAAGTTGAATATGGAGAAGATAAAGATAGAGGTAATGGAGTTGTTCTTAAACAAAGTATTGCTTCTGGAGAAACTGTTGATGAAGGTAGCACAGTTGTTATAACTGTTAATAAATTAGTTGAAGTAAAAGAATGTAAAGTAGTAGTAAATGTAGCAAGACTAACTGATTATACAGTCAAAACAGAAGAAGTCGAAGGCCCAGATGGAGAAATGACAGAACAAGAAATTGAAGCCGAAAAAGTAACTGTTACTATATATGTTGATGGAAGTGTTTATGATTCTGGAAGTACAAAAGCAGATAATAAAGAATATTCTAGAACAGTAAGTGCTACTGGAAAAGTTCCAGTGAAAATAGAAATTAAAGATTCAAAAGGAAATTCTTTAGTGACAAAAACAAAAAATGTTGATTTTAGCAAAGATACATCAGTAACTTTTGAATAATAATATTAAACCCTATACAAGGTTATGAACCAAAGTATAGGGTTTTTTGAAATTAAATTTGATTAAAGTGTTGTTCTAAGTTTGAAATACGAAAAGAATTTTTTGCTACTAAGTCATTTAATCTTTTAAATTCATGCCCATAAATATCTTGATGATTTTTACGGTCTACATCTGAATCAAATAAAATTTTTATTTTGTCAGTTCCATCAGTTTCGTATCTTATAAATGCAGAATTTATAGAATCAAGATGTTTTGAAAATTTACTGTGATCATCTTCGTTATTTGATTTTAATGCAGTAATTCTTCTATCGATATGTTCTACATTTTCAAATAACTTTTTGTGTTCATCTTCGTTATTTGATTTTAAAGCTGTGATCCTTTTATCGATATGTGCTATGTTTTCAAATAATTTTTTATGTTCTTCTTGATTACTTGTATTAAGGTCAGCAAGAGTATTATCAATACGACTCAAACTTTCGAAGATTTGCTTGTGAGTAATTTCATTATCAGCATCAAGTTTAGCTATTTTATTTTCAATACGATTTATGCTAGAACTTAATTTGCTATCAACATTTAAAAACTTTTCTTCAAATCGTTTACCCCAAGATTTCAATTCTTGCAACATAATATCAAATTTTTCACTAAGTATTCGTGTTTCTTCTGGGCTTAATCCTTTGTTATCCATAATATCACCTCCTCATTGTTGAAAATCATTAGTACAGAAAATGTACTATTAAAGAAATAAAATTAAAATAATAAAAAATAAATGATAAAAAGACAATAAGAGTATACAGCTGAATAGAGTAATTGTCAATATAGAAAATAAAAATATTGTAATTTTTCTCAATCCATGATATAATACCAAAACAGTATGGACAAGTCCATTTTATATAGATTTAAATCCTTTTAAAGCTCAGAAACAAAATCTTAGCTAAAAATAAAATTATTAAAAGGGAGTGACATCATGGAAACAATTGAGATAATCTTAGACAATTACTCTCAAAAAACAAAAAACGAGGCGCTGGTGGCAGCATTGAAAAGTGATAATGCTACTTTGGTAGAATTAGTGCTTAAGCTAAAACCAGATCTTTTAGCTGGCGGAGCGGAACTATTCAAATATGCAATTAGAAATTGCAATTTTGAATTGCTAGGAGAACTCTTGTGGGAACCTGAAATTGGTGATAACCAAGAACTATTGAATGAAGGAATTCGTATAGCGGTTTCTTTAGAGCGGACTGAGTGGAGCGAGGTGTTGTGTACACTGATACAAGATGGTGGAGATGCGAACGTAGCGGTGGAAGAACTGCTTAAGCAGGAACATCCTTCTATAGATGTAATTATTGCATTACTAAAACTTGGAGCAAAAGCTCATTTTTGGCCGATGCACCTTGACAGGCATCAGTTAATAGCAGAAAAACTCATCAAAGAGGGCTTTGGTAAATCTGTTAAATTCAGCGATGTAGCTTTGGAACAATTTTGTTTAACTATTTGCCAAAATAGTAGACAAGGTGTTGTTAAAAAGTTGATTAAGGATCGTCCGGATCTACTACCGACTTTAACAGAAATTGCTGTAAAAGGAGGGTATACAGCGACTGTCAAATTACTTCATCAAGAAAATGCAATTACAAGTATTGATGACAAACTTTTTGAAAAAGCAATTTCGGGAAAACATTACCATACAGTTAAATATCTTGCGCAAAACGGAATTCGTCAACTCAAACATAAAGATGTAGTTAATGCAGCTGCATTTGGAACTGTAAATATGATGCTTTTTCTAATATCGGCAATTGAATCGCAAGGAAATGCGCTTACTCCTAGTAAATTTGCTATTGTGATAGAAGTAGCTTGCGCTTTTAATCGAGTGGATTCTGTTAAAGCCCTTTTTTATGCAGGTCATAAGTGTGATTTTGATGCTAATATTACCCTTGCAGCAAATCATGGATATCGTAAGATGGTAGATGTATTAATGCAATATGCTACTAAATTAAACGAATCTAGTTTTGACAAAGCAGCAGGAAAGGCATTAGCTAATGGCCACTCGTATTTAGCTTTCAGGATGCGTGATCATAAGAGAAAGAATCCTCAAAAATTTCAATAAAATCCATGTAAAAGAAAACCTACTATAGTGGGTTTTCTTTTTTTAATTTGTTAAGAATAATGCTCGAAAAAAGGATATATTACTTATCCTTTTTTCGAGTGCTATCGGATAACTTAATTAAAAAAACTTGAAAAAAAAGTAAATATTTGATATAGTAAAAAGCGAAAAGAGGGAAATATGCAAGGATTAATAATAGGAAATATATCAAATACATATAAAATAAAAACAGACACAAAAATATATGAAGCATATGCAAGAGGAAAATTTAAAAACGAAGAAATCACACCATTGGTAGGAGATAAAGTTGAAATAGAAATAACAGACGACGAAAAATGTACAGCAGTGATAGAATCAATTTTACCACGAAGAAATGCAATCAAAAGACCTAAAATGGCAAATATAGATCAAATCAATTTTATAGTTTCAACAAAAAATCCAAAGCCAGATTTATTGATGCTAGACAAACAGCTTGCTTATGTAGAAAAACTAAAAATAGAGCCTATTATCATCATTAACAAAATTGACTTACAAGATACATATAAAGAAATTCAAGAATTATATTCAAAAATAGGATATAAAACGATAGTTACAAGTGCAAAACAAGGACTAGGTATAGATGATGTAAAATCAATATTACAAAATAAAATAAGTGTATTTTCAGGAAATTCAGGAGTGGGAAAATCAAGCATAATAAATGCAATATTTGGTAAAGATAAAACTCAAGAAGGAGAAATAAGTCAAAAAAATAAAAAAGGTAAAAACACAACAACAGATACAAAACTATATGAATTAGAAGAAAACACTTATATCGCTGATACACCGGGATTTTCAAGTTTCGAAATAAGTGAAATAGAAAGTATAGAATTATATAAATATTTTAAAGAATTTGAACCAGAAGTTGAAAATTGTAAATTTGTAGGATGTACACACATCAAGGAAAGTTCTTGCGGAATAAAAGAGGCTATTTCAGAGGGCAAAATTTCACAAGAGAGATATGAAAGATTTTGCAAAATATATGAAGAGTTAAAAGATAAAGAAAAACATAAATGGTAAAAAGGAGGAAAGAAAATGATAGAAGTATCAACATCAATTTTAACAGTTGAAAAAGGAAAAGAAGCAGATGTATTTTTTGCCTTAGAAAAATCAAAAACAGATTATTTCCATATTGATGTAATGGATGGAAAATTTGTTGAAAAAGACACATATCAAAAAATGTTAGAATACAGTAGTTATATAAAAAGAATATCAAATTTACCAATGGATGTTCACTTAATGGTTGAAGATGTAGAAACAGGAATTGAAGTTTTTTCTGCTGTAGAACCTAATATCATAACATTTCATTTAGAAGCTTGTAAAAGCAAAGAAGAAGTTATGAAAAATATACAAGCTATTAAAGAAAAAGGTTCAAGAGTGGGAATTGCAGTAAAGCCAAACACAAAAATTGAAGAAGTTTATGAATACTTGCCATATATACATATGTGTTTAGTAATGACAGTAGAGCCAGGATTAGGTGGCCAAACATTAATTACAGATATGTTAGAAAAAATTTCAACATTGAAAAATCATATTGAAAAACATAATTTAGAAATTGACATACAAGTAGATGGCGGAATAAACTTAAAAACTGCCCCAAGAGTTAAAAGTGCTGGTGCTAATATTTTGGTTGCTGGAACAGCTATTTTAATGGCATCTGATTATAAAGTTATTATAGATGAATTAAAAAATTAAGGAGGAAAACAAATGTTAAATTTAAAGTTAAACTTGAAGAATACAGGAGTAGAACAAAAGGCTATAATGCAATATAAAGAAAGAGTTGAAGAAATTCATGCAGAACTTCATAAAAGAGCAAATATCGAAACAGATTTTGTGGGATGGCTTGAACTTCCAACTAATTATGATAAAGAAGAATTTGAAAGAATAAAACAAGCTGCTAAAAGAATTCAAGAAGATTCTGAAGTTCTTATTGTAGTAGGAATTGGAGGCTCATACTTAGGCGCAAGAGCAGTAATTGAAAGTTTAACAAGTACATTTGATAATCTATTGCCTGAAGAAAAAAGAAAACATCCACAAATATTATATGTTGGTAACAATTTAAGTCCAAATTATATAAATGACTTAATTGAAGCACTTGGAACTAAAGATTTTTCTGTAAATGTAATTTCAAAATCAGGTACAACCACAGAGCCTGCTATAGCATTTAGAATATTTAGAGAAATCTTAGAAAATAGGTATGGAATTGATGAAGCTCGTAGTAGAATATATGTAACGACAGATAAAGAAAGAGGAGCTTTAAAAACTCTTGCTAAATCAGAAGGATATGAAACATTTGTTATTCCAGATAACATTGGTGGTAGATATTCTGTTCTTACAGCTGTAGGTTTGCTTCCAATAGCAGTAGCGGGGATAGATATAGATAGATTAATGGAAGGTGCTCGAACAGCTCAATTAAAATATGAAGATTCAAATTTAAAATATAATGCATGTTATCAATATGCAGTTCTTAGAAATATATTGTATAAAGATTATAAAAATATAGAAATTTTAGTAAATTACGAACCTAAAATGCATTCATTTATTGAATGGTGGAAACAACTTTATGGAGAAAGTGAAGGAAAAGACCAATTAGGAATATTCCCAGCAGGGGTTGATTTTACAACTGATTTACATTCAATGGGACAATATATTCAAGATGGTAGAAGATGTCTGTTTGAAACAGTAATCAGAATCGAAAAATCACAATCAGATATAGAAATGAAAGAAGAGGAAGATAATTTAGATGGACTAAACTATCTAGCTGGAAAAGGATTAGACTATGTTAATAAAAAAGCTATGGAAGGAACAATTGATGCACATGTATCTGGTAATGTTCCAAACATAGTTATAGAAATGCCTAATCTATCAGAAGAAACGATGGGACATTTAATATATTTCTTTGAAAAAGCTTGTGCTATGTCTGGTATGATTTTAGGCGTAAATCCATTTAACCAACCAGGTGTTGAAACTTATAAGAAAAATATGTTTAAATTATTAGAAAAACCAGGATATTAAAAAAGGGACCTGGTCCCTTTTTACGTTTTAGGAGGAATCAAATGATTTTAGAAAACGAATATATAGTTAAATTATCAGAAATAGGAAAAGATAATAAAGTAACAAATAAAGCAATATTAAGCTACTTAGAAGACATTGGAGGAATTCATTCAAACAAAGCGGGATATGGAGTGTTTGAAATACCAGAGACACATTTATCTTGGATATTATTAGGCTGGAGATTGCAAGTAATAAGAAGACCTAAATATGCAGAGAAAATTAAAATTAAAACTTGGTCAAAAGGTGTTATTAAATTTTATACATATCGTGATTTTGAAATATATGATGAACAGGGAAATCTTATTATTAAAGCTTCATCAAAATGGATACTACTAGATATAGAAAAAGGTAAAATTGTGAGAATTGGATCAGAAATAATGGGTAAGTATGAACCTGAGCTAAATAAAGTAGTATTTGATACAAGTGAATTTGATAAAGTTAAAGAGCCTGATAAATATCAATACGAAAAACATTATACAGTTAGAAGAGCTGATATTGATGTAAATAATCATATGCATAATTTGAATTATATTGAATTGGCAAATGAGGCTTTACCAGAAGAAGTATACAGAGGAGCTCTTTTCAATGATGTTAGAATTACTTATAAAAAAGAGATTAAATTTGGGGAAACTGTTAAATGTAAATATGTTTTTGAAAATGATAAACATATTGTTGTTGTTAAAAGTGAAGATGAAACAATTATACATGCAATAATAGAGATGAGTTAAGAAAAACGAAAAAAGGGACCTGGTCCCTTTTTCACATTTTATTAAGTAACTTCAACAGCTTACGTCCACTTAAAGTGAAATCAATAACTTCACTAATAAAAATAGAAATAATATAGCCACTAAAGCCCAAAATAGGAACTAAAAAATAAATAAAGGCAATGCTAACAATACAATCAAAAACATTAATAATCATAACATCAACTTGTGCATCAAGGCCTTTTAAAATCCCGTCAATAACAATATCTAAATACATTACGACAATTAAAGGTGCTAGTATTCGAAGATATTTGGCAATTTCGGTTTTGTGATAAATTAAATTGCTTAATTGATCCGCAAAAAAGAAAATAAATAGAGCTACTATTAATGAAAAGATAAGAGTGCAAATCAATATAATTGATGAAACACTTCTTATTTTTTTGTATCTGCCTTGTGCATAATATCTTGAAAATTCGGGTATTAGAAGTCCGCTAAAGCTGGTAACTAATATTACAGGAAACATTATTATTGGCATAGCCATTCCATTAACAATTCCATAAGATATTAAAGAGTTTGAAGCATTCATTCCACTACGCTGTAAACTAGATGGAATAATAAGTTGTTTTATAGTCGATAATCCTGAACGCAAATAAGATGTCAATGCTACTGGAATTGCAATACGTAAAATTCGCTTGTTATAACTTTCTAAGTCTTTATATCTTGATTCTAAAAGTGAACCATGTTTATCTCTCAAATATAATATATATAAATGTAAAAATGAAGATATTTCTGAAATTACATCTGCTAAAATCAATGCATAACACGCAGAACTGGCACTATTAGGCATAAAGTAATTAAAAAAAGTGATAGCACATGCAATTTTTACGAATTCTTCACCAAATTTGGCAATAGCATTTTTATAAACGCGCCTAACTGCTGTAAAATATCCATTGATTGCTGAAGACATTGATATAAATGGAAGTGCAATACATATTAAATAAACTACATTTTTATTTATACGATTATGTAAGCAATTTACAGTAATGAAATCAGAGAATATAAAAAATATTAAACTTGCCCCAAGCCCGAAAATAAGACTAAAAAACAGACATTTTTTAGCTGCAGTTTTTGCTCCAACTTCATTTTTACAAGCTAATTCTTCTGCTACAACTCTAGTTGTGGCTATATTTATTCCTGCTGATGCAAGTGTTATACCAAATGCATAAACAGACATTACAAGTGAAAAAACGCCAACAGCTTCTTCACCAATTGAATTTGATATATATATATTAAAAAACAAGGTTATAACTTGCAAAATTACGGAACTTATTAACAGTATAAATGTATTTAGTACAAATATTTTTAGAGTTTTCATATTTAATAATATTAGCAAAAGAAAAAAGTATGACAATTTGAAACTGAAACATTGAAAAACAGAGGGCGTTATGATATATTGAAGTAAACAAAAGAATTAAAGGAAATGAAAGATGAAAAAGATAAAAAATATTATACAAATTTTATTAGCTTTGATTTTAATTGTGCTATTTGTATTCGCAATTGTACAAAGAACATCCAACAATGAAAAAGGAATTTTGGGAACAAAAATATTTACTGTTATTTCATGGAGTATGGTTCCTGTTTATGACATAGGAGATGTTCTAATTGTAAAAGAAGTAGAACCAGAAGAAATCAAGGTTGATGATGATATTGTTTATAAAGGGGAAAAAGGAACATTACGTAACAAAACCATAACACATAGAGTTATATCAATAGATAAAGAAGATGATGGAAACTATAAAATAATCACAAAAGGTGTTGCAAATCGTGCACAAGACCCAGCTATTAATCAAACACAAATATATGGAAAAGTTATAGGACATATATCTATCATAAGTTTTATATTAAAGATAATTACAAATGGATATTTTTTGATATTCATTCCAGTTATAATACTTATTCGTAAAAATATAAAGAAGTTAAAAAATATGGAAGAAGGATAAAACATGGAAGAAAACTCATTAATAAGGCCAGAACTAGAAAATGGGCAAGAAGAGAGATTAGAGAATACATTAAGACCACAAACATTAAATGAATATATTGGTCAAACTAAAGTTAAAGAAAACATGAAAATTTATATAGAAGCGGCAAAAAAAAGAAGAGAAGCTTTAGATCATTGTCTTTTTTATGGGCCTCCAGGTCTTGGAAAAACTACAATTGCAAATATTATTGCAAATGAAATGAAATCTAATTTAAAAGTTACATCAGGACCTGCAATTGAAAAGCCAGGAGATTTAGCAGCTATTTTAACAACATTATCAGAAAATGATGTTTTATTTATAGATGAAATTCACAGATTAAGCAAAAATGTGGAAGAGATTCTATATCCAGCTTTAGAAGACTATACATTAGATATAGTGATTGGAACAGGACCTAGTGCTAAATCAATAAGAATAGATTTACCTAAATTTACATTGATAGGTGCAACCACAAAGGCTGGTTCACTTACAACACCGCTAAGAGATAGATTTGGAATAATTCACAAATTAGAATTATATTCACCAGAAGATTTAAGCATTATAGTAAAAAGATCAGCAAATATCTTAGGCGTAGGAATTGATGATGTGTCTGCAATGGAAATTGCAAGAAGGTCAAGAGGAACACCAAGAATTGCAAATAGATTATTAAAAAGAGTTAGAGATTATGCAGCAGTTTTGGGAGATGGAGACATTACTTTAAAAATTGCAAAATATGCATTAAATCAATTAGAAATAGATGAATTAGGTTTAGATGAAACTGATAGAAAAATACTAGAAATTATGATAAATCAATATCAAGGAAGACCTGTAGGTTTAGAAACAATAGCCACAACTATAGGAGATGAAGTTGATACTATTGAAGATGTTTATGAACCATATTTAATTCAAATTGGTTTTATATCAAGGACACCTAGAGGAAGAATAGCTATGCCACTAGCTTATGAACATTTGGGGTATCAGTATAAGGAGTAAATTATGAAGTTATTATTACACACATGTTGTGCGCCATGTAGCGTATATTGTATAAAAAGTTTAAGAGAAGAAATTGAACCAACTGTATATTGGTTTAATCCTAATATACATCCATATATGGAATATAAAGCAAGAAGAGACACACTAAAAGAATATGCGCAATCAATAGGGGTAGAAGCTATATTTGAAGAGAACTATGGATTGAAAGAGTTTTGCAAAAATGTTATAGATGACTTAGAAAATAGATGTGCAAAATATTGTTATAGAGTTCGTTTGGAGCAAACAGCTAAATATGCAAAACAAAATGGATATGATGCATTTACTACGACACTTCTTATAAGTCCATATCAAAATCATGAAATATTAAAACAAGTTGGTCAAGAAATGGCTGAAAAATATGGAATAGAATTCTTATATAGAGATTTTAGACCAGGTTTTAGAGAAGGTCAAGCTGAAGCTAGAGAATTAGGATTATACATGCAAAAATATTGTGGATGTGTTTTTTCTGAGGAAGATAGATATTCTAAACAAATAGAAAAGGACAAAAAACAATAATAAAAGGAGTGATTTAAATGGATAATTATGACATAATTGTAGTAGGAGCAGGACCAAGTGCCGCATTTTTAGCTTATGAGGTAGTACAATTAGATAAAACTAAAAAAGTTTTACTAATAGAGCAAGGAAAAAGAGTAGAAGATAGAAACTGTCTAATTGAAAAATTAGGAAAATGTACTAAGTGTAAACCTATGTGCCATATAACTTGTGGATTTTCTGGAGCAGGAGCATTTTCAGATGGAAAATTATCATTATATAATGAAGAAGATGATGACATATATGTAGGTGGAGTATTACATGAATACATAGGAGTAGAAGAAACTAAGAGATTAATTGATTATACAGATCAAATATACTTGAAATTTGGAGCTGATACCAAATTAGAAGGTATAGATTATAGACAAGAAGTAAAGAAAATATATGATAAAGCAAAAAAAGAGGATATAAATTTAGTAAATATTCCAATAAGACATTTGGGAACAGAAAAAAGTCATGAACTATATGCACGAATTGAAAAATATTTAATAGAAAACGGTGTAGAAATATTATTTGAAACAACAGTATCTGATTTAGTCATAGAAGAGAATAAAGTAAAAGGTGTAAAAGTAAGAGCTTCAAAATATGCAGAAGATGAGGACTATAATAATGACAAAATCATAAATGGAGATAAAGTTGTTTTAGCAGTTGGGCGAAAAGGTGCAAATTGGCTTGTAAAAATGTGTGAAAAACATAAGATACAAACAAAATCAGGAACAGTAGACATTGGAATTAGATATGAATTACCAGATAAAGTAATGAAAGATGTTAACAAATATATGTATGAAGGCAAATTTATATCAAGACCATATCCATTTAGAGATAAAGTAAGAACTTTCTGCCAAAACCCAAGTGGATTTGTTTCAACAGAAGTATATGACAATAATATTACTTTAGTAAATGGACATTCATATAAAGAGAGAAAAAGTACAAATACAAATTTAGCTATATTGGTTTCTCACAATTTTAATTATCCATTCAATAGACCAATTGAATATGGTAGAAATGTAGCTAAAAATTTAAATGCATTAGGCAATGGAAATGTAGTTGTTCAAAGATTAGGAGATATTTATAGAGGAAAAAGAACTTGGGAAGAAGAACTAAAAAACAATTCAGTTGAACCAACATTGAAATCAGCAGTTGCGGGAGATATTACATTTGCTCTTGGATATAGAACAATGACTGATATACTACAATTTATAGCTTCATTAGATAAAGTTGTTGAAGGATTTGGACATCCAGATAATCTTTTATATGGTCCAGAAATAAAATTTTATAGTAATAAACTTGCAATTAATAATGAATTTGAAACAAGTATAAAGGGATTATATTCAATAGGCGATGGTGGTGGATTAACAAGAGGCCTAATGATGGCTTCAGCATCTGGAGTACAAACTGCAAGAAATTTATGTAAAAACTAGAATAATGAGGCTTGAACCACATTTACAAAAAGAGGAGAAAAGTATGGGGTTAAAAGAATTTTTTGATTTATTATTAAATCGTGAAAGAAAAGTAAAAAGGATTGCAGATCCAATAACTATCTCAGAACCAGGAGATGGAGATGAACAAGACTTAACAAGTAGAGCATATTATAAATCTTGTGTAAGACAGAATAGAGATGAGATTAATAGACTTTCTCGATATGTTCAACAATATACAGAAAAATTTAAAGAAGTACAAAAACAATTTTCAGCAGATTCTCAAGAATATAATAATGCTAGGGATGAGATGTACCGTTGGATAGTAGCGCTGGATGAAGTTAAGGGGCAAGAAGGATTTTTTAGACCTAATACAAAAGAAGACATTGCTTATAGAACAGAGATATTCGACACTTTTCCAGACAAATTAAAAGAGGTTTTGTCACCTAATTTAGATTTAAGATTTCATTCAACATCTATTAGTGCTACTAAGCAAATTTTACAAACTAGGCAGATTACATCTACACCAGATAGATATGATGGATATATAAGAAATTCAGATGGAAAAGGAGAAATATCAGTTTCCAATAGAGATGATATTGTAAGAACAATTAGATATTACTCTCGTTTAGGAGATTATTCAAACTGTTTGCCATCTGGATGTGTATTTGCACTTTTTCCTAAAGATAAAGCTGATGCTTCTAATCATGTACGAAGTGTAATTAGTAGTGTGGATTTTAGGAAAAATCCAGAGCAATTGTTTGGGATATTTACAACTCCGGAAAACATAAAAATAGTACAACAATGGATGAAAGATTCCCAACTTAATCCGGATATAGTGTATACTTATGAACAATTTTTAAATGTGGTGAAATACAGAGCAGAAGTAGAAGACAGAAAGAAACAGTTTAAGCAAGAAATAGTTCAACCTAATTATATGAATAGTGACTCAACATATATTATACCTGATCCAGATTTATATCCGGAAAATAATAAAAAGGAATCTTATGAGCATGAACAATAAGATATATGTTTTTGCAAAAGAAAATAATAAAGGAATATTGGAATTTCCAAAATGCAACATTGATACAAAAGCTTATATCGGTAGAAATGGCTTAGCTCATGAAAAACAAGAAGGCGACGCAAAAACGCCTATTGGAGAATTTGAATTAGGAATTATTTTAGGAACACATCAAAACGTACAAAATAAAAATGGGTTGAAATATAGGCAAATTACCCAGGATATGTATTGGATTGATGATTCCAAATCTATATATTATAATAAATTAGTCAACTTATCAGAAGTAACAAAAGATTGGAATTCAGCAGAACATTTAATAGAATACCCAATACAATATGAATATTTAGTAGAAATAAAAACAAATCCAAAAAATATTCCAGGAAAAGGAAGTGCAATTTTTTTGCATTGCAGCAATCATACACCAACTGCAGGGTGTATAGCTATAGACAAAAAAAGTATGCAAAAAGTAATAGAAAATATAGATGAACATACTAAAATAGAAATTAGGAGTTATTCAGATGAAGACATGGCAAGATTTAAAAAATAAAAAAGATAAAATGGCGATATTTCAAGATTTTCCGGTATTGAGACAATATGTAAGAACAACAAATGAATTAATTGATGCTATGGTATTGTGTTTAGACGATAATCAGAAATTAGAAATAATGGAATATGAGTGTTTTAAAAATTTAACGCAATTTTTGAAAGCTAAAGTGGTAATGACTATTACAAGTAATGAAGTACAAAGCCAAATATTACAAAATACAACACTTTTAGGAGAAATTTTTCATCCGCACGATTTTGTGAAATTTATGCAAATAGTAGATGATCAAAGCAAAATGTACGTGCTAAATAATCCTGAAATTCTTAAAAAATTTGATGTTTCAAAACACGATATAAAAAAGATAATTGAATCAATGTCAAATGAAAATAAAAAAATAATAATTCTTGAAGAAAATCACGGGCTTTCTAATAGTTTTATACAGGAAATAATCGGCTCACTTGAAGTAGAAGATTTAATAGATTTCATCAATAATAATAAAACATTTTTACAAGAAAAGAACATTAAGCCATATAAAATTGTAGAAGGAATGCCAACTGAAAAACAATTGAAACTAGCTGAGCGAATATCTGGAACACACATAACTGGACAAATAATTCCTAAACTTGATGAAGATTTGAGTCAATATAAAGATTTTGGTGAATTGCTTAGTATAAATGGTAGAACAATGGTGAAAAGTGATAAAGACAGACAACGATTACTAGAATTATGCGAGATTTGTCCTAATATAAATATTCAAAGCAATTTTAAAATTGGAATATCAACGGGAAAAGAATATATTGAAGGGGAAAAATGGATTAGTTCGGTTTTACAAGGTATACAGCCACAATGGTCAGATGTTCAAAAAATAGCATATATAGATACAGCGATTGGAAAAAGAATAAGCTATACACCTGATTTTGATACAGAAGTTGAAAATGGTGAGGATGCAAGAGCCTTGTGGAAGATAATTACAAGTGGATATGGAGTTTGTAATGGGATTGCTCAAATTGAACAATATTTATTACAAAGAATTGGAATAGAAGCTGAATTGGTGTCATCTAAAAATCATACTTTTGTAAAAGTAAAAAACATTGAAATTCCAACAGAAAATGGATTTGTTCAAGGAGACACATTAGTTGACCCAACTTGGAATTTAACTGCTTCTCGCTATGGGTCTAAGCCACAACATTTTTGTAAAAGCTATGAAGAACTAAGAAAAGTAGACATTGGCGAAGATGGAATAGACAATGAAGCTCATCGAAATTATATATTAGAACATTCTACAACAATTAATATGGACGATGATTCGTTAAGAAGAGTATATAAAAGCATTGGAATTACTGATAAACGCGGAAGATTTCCAATAGGAAAATTAAAAGAACAAATAGCCCAAATTGATGAATCAGATAATGATATGCAAACAAAGATGATTATGAAATTTTCAGTATTGAAACAATGGTGCCCGGAATTTGCAACATGCCAGAATTCAACTATAGAGGTTTTAAAAACCGTAGTATTTGAAAATTCTGAATTTAGAAGATGTATTGCATCAAGAGTGTATGATAGAGCAGATTCTAAAAAACAAGCTGTTTTATATGTATATATGGATACTGAAGAGAATGGAAAGCAATTTTTCTATGCAGATAAAGAAGCAGGAGAATTTATTAATTTATCTCAAGAAGAATTTGAAGCAAAATTTGAATGTTATGAAGCTGATATGAAAAAAGTACCTGGCAATAAAAGACCGTGGGAAACTGATGAAGAAATGCAAAGCAAGAAAGAAGGCAGATAAAATGAATATATTCAAAAACATATGGCAAAAATTAAAAAATATATTTATAAAAAAAGATGAAGTAGTTATGTTAAATGAAGGTGAAGTGGATTCAAATCAGGGAGAAGAAAACTTCAAAGAATCACTAAAAGTGACAATTGAAAGAGTTAGAAAAAAAGTGGAAACACCTATTTGCTATGGAGATGGATTAGGGATAAAGAGGAAAATGCAAAGTTGATGGAGGTAAAAGTGGATAAATTAATTTTAATAGATGGAAACAGTATAATGAACAGGGCATTTTACGGAATAATGGGAAGTAAGATGCTAATGACCAAAGATGGAAAATATACAAATGCTGTATATGGTTTTTTAGCAATATTATTTAAAATACTAGAAGACATACAACCACAATATATAGCAGTTGCATTTGACTTAAAAGGCCCAACGGCAAGACATGAAATGTTTGAAGGTTATAAAGCAAATAGACATGGAATGCCAGAAGAACTTGCTCAACAAATGCCTATTATTAAAGATGTATTAAGAGCTATGAATATAGACATAATTGAAAAACAAGGTTATGAAGGTGATGACATATTAGGAACTCTTGCAAAATTTGGTGAAAAACAAGGATTAGAAGTAACTATTCTTTCTGGAGATAGAGATACATTTCAATTGGCAAGTGACCATATTACAATAAGAATTCCAAGAACAAAAGCTGGAAAAACAGAAACTGAAGATTATAATAGAGCTAAAGTTTTAGAAGAATATGGTTTAGAACCTGAACAATTAATTGAAGTAAAAGCATTACAAGGAGATTCTTCTGACAATATCCCTGGAGTCCCAGGAATTGGACCTAAAACAGCAATATCTCTAATTCAAAAATATGGTTCAGTAGAAGAGCTTTACAAAAAAATAGAAGCAGGAGAAGATGACTTAAAAGGAAAACAAAGAGAAAACATAGTAAATAATAAAGAAATGGCTGAACTTTCAAGAAAGCTTGGAGAAATCGATACACATGTTCCAATTGAAGACACTTTAGAAGATATCAAATTAGAAGAATGGGACAAGCCAAAAGTTTTAGAATTATTTGAAGAACTTAGATTAAATAGATATATAGAAAGATTTAATTTAAGAGAAAATGGAACAAGTGCTGGTTCTGCTTTGCAGCAAGATGCACACTTCGAAATAATAGAAACAACAGAGATTCCTAATCTTAATGGAAAATTATACTATTATTTAGAAACAATAGAAAATCAAAACCCAGAAAAAATAATAAAAAAAGATATAACTGGTATAAGTATTTATTCAGAAAATAAAATATATTATATAGCTTGCCATAATGGGCTTGCGACACAGTTACAAAGTATATTTGAAGATGAAAAAATCGAAAAATATGGATATGATTTAGCTCAAGACTATATATTATTAAAACAAATTGGCATTACTATGAAAAACATTGTCTATGACGCAAAAGTTGCAGCATATATATTAAATCCAACAAGTAAATATACAATAGATGTAATTGCAAGAGATTATTTAGAAATTGATAATGCAGAATATTTGCAATCACAAGGAATAAAAGAAGAAGCGGAACAAACGTCATTATTTGATATGGCCGTACAAAGCTCACAAAAAGATAACAGCAAAAAAATAGAAAATTGCTTATATGCAGAAGAAGTATATAAATTAGCAGAAACAACAATGAAAAAACTTGAAGAGATCAATGCTGTAGAATTATTTAAAAACATTGATATGCCAACAGTAGAAGTACTTGCAGAAATGCAATGGAATGGCATGTATGTAGACTTAGATGAGCTAGAAACATATGGAAAAGAATTAAAAGATAGAATAGAAATTTTAACAAAAGAAATATATGAACTTTGTGGAGAAGAATTCAACATAAATTCAACAAAACAACTAGGAGAAATTCTATTTGAGAAATTAAAATTAACAGTTGTAAAGAAAACAAAGAGCGGATATTCAACAGATGTAGATGTTTTAGAAAAGTTAAAAGATGAACATCCTGTAATAGAGAGATTACTAGAATATAGACAATTAACAAAGCTAAACTCAACATATGTAGAAGGAATGAAACCATATATTAATCCAAAAACAAAAAGGATACATTCATTCTTCCATCAAACAATAACAGCAACAGGAAGAATCAGTTCAACAGAACCAAATCTTCAAAACATTCCAACAAGATTTGAACTTGGAAAACGTTTAAGAAAAGTATTCAAACCAGAAGAAGGGAAATTATATATAGATGCAGACTATTCACAAATAGAGTTAAGAGTATTAGCACATATATCAAATGATCAGCATATGGTAGAAGCTTTTATAAATGGTGAAGATATCCACAAACAAGCTGCATCAAAAGTATTTAATACTCCAATAGATGAGGTGACAAAAGAACAAAGAAGTGCTGCAAAAGCAGTAAACTTCGGAATTGTTTATGGAATAAGTGATTTTGGATTAGGAGAACAATTACACATATCTAGAAAAAAAGCAAAACAATATATAGATCAATATTTGGAATTATATTCTGGAATAAAACAATTCATGACAGATGTTGTTGAAAAAGCAAAAGAAACTGGATATGTTGAAACACAATTCAACAGAAGAAGATATATACCAGAATTAAAATCAAGTAATTACATGGTTCGTCAATTTGGTCAAAGAGCAGCAATGAATACACCAATTCAAGGAACTGCTGCAGATATTATGAAAATTGCTATGAATAATGTTTTAAAAGAACTGAAATCAAGAAACATGAAAACAAAAATAGTATTACAAGTACATGATGAAATGTTACTTGAAGCAACTTTAGATGAGCTTGATGAAGTGAAAGAATTGATGCAAAAATGTATGGAGAGTGCTTGTAAATTAAATGTGCCATTAATTGCTGAAGTTTCTGAAGCAACTAATTGGTATGAGTGCAAATAAAACCATCTAACTGGGGCCATGCTCGCGGTGCTAGCACGTGGGGACAGGTTCAAAATGCTAGCATCGCGAGCATGGCCCCAGTTGCTAGCAAAAGGGGACACATTCGCAAAAAGGAGAGATAAAATTGATAACAACAAGAAAAAATGCAAAAAAACTATTAAAAATATTAACAGTAATAATTTTACTAATAATAGTCGTAATGAGCATCAATACACTAACGATAAAAATATTATACAAAAAAGAATATTCGGAATATGTAAGTAAATATTCACAAGAATACAATGTAGATGAAAATTTAATATATGCACTAATAAAGGCAGAAAGCAATTTTAAGGCAGACGCGATATCGAATAAAAATGCGTTAGGTTTAATGCAACTAATGCCTGCAACAGCTGAAGAAATTGCAGATAAAAATGAAATAGAGCTTACAGAAGAAAATATATTAAGTCCAGATGTAAATATTAATATAGGGACTAAATATTTTTCTACATTATTAGAAAAATATGAATGTGTAGAAATTGCGCTTGCAGCTTATAATGCAGGTATTGGAAATGTAGATAAATGGATAGCAAATGGCATCATAAAACCTGATGGATCAGATATTGAAAATATTCCATTTAAAGAGACTAATAATTATGTGAGAAAAATAATGAGAGATTATAAAATCTATATTGAAAATGGGACAGGGTCTTAAAGTAATAAAAAGGGACCTAGTCCTTTTTTATTATAGTAACAAAAATTAAAAAAAAGAATATAATGTAATAGTTTTAAGAAAGGAAAGTGATAAAATGAATGACTCAATATATGAAGAATATATGAGAAGTGTATTAGGATATCAACCAATGAATAATTATAATACATATGACATGAATTTTGATAATTGGGAAATGTCTAATATGACAGCAATGAGTAACTTGCAGATGCAAGAATTAGAAAATTGTTATCCTGAGGTATATAAAATTGTATATCCTATGGTTCAAAAGGCATGTAGTCAAAATAATAGACCTCTTACAAGAGAGCTGATAGACAGTATGACAGATGAAATTTATTTTGCAATAGAAGATAGAGAGATGGTAGAAAATAGAAACAAAGATGAAAAAACAGCTAAAAGTAGTACACAAGTCACAGAAAACAGACAAACAATTGTCAGAAATACAGGTTTAAATGATTTAATCCGTATATTACTATTAAGAGAATTATTGGGTAGACCTGGTTTTCCAGGATTTCCTGGTGGAAGACCACCACGCCCACCAATGAGACCACCTCGTCCACCGATGAGACCGCCAATGGGGCCACCACCTAGACCTCAACCACGACCAGGAGGAATGGGACCTTTTAATAGATTCTCTTATGAACAATTTGATGATTTGTATGAATATTAAAATATGAAATTTGAGACTTGGTCTCAAATTGTGCAAAAAGAGACCGGGTCTCAAATTGCACAATTTAAGGCCCGGTCCATTTTTTATTCCCATTCAATTGTTGCTGGTGGTTTAGAAGTAATATCATAAACTACTCTATTAACATATTTTACTTCATTAATAATTCTGCTAGAAACTTTTTCTAAAACTTCATAAGGGATTTTACTCCAAACACCTGTCATAAAGTCTGTAGTTTCAATAGCGCGAAGTGCTACAGTATAATCATAAGTACGTTCATCACCCATAACACCAACAGATTTTAGATTTGTTAAAACGGCAAAATATTGATTTATATTTCTATGTAATTCTGCATTTGCAATTTCTTCTCTAAAAATTGCATCAGCATCTTTTAAGATGGTTAGTTTGTCATCTGTTATATCTCCAATAACTCTGATTGCTAGACCTGGACCAGGGAATGGTTGTCTATAAACAAGATTTTCTGGGATTCCAAGTTCTAATCCTGTTTTACGAACTTCATCTTTAAATAAATTTCTTAAAGGTTCTATAATTTCTTTGAAATCAACATAGTCTGGAAGTCCTCCTACATTGTGGTGACTTTTAATAACAGCACTTTTTCCAAGCCCACTTTCTATAACATCTGGATATATTGTTCCTTGAACTAAGAAATCAACAGTTCCAATTTTCTTTGCTTCAGCTTCAAAAACTCTAATAAATTCTTCACCAATGATTTTTCTTTTTCTTTCTGGATCTGTGACTCCAGCAAGTTTGGCTAAAAATATATCTTTTGCATTAACTCTAATAAAGTTTAAATCATAATTTTTAGTGAATATTTCTTCAACTTCATCACCTTCATTTTTTCTAAGTAAACCATGGTCAACAAAAATACAAGTCAAATTTTTACCAATTGCTTTACTTAAAAGAACAGCTGCAACAGAAGAATCCACACCGCCTGAAAGAGCACATAAAGCTTTTTTATCTCCAATTTTTTCTTTTAAAGATTTTATTGATTCTTCGACAAAAGATGACATAACCCAATCACCAGAACATCCACAAACATTATATAAAAAGTTCTTTATTACTTGAGTTCCATTTACTGAGTTGTTTACTTCTGGATGGAATTGAATACCGTATAATTTCTTTTCAACATTTTCCATTGCTGCATTTGGGCAAACTGGAGTAAACCCAATTCTTTTAAAGCCAGCAGGAACTTCTTCTACATAGTCTGTGTGACTCATTAAAAAGATATTTTTATCTTCAAATCCTTTAAATAAAAGAGATGTATTATCTATATTTACATCTGTTTCACCATACTCTCTTGTACTTGCACTTGCAACTTTTCCTCCTAATGTATGTGACATTAGTTGCATACCATAACAAATTCCTAAAACAGGAATACCTAGTTCAAATACATCATCTGCACATTTTGGAGAGTCTTCTCCGTATACGCTTGCAGGTCCTCCAGTAAAAATAATTCCTTTTGGATTTTTTTCTTTAATTTTTTCTAAAGATATATCATAAGGTACAACTTCTGAGTATACATTACATTCTCTTACTCTACGAGCAATTAATTGATTATATTGTCCACCAAAATCTAGTATTAAAATTAGTTCTTTTGATTCCATAATTCCTCCTAAAAATAATTTTTTATATAATATCATAATTGATGTATTAAGTAAATATTAAAATAAGAAAAATGCTAATAATAGTGACAAATCAATGTTTCTATGATATAATATGTAAATAATTATAATAAAAGGAGAAAATTAAAGTGGATGAATTTAAAGTTATTTCTGTTATGAATGAAGCTATGTTAAAATTATTAGAACATAAAAACGCAAATTATGATGAAAATTTAAAAATAAGAAAATATTTAGAAGATGAGACTATCTTTTTTAAAATTGATAAATCAAAAGCATATGAAAT
>JAZSAX010000102.1:0-2142 GCA_045602065.1 Clostridia bacterium
TCATAATTTATCACCTCCATAAAATAATTTTTATATTTCGGACCAATATAGCAAACATCGCCATTTTTAAAAGTAATACTGCTATTAGGTAGAGAAATATTAACAATATTATTAACATTCACAATGAAAGATTTGTGGCAACGCACAAAATTTTCAGGAAGATTACTTTCGATTTTTGAGAAAGAATTATATGTCTCAAAATTTTCTTGAGAAGTATGATAAATAAGTTTCATACCATTCTTTTCTATATATTGAATATCATTAACATCAATAAACGTTCCTTTCGTATCGATTTTTAAAAATCTTCTGGAACTTCCAGAAATATCATTAAATAATCTTGATAAAGTATCAGAAAGTGTATCAACACTTAGAGAAGTTTTAAAAAGATATGCAAAAGTTTTATAATCATATGCTTGTGCCAAATATTCAAAATGACTTGTAATAAAAATCATGTAACAATCTTTATTAATTTTTCTGATTTCTTCGGCTATATTCAAACCATTCATATTAGAATTTTTAAATTCAATATCTAAGACAACTACGTTTACGAGGTTAGTAGACATATAAGAAAGAACTTGTTGATAGTTTGACGTTTTCAAAACTATTTTTGCATCAAAATCATTTTTGATAAAAGCTTTTTCGAATAATCCTGAAAGTCTATTGAGCATGTGAGTTTCATCATCACAAATAATAAAATTTAACATATATTTCTCCTCTGTATACAAGAAATTTGACATTTTTTGTCAATAACACAATTAAATATAAATCAAAATATTTTAAATGTCAATAGGACAATTAAATACACTAAACACTTGAGAAATAAAGTTTTAAACTGATTTGAATATAATAAATACATATCCAGAAAATGTAAAAAGTTATTTGTAATAATTTTTCTATAAAGTAAATATCTTTTATTAAAAAGTTATAAATGGAGGAGACTAAATGAAAAATAAAAGAGAAAAATTAAAAAATATTTTTATTGTAGGCACAGTATTAATAATTTTTTCAATATGTGTAATTCAGTTAAATGATAATAGTATTCAAACAACAGCTGAAGCTGAATCAAATAAAACAATAGGATGGGGGATAAAAAGAGCTGAAAACAACTTGCAGCCTGATGTTGGAACATCTAATAAGCAACTGTTAGATGAAAATGGCGGAATATGTTTAGGAAGTGAATTAGAAAAAGTTATGTATTTGACTTTTGATGAGGGATATGAAGCGGGATATACAGAAAGTATTTTAAATACATTAAAAGAAAACGATGTTAAAGCCACTTTTTTCATAACAGCACATTATTTAAACACTGCATCTGAATTGGTTGAGCGAATGATAAATGAGGGACATATTGTTGGAAATCATACTGTAAATCATCCAAGTATGCCGAGCATTTCAGATGAACAAATTGAAAATGAAATAATGCAACTACATCAAGCGGTATATCAGAAATTTAATTATGAGATGAAATATATAAGACCACCTAAAGGGGAATTTAATGAAAGAACCTTAAAGAAATCTTCTCAATTAGGATACAAAACTGTTATGTGGAGTTTTGCATATGTTGATTGGGATGAAAAAAAACAGCCAGCAATAGAGAAAAGTAAAGAAACAATTATTAATAATTTCCATTGTGGTGAAATAATGCTTTTACATCCAAATTCAAAAACAAACGCAGAAGTTTTAGATAGCATCATTAAAGAAGCTAAAAATCAAGGGTATGAATTTAAGTTGCTAGATCAATTTAAATAGGAGGATAGTATGAGAAAAAGAAGACTAGATAAGATTTTAGAAATGCCGGAAGAAATTTATACAAATACGCCTAAGTTAACAATTACAGGATTCAATGAAATTGTATTAGAAAATTATAAAGGAATTTTGGAGTATGAAGAATTTTTTGCTAGTATCAGTACTCATATCGGAATTGTTAATATAAATGGTTTAAATATTAATTTAGAAAAAATGACGAATGATGATATCAAAATAACAGGGAAGATTGAAAGTGTTGAATTAGATAGGACTGAAGATTATTCAAATTAGGAGGAACACATGCTAATTAAAATTTTATTAAAATATTTATTAGGATATGTAAAAATAACTGTAGAAGGCTATTATATAGAAAGATTTATAAATATATGTACTACT
>JAZSAX010000103.1:0-26198 GCA_045602065.1 Clostridia bacterium
ACTTCATCTGAAATTAGTACAATAAAACAATGGAAAACAGGTGAAAAGATATATTATAAAGGCGAAGAATTTACAATAATAAGAAAAAATACAACCAAAAATCAAATAAATATAGCAATTCAAGAAGAAAAAAAGCAAATAGAAATTGTAGCACCAGAAAATGTAGAACAAGAAATTATCAAAATAAATGTAGATAAGGCTATAAAAAAGTTATTAAAAAGAAACACAGAGATACTAATAGCTAATAAATTGCCATATTGGAGCAAAATTACAGGATTTGAATATAATCAAGTAAAAGTAAGAGATGCAATAACAAGATATGGAAGTTGTATGCCTTCAAAAAAGAATCTGTATTTTTCGTCAAGACTTATAATGCTACCAGATAATATAATTGATGCAATAATTGTTCATGAGCTATGTCATATGAAATATAAAAATCATAACAGAGACTTTTATGATTTGGTTGCAAAATATATCCCAAATTATAAAGAAACTGACAAATGGCTTAAGACAAATGGGAAAATAATAATGTTTTAAAAGGAGAAAAAATGGATATATCACAAGAATTAAAAGAGGCTATTGACAAAATTATCACAGAAACAAATTATAAAAATATTATAGAAGAATCACAGTTAATAAGTAAAAAATATAGAGAAAATGATGGCAAAGGTAAAAAATTAGTTACTAAGCAAACAGAAGCTATAGCTTATGCCATATCACGTATGCCGGCAACTTATTGTGCGGTTTATTCTGTGTTTTCAAAAGTATTCAAAAATTATAATAAAGAAATCAAAACCGTTCTAGATGTAGGTGCAGGCACAGGTGCTGCTACATGGGCACTTCAAGAATTTATGCAACCTCAGAAAATAACCTGCCTAGAACGAGAAAATGTAATGAGAGATATTGGAAGCAAATTGATGTATAACATTTTAGAAAATGCAGAGTGGAATGAATTTGACCTTGTGTCAGATGAAATTAAAGAAAAGGCAGATTTAGTAGTAACTTCTTATGTGATAAATGAACTTTCTGAAGAAAATAGAAGAAAAGCAATAGAAAAAATGTGGGAAGCAACTAATCAATTGTTAATAATAATAGAACCAGGAACGCCTGAAGGATTTAAGCATATTCTTGAATCAAGAGAGACTTTGCTGAACAAAGGGGCTCATATTGTCGCACCATGCTCGCATAATGGTAAATGTCCTGTAAATAGTAAAGAAGATTGGTGTAGCTTTTATATAAGAGTGTCAAGAAGCGGAATACAAAGACAAGCCAAAAAAGGAGAGTTAGGATATGAAGATGAAAAGTTTTCATATATAGCATTTTCAAAAACACCAGTTGCTACAGAACAATCAAGAATATTAAGACATCCGCAAATAAATTCAGGATATGTAAAAGTTAAACTTTGCACACCAAACGGATTAGAGGAGAAAACATATTCTAAAAAAGACGGAGAAGTCTATAAAAAAATAAGAAAATTAGATGCTGGTGATACAATTTAGGAAAATTGTGATATAATATGAAAAAACAAGGAGGAAATGATAATGTTAAAAGAAAAATTAATGGAAGACTTAAAAGTTTCAATGAGAAATAAAGATGAAATAAGAAAAAATACAGTTCAAATGGTAAGAGCCGCAATTTTACAAATTGAAAAAGATAAAGGAATACAAGTAGAAGATGATAAAATATTAGAAATAATTGCAAAAGAAGTAAAATCAAAAAAAGATGCTTTAAAAGATTTTGAAAAAGCAGGAAGAGAAGATTTAATAAATCAAACAAATCAAGAAATTGCGGTTTTACAAGAATATCTACCAAAACAATTAAGTAGAGAAGAGATAAAAGTTGAATTAGAAAAAATCATAGCTGAAATTGGAGCAACAACAATGAAAGACATGGGAGCAATCATGCAAGAAGCAAAAGCAAAAATGGGAGCTTCAGCAGATGGAAAAACAATAAATGAAGTTGCTAAAGAAATAATGGGATTATAAGGAGAAATCAAATATGAAAATGATATATGGAACATCTAATGCCAATAAAGTAAAAGATATAAAAGCAATAATTTCAGCTCATGGTGTTGATATAGAAATTGTATCATTAAAAGATATCAATTTTTTTGGAGATATAGAAGAAAACGGGACAACATTTGAAGAAAATTCAGAAATAAAAGCTATTGCAGTAAAACAATTCTGCGATAAAAACAACATAGAATATGACATTATAACAACAGATGACGCTGGCTTATGTGTTGAATGCCTAAATGGCGAGCCTGGAGTATATTCTGCTAGATATGCAGGAGAAAATGCAACACAAGAAGAATGTTTGAAAAAATTATTATTAAATATAGAAAAAACAGGTGATATTGAAAGAAAAGGAAAATTTATTTGTGTACTAACAAGCTTTTTAAAGGATGGTACAAAAATTGTTTCCAAAGGAGAGTGTACTGGAAAAATAACTAAAGAAATAAAAAAACTAGGAGGCTTAACATATTCTCCTATATTTATACCAGATGGATATGATGTACCAATGTCAGAACTTAGTGCTGAAGAGTATGAAAACGCTCATAACCATAGAGACAAAGCCTTTTCACAATTACTTGCACAAATCGAAAAGTAAAAGTCAAATCACAAAAAATCAAATAGAGAGAGTATAAATAAAAAAAAGAGAGATATAATATAAATAGCATATGATTTTAAAAAATTTTGAACTGTTGATGAGTTGCAATTTGTTAAAAAATATGCTAATATTATATTAACAAAATCGAATAGCAATTCCCTGCATAGTGCGTGTAGCGCAGAATTTTTAGAACCTACAAGTTATAAGAGGGGCCAAATCCTTTGAATATGGCGTGCAAGCTTACACTTTATAGTAGTAAGAAGCCCAGGAGTATTTAAGTAGGCACCCACCTGTCTAAGACAGGTCCTTAAAAATTCAGACATCTTACGGCTAAGGCGGGGGGTTGCTTTTTTTATGTAACAATAGTAAAAAAGGTAAAAAAGGGACCTGGTCCCTTTTTCACTCTTCAATCAAATCTATAAATTTCTCATAAACATCATTATGATGTTTTTTTATATTTAAAGGTTTTAAATTTGAATCAGTAAAACAATGGTTAGATTCTCCTTCGACACAAAGATTACCAGTTTCTTTATTATAAATTACATAAGCTACAGTAAATTTGACACCAGTAAATTCTTTAATATAAGCACGAACTTCAATAGTATCACCAAAAGTAAGATGTTGCTTATATTTACAAGCAACTCCTAAAACTGGTGACATTATTCCCTTAGATTCCATCAAATCATAAGGTAGTTCAGCATCTTCTAAAAGAGCACAACGAGCTTCTTCAAAAAATCTAATATAATTAGAATGGTGAACAATTCCCATTTTATCAGTTTCGTAATAATTTATTTTTCTTTCAAAAATATACATAATTCCTCCAATGTCCAATATTCATTTTTGAATTATTATATCATTTTTTAGAAAAAAATCAACAAAAGGATTTGAAAATTGACCAAAGTGTGATAGAATAAAGGCGAAAAATGAGCCTGTCCCCAAATGCTAGCACGGCGAACATGTCCCCAAATGCTAGCATAGCGAGCACGGCCCCAGATGCAGGAGGAAGATATGCCAGATTTTGTACACTTACACATACATAGTGAATTTAGTTTATTAGATGGAGCAAACAGAATAAAAGATTTGCCTGTAAGGGCAAAAGAATTAGGTATGAAGGCAATAGCAATAACTGACCATGGAGTCATGTATGGAGCGATTGACTTTTATAAAGCGTGTAAAAAAGAAGGCGTTAAACCTATAATTGGGTGTGAAGTTTATGTTGCACCTCGTTCAAGACATGATAAAGAACCTAATATTGATAATAAATATAATCACTTAATATTGTTAGCGAAAGATAACAAAGGATATCAAAATTTAAGTAAATTAGTTTCGATCGGTTTTACTGAAGGATATTACTATAAGCCAAGAATAGACTTAGAAGTCTTAGAACAATACCACGAAGGACTTATATGCTTAAGCGCTTGTTTGGCAGGTAGCGTAAACCAAGCTTTATTAAATGGTCAAACCGAAAAAGCTGAAGAGATTGCGTTATGGCATAAAAAAGTTTTCGGAGATGATTATTATATAGAAATACAAAATAATGGAATAAAAGAACAAGTACTTGCAAATCAAAAACTAGTACAACTTGCAAGAAAACTAGATATTCCATTAGTTGCAACAAATGATGCACATTATCTAAAAAGAGAAGATGCATACAACCATGAAATATTATTATGTATTCAAACTGGAAAACGTATGAGCGACGAAGATAGAATGAGATTTGAAACTGAAGAGTTATATGTAAAATCTCCTGAAGAGATGAGTGAATATTTTTCGGCTTTTCCAGATGCAATAGAAAATACAGTGAAAATAGCAGATAAATGTAATGTAGAATTTGAATTTGGACATACAATATTACCAAATTATGATGTTCCACCAGAATTTGAAACACATTATGATTTCTTCAAAAAAATTTGTGATGATGGAATCAAAAAAAGATATGGAGAAAATCCATCACAAGAAATAATTAACAGAGCAGAATATGAAATGGGAATAATCAAAAAAATGGGATATGTAGACTATTTCTTGATAGTTTGGGATTTCATACATTATGCTAAAAGTCATGGAATACCAGTTGGCCCAGGTAGAGGTTCAGGTGCAGGTTCGATTATTGCTTATGCAATGGAAATTACTGATATTGATCCAATAAAATATGGTTTACTTTTTGAAAGATTTTTAAATCCTGAAAGAATAAGCATGCCAGATTTTGATGTTGATTTTTGTTATGAACACAGACAAGATGTAATAGATTATGTATCAAATAAATATGGACATGACCATGTATCACAGATTATAACATTTGGAACAATGGCAGCAAAAATGGTAATAAGAGATGTAGCAAGAGTTTTGGACTTCCCATATGCAGAAGCTGACAAGCTTGCAAAAATGATACCAAATGAATTACATATCAGTATTCCAAAATCAATAGAACAAAATAAAGAATTAAAAGACTTATATGAGAATGATGAACAAATACATAAATTGTTAGATATAGCAATGGCACTAGAGGGAATGCCAAGACAGGCATCAACACATGCTTGTGGAGTTGTAATTACAAAAGAGCCTGTAGATACATATGTTCCGTTATATGTAAGAGACAATCAGATTTCAACACAATATATAATGACAACTCTTGAAGAACTGGGACTTTTAAAAATGGACTTTTTAGGATTAAGAACATTAACAGTAATTCAAGACACAATAAACTTAGTAAAACAAACAAGAGGAATTGATGTAAAATTTGATGAAGAAATGGCAGACCCTAAAGTATATAAATTATGGCAAGATGGAAATTCTTCAGGAATATTCCAATTTGAATCTCAAGGAATGACAAATTTCATGAAAGAATTAAAACCAGACTGTCTTGAAGACTTGATAGCAGGTGTTTCATTATATCGACCAGGACCAATGGACCAAATACCAAGATATGTTAAAGGAAAACTAAATCCGGGTCATAATGAATATACACATCCAGCCCTAGAACCAATATTAAATGTAACGTATGGATGTATGGTATACCAAGAGCAAGTAATGCAAATTGTAAGAGATTTAGCAGGATATTCTCTTGGTAGAGCTGACTTAGTTCGTAGAGCTATGGGTAAGAAAAAACTTGATGTAATGGCAAAAGAAAGAGAAGTATTTATAAATGGCCAAGTTGATGAAAATGGAAATGTAATAGTTCCGGGATGTGTAAGAAACGGAATTGATGCAAAATCAGCTGATAAAATATTTGATGAAATGGCTGAATTTGCAAAATATGCATTTAATAAATCACATGCAGCATGTTATGCAGTAGTAGCATATAGAACAGCATATTTAAAAGCATATTATCCAGCTGAATTTATGGCATCTATGTTAAATAGTTTCCTAGGGAATTTAGATAAGGTGCCAGAATATATAGATGAATGTAAAAGGCTTGGAATTGAAATATTAAAACCAGATATAAACAGAAGTTACACAAAATTTACAGTAGAAGATGGAAAAATACGTTTTGGATTAGGAAGTGTTAAGAACGTAGGATTACAACCAGTTGAAAATATTATAAAAGACAGAGAGGCAAATGGACCATTTACAAGTTTTACAGATTTTTGTGAAAGAATGGCAGGAGAATCTGTAAATAAAAAATGCGTAGAAAGTTTAATAAAAGCAGGAACATTCGCAGAGTTTCCTGAAACGCGTGCAACGCTAATTGCTTCATTTGAAACTATAATTGATACTATTCAATCTTATAACAAAAAGGGAATGAGTGGACAAGTTTCAATGTTTGATTTAGGCGGAGACAGCGAAGAAAATAATTTAAATGAAATAAAATATAATTTTTCAGAACAACCTGAGTTGAATGAAAGAGAATTACTTTCAATGGAAAAAGAGATGCTTGGAATTTACATTTCAGGTCATCCATTAGAAAAAATAAAAGAGCAAATAATTGCAACTACAAATATTTCTTCACTTCAAATGCATGAAATAGATAATCAAAATTCAGAACAAGATGAAAATGTAGAAAGACCACACTTTGTAGATGGACAAGATGTTAAAATTGCAGGAGTTATTTCTTCTGTGAAAAAGAAATATACTAAGAACAATAAAATCATGGTATTTCTTACAGTTGAAGATTTATATGGCCCAGCCGAAATTATAGTATTTGAACCAACATATTTAAAATCACAAGATGTGTTAGTCGAAGAAAATATAGTAATGATTGATGGGAGACTTAGTATTAGAGAAGATGATGCAACTAAAATTGTTGCCAAAGAAATTAAGAATTTTGGAGAAGCTAAACCTAAGATGCTTACATTGAATATCACAAATGCTACTGAAGAACAAAAAGCAAAACTTAGAGGTGCAATTAAATATTTTAATGGTGAACAAAACAATATAAGTGTTTGCATTAAAATTGGAGATGATTTGAAATCTTGTGGCGCAATTTATTTAACTGATGAGATTTTAAAAGTGTTTGAAGAAATTATTGGAAAAGACAATTGTATAATATAAAAATAAATTTCCACCAGCATAGCTGGTGGTTTTTCCTTTTCGCCTAAAAGGCTATACTATTGGCTTCCACTAAAGTGGCCTTAGCGACTGACATTTGCAATTGTCACTCGCTACCCTTTAAAAGGGTCTATCTGTTCTATTGTCATTTGGTCACTTAATTTATCTTCTTTCAACTGATTAGCTATGTATTCTTTTATCTTTTTGGTATTTTTTCCTACTGTGTCCACATAATACCCTCTACACCAAAATTCTCTATTTCTATATTTGTACCTCATATTTCCCCACCTGCTATATATCATTATACTGCTCTTTCCTTTTAAAAATCCCATCACACTTGCTACGCTAAATTTAGGTGGTATTTCTACCAGCATATGTATGTGGTCTGCACAAACTTCTGCTTCTATTATCGTTATTCCTTTCCACTCACATAATTGCCTTAATATTTTTCCTATCTCTAACCTTTTTTCATCATAAAATACTTTTCTCCTGTATTTGGGTGCAAATACTATATGGTACTTGCAATTCCACGTCGTATGTGCTAAACTTTGTATATCGTTTATTTTGATATCTTTCATTTTAAGCGTTCCCCTTTCATATATAATTTTTTGCTTCTTGCCAGTCGCAAAAATATTATATATGACCGGGGTATTTTTTGTCTACTCATCGCTTAAAGCTTTACTGAACCCCCAGACAATCTGGGGGTTTTCAAAATACAAGAAGCCCCGAGTGTTGAACACTCGGGGTGAAATTATCCAAGGATAAGTGTAAAGTGTGCGCAACCCGTTTCTTGATTAAATCTTCTTATTGTGAAAAGGTCTCTGTCCTCAATATAAAAATGTGCAGATTTTAAAATTTTTCTGAGGGCATCAGAACCAGGACAGTAACGACCAATTGCCAAAGGCGTTACTGCAACTCTCATTTCA
The DNA here is from genome assembly GCA_045602065.1 of Clostridia bacterium. GTDB lineage: Bacteria > Bacillota > Clostridia > TANB77 > CAG-508 > CAG-269. The sequence goes on from JAZSAX010000103.1 coordinate 8,022, forward strand.
TGACCATTAAGAGATCCTTCAAGAACCAGAGGGTAATCAGCTAATTTTTTGATTTTTACAGGAAGTGGTTTCCGGATGTTATAACTGATGATTGCTTTGCGTGGTTTAAATCCATTTTGAAAAAGGACCAAAACCATTTGCGCTGCTTCTTGGGGTGAGTCCATTTTTAGAATAATTTCTTTCATAAAAGCCTCCTAATTAGGTAGTGTTTTTAATAAATAAAGTGCTGTACTTATTATAACACGATTAACATAAATTGTTAAAACAATTTGGAATATTACAATTATATTACATTTTCTATAAAACACTTGCAAAATAAAAATGGGTGTTATATAATTACATCGTATGAAAAATTACAAAAAACGAAAGAGAGGGTAAAAAATGAAAACAAAAAAATTTTTAATTTTTGCAATAATTACATTATTTGCATTAATTGGCTTATCAACAAATGCTTATGCAACGGAAGTTTCTAATATTGAAGAATTACAAACAGCAATAGAAGGAACAGATGAAACAATTACAGTTAATTCAGTATTAACTGTAGAAACAACAGAAACATTGGATTTAAAAGGTAAAACAGTAGTATTAAATGAACAATTAATTATTAAGGGAGGAAACTTAACTGTAACAGGAAATGGAAAAATTTCTACTTCAAAAGTATCAAGAATGATAGATGTATTAGAAGGCTCTACATTAAAGTTAGAAAATGGAACATTTGAAACAACAGTTGATCTTGGTGCAGCAGTTAGAATATATGGAACAGCAACTGACAATGGTGTAAAAACAAATGTTACGATAGGCAAAGATGCTAAAATAGTTGCAAACATACCAGTATTTATTTCAACTACAGGATTTGGAGTTACAGTTAATATTGATGGAAAATTACAGGGAAAACCATATACATATCCTGGATATTGTGTATATATTAATGGATCATTTCAAGAAACATCAGGAAATGTACCAGTAATCAACATCAGTGAAACTGCAAGCATTATATCTGAAAAAGGACAAGCAGTATATGCAGCAGGATATGGTATTTGGAATATTAACGGTGGATATCTTGAAGGTTCAGAAGCTTTATCTATAAAAGGTGGAGTATTTAATATAACTGGAGGAACATTAAAAGCAACAGGTGCATATGTTGAACCAGAAGCAAATGGTAATGGAACAGAACCAACAGGAAGTGCAATAAGTATTACAGGAAATAAAGATTATGCAGGAAAAGTAAAATTAAACATATCTAATGCAACAGTTACTAGTGAAAATGGATATGCTGTATATGAGACAATAACAAATGCAGCACAACCAGCAGTAGAAAGTATGAAAATAACAAGTGGAGACTTTTCTGGAAAAGAAGGAGCTGTTCAAGCTGACAATATAGAAAACTTTGTAGAGGGTGGAACATTTAGTTCTGAAGTTGATGACAAATATCTTTCATCAACAGTAGAAGCTGCAGAAGAAAATGGAGTGGTTCTAGTTGGAACAAAAAATAAAATAACAGTAGATTCAGCAACAAATGGAAAAGTAACAGCATCTTTATCAGAAGCTATAAAAGGACAAACAGTTACATTAACAGTAACACCAGAAGAAGGATATCAATTAAAATCTTTAACAGTAAATGGAGTTGCAGTAACAGGAACTACATTTACAATGCCAGACGAAGAAGTTACAGTTAAAGCTGAATTTGAAAAAATTCCAGTAAAAGCTGAAGAAAACAAAGAAGAAAAAGACGAAACTCCAAAAATGGGAGAAATGAACATATCATTTGTTTGGGCAACATTAGCAGTTATAGCATTAGTTGGAATAGCAACAACAAAAAAAGTATCTAAACACAGCAAATAAATATAGATAAATAAATGGAGCAGAAATATCGATATTTCTGCTCTAAACATTATAGGTGATTTTATGGAAAAGGGAAAACGCTTTAAAGAAAAAAAGAAAAACAATAAACCAAGAATTATAATATTAACTATAATTTTAGTAATAAGCATTATTATGATAGCCATAAATTTGTACTATCAGAAATCAATAAAAAACGATAAAGAACTTCAAGATATTTTAAATGATAATTCTCAAGCACAAAATACAGAAACAGAACCAGAGGTTGAGACTAAAACAGAAAGAATGATAATGCTTGAAGAATTACAAAAAGAAAATTCAGATATAGTAGGATGGTTAGAAATACCAAACAGTAATATAAGTTATCCGGTTTTACAAGGTAAAGATAATGACTACTATGTAAATCATAACTATAAAAAAGAATATTCAAAAAATGGTTCATTGTTTTTAGACAAAGACTATAACTGGAGTCTGCCAAGTACAAATTTATTAATACATGGACATAATAATAGAGGTACAAACGAAATGTTTTGTGGGCTTATGGAATACAAAAATGAAGAATATTACAAAACACATCCGACAATAAGATTTACCACAAATCAGGAAGATGCTGAATATGAAATTATATCAGTATTTTTATCAAGAGTATACTATAAATCAGAAAAAAATGTATTTAGATATTATTATTTTATAAATGCTGAAAATGAAAAAGAATTTAATGAATATGTTGAAAATAGTAAAAAGGCAAGCTTATATGATATAGAAGCTACAGCTACATATGGAGATCAGCTTATGACTCTTTCTACATGTGAATTTTCTCAAGAAGATGGAAGATTAGCTGTTGTTGCAAAGAAAAAGTAAAAAGGAGAAATAGAGATGAAAGTATCTGAAATAATGAAAGAAGCAAAAGGAACACTAATAGATAAATGGAAAAAAGTAATATCAATTACTGTAATATATATGGCTATAACATTTTGCATTAGCTTTATAATAGGAATTTTTGATGAAGGGTCTATAATTGAAAATATATTAGTTGTAGTAGAGCTGCTTATAACAATACCTCTAAGTTTTGGAATTGAATGGGCATTTTTAAGATTAAAAAGAAATGAAACTGTTAAAACAATTGATTTTTTAAAAACAAGTATTTCTAAATTTTTTAGAGCTTGGAAAATAACAGTAAGAATACTTTTGAAAATGATTTTTTCAATGTCTGTTATAATAATAGGTGCAGTATTATATACTATAATAGTAAATTATTCTATCATGCAAGCACAAGAAGGAAATACAATGGTTGCTCAATTAGGACTTGGAGTTGCACTAGGAATATATTTTGCTCCTATTATTTTGGCAATGTTTAAATTGTTAAAATATTCATTAACATCTTTTATTGCTTATGATAAACCTAATGCACGTACTTCTGAAGTTGTTAACGAAAGTGAAAAATTGATGAAGAAAAACAGATGGAAAATTATATTGTTGCAATTACCACATATTGTATGGGTTGCACTAGGTTCATTTTTATTTGCAGTAGAAACAAGCTATATTGAAATGATTGTATATATAATAGGATACATGATACTATTTCCATATACACAAATTGCAATGGTATGCTTCTATGAAAGATTAGCACAACCTAAAAATAATGAAGAGGCATAATAAAAATTGCTTTACAAGTTTACAAAAAAATGCTATAATAAAATTTAGTAAATTGAATAGTCGCTGGTAAATTCCGAAAGGAACTACGAGAGGAAAGTCCGGGCTCCATAGAGCAAAGATGCTAGATAACGTCTAGTGAGGGAAACCTTAAGGAAAGTGCAACAGAAAATAACCGCCTCTTAGAGGTAAGGATGAAAAGGTGAGGTAAGAGCTCACCGCTGGTATGGTGACATACTGGGTCAGTGTAAACCCCATCTGGAGCAACACCTAAAAAGAAGAATACGCCTGCTCGGCGCTTCTATATTGCGTGGCTTGAGGCATATAGTGATATATGTCCTAGATAAATGACTATTTTAAATGACAGAACCCGGCTTACAGATTTGCTAAAACAAAAAACAAAGACCGACTCTTTTAAGAGCCGGTTTCTTTTACGCTTTTCATATCATCTGGAAAATCACAAGTAAATTCCAAGCTTTCGTGAGAAATAGGATGAACAAAACAAATTCTATAACTATGAAGTGCTTGTCTATTAATCAAATCAGAAGAAACACCATATAAAGTATCTCCAATCAAAGGATGACCAATTGCAGCCATGTGAACACGAATTTGATGTGTACGACCTGTTTTTAAAGAACATTTAACAATAGAAAAACTGTGATGTTGTTCTAAGACACTATAATCCGTAACAGCTCCTTGACCATCTATAGAGACACATCTTTCAATAATACTATTTTCCTTACGAGCAATAGGCAAGTTTATTGTGCCACAAGGCTCATCAAAATGTCCATAAACTATAGCCATATATTCTTTTTCAAAACTTCCTGACTGCATTTGTTGAATCAAGCATTCTTGAACATATTCATTTTTGGCAAAAATAATTAAACCAGAAGTATTTAAATCAAGCCTATTAACAGGACGGATTTTTCTTTTCAGCCCAATACTTTTAAAATAAAACTTAACACCATTAGAAAGGCTATCAGTATAATGCAAAATTGATGGATGAACTGCATTTCCTGCAGGTTTGTTTAAAATCAATAAACAATCATCTTCAAAAATTATATCCAGTTCCATTGGAGTAGGAATAATGTTTTCGCTTTCTTCTTCAAAATCTAAATTTACAGTAATTACATCATTAATATTTACATTGTTTCTTGTATCAACAGCAATATTATTTTTGAAAACATGGCAATGTTTAATTAATTTCTGTTGTAATCTTGTAGAAATATGAAATTCTTGTTTTAAAATTTGATTAATATCTTGATATTTATTATCACTTACAATATATTCTAAAAACATAAAAACCCCTTAAAATAATTGACTTTTCGACAAAAAAATTATACAATCTTTTTGGATGATAGTCAAGTTTGAGGAGGAACAAATGAAATTAGTAAATATATTTAAACACACAAAATTAGTGCTAAAACACAAATGGGAAGTATTTAAATTATGTTGCAAAATAGGAATGCCGTGGAGAGGAATATTACACGATTGGTCTAAATTTTCACCAACAGAGTTTTTGGAAAGTGTCAAATATTATAATGGACAACACAGTCCAATTACACTTTGTAAAGCAGATAAGGGATATTCGAATTCATGGTTACATCACAAAGGAAGAAATAAACATCATCCAGAATATTGGATTGACTATTCATTACCTGAAAAAACAATAATAATGCCATATAAATATGCAGCTGAAATGATATGTGATAAAATGGCTGCAGGTATAGTATACCAAGGAAAACAATGGACTAAAGACTGGCAAATTAGCTATTATTTAAAGGAAAGAGAAAAATCACTTATACATCCACAAATAGATAAATTTATGATGGCGACATTTACTGAAGTTAGTCAAAAAGGGCTAAAAACTGCTTTGACAAAACAAAATATTAAGGAAATGTATGAAAAATATTGTATTAGAATGGAGAACTTAGATGAGAATTAGATTTAAACCTTGGGCAAGACCAGAATTAGAAGCAAGCAAATTTTATAGAGATAATCCAGAGGAATTAAAAGATAAATGGATACAAGAATTTGAAAACAAAGAAAATCCTATACATCTTGAATTAGGATGTGGAAAAGGAAATTTTATATCACAATTAGCAGTTCAAAATCCATCAATTAACTATATTGCAATAGATTTAGTTGATGCTATGTTAGGTCTAGCAAAAAGAAAGATAGAAGAAATATATCAAGAACAAAACAAAGAAATAAATAATGTACTTTTAACTAGATTTGATATAGAAAGAATAATGCTAATTTTAGGAGAACAAGATAATATAAAAAGAATATATATAAATTTCTGTAATCCGTGGCCAAAAGGACAACATCGAAAAAAAAGATTAACACATACAAGACAACTAGAAAAATATAAAACATTTTTAGCAGAAGGCGGAGAAATTTATTTTAAAACAGATGATGATGAATTATTTCAAGGAAGCTTGGGATATTTCGAAGAATCAGGTTTTGAAATAATATCTAAAACATATGATTTACATGCAGAACCAATCTGGGAAAATAATATTGAAACAGAACATGAAAAAATGTTTTCAGAACAGGGGATAAAAATTAAAGCATTAATTGCCAAAATAAAGGTGGGGAAAGGTGATTTATAAAAAATAATAAAGAAGATTAGATGTAAAGATCTAATCTTTTTTGTTTGCACATTTTTTACTTCCTAACATACAATAAAAAAGAGAGGTGAAAAATGTGGCATATTCAGAAAGGGAACTATTAGCAAGAATAATCCAATGTGAAGCAGGTGGAGAAGGTGACAATGGGATGAAAGCAGTTGCATCAGTAACAATGAACAGAGTAAATGTACCAAACGGCGAATACGCAAGAGTATCGCAAGGAGGAAGTATAAGAAATATCATATTTCAAGAAGGACAATTTGATTGTGCAAGAGAAACAATAAGAGGACAATACAATCCGCAAAACATCTATAACATGACCCCAACAGATGTACATTATCAAATAGCGGACTGGGCAATTGCAGGAAATAGGTTAAATGAAATTGGAGAATGTTTATGGTATCTAAATCCGTTTAGGCCAACATGTGGTTCAACATTTCCATCAAATGGCTCAGGAGAATTGCATACCAGACTTGGAAAACATTGCTTTTATAGACCTACATCTTTATATGCACAAACCTAAAGAAAGGAAAGTGATAGCCCGAATGGCAAATGTAGAAGAAAAGCAGGAGACAAGAGAGGATAGAAATGTTCAAATTAATCCTAATTCTCCAGAAATATTAACAAACAATATTTATACACCAGCATTTTTAAGAGAACAAATAGGAAAACTTATGAGAGTTGAATTTTTAATAGGAACAGATAACTTAACAGACAGGATAGGAGTTTTAGAAGATGTAGGAGCAAGTTATATATTATTACGTTCAGTTGAAAGTGATAATTTAATTTATTGTGATATTTATGCAATAAAATTTGTGACAATTGCTTCATCAGGATGGTATGGAAATATAAATAATCACATGATGAATCCAACTATGATGAACAATAGGTATTATTGATAAAAAGTTACATAATTTGCATAAAAATCTTTAATATGATATAATAGAGTTAGATATAGCAAGTTGCTATACAAATTTTAAAAAGGAGAAAGAGACATTATGAAGAAGTACAACATCAGCAACCCCATCAGTGAGGCAATCCGGATTCAAGGAAAGCGCTATGTCGTAACACTGCTTGCAGCAATCGCATTGTTGTTTGTGCTAGGAGTGGCAGCCCTTTGTTTGGAAATGCCTATCTGCGGGACTATCGCTATTGTAGTAGCGTTAGCTACCTCCGTTTTCTACTTCTGCTGGTTTGGTGTTGAAGCCGTACCGATGGAAGAAGAGTGATACCAGTCAGGCGTGCAATTGCACGCCTGGCCTTTTTTTGTCAAAAAATATTGTCTTTTTTAAAACGATATGATATAGTAAATATGAAAAACAGACCCGGTCCCTTTTTGCGTAAAAAGGGACCAGGTCCCAAATTAAGGAGGGAAAAGATGTCATTTATAGACGAAATTAAAGAACGAGCAAGACAAGAAATAAAAACAATAGTATTACCAGAAGCAACAGATGTAAGAATATTAGAAGCAGCAGAGATGGTAAGAAATGAAGAATATGCAAAAGTAATACTTGTTGGAAATGAAGAAAAAGTAAGACAAATTGCAAAGGAAAAAGGCATAGATATAGGAGATACAAAAATAGTAGACCCTGCCAAATCAGATAAAATTAATGAATATGCAAACACATTATATGAATTAAGAAAAGCTAAAGGAATGACAGAAGAACAAGCACATAAATTAGTATTAGATCCGGTTTATTATGGAATGTTAATGGTAAAAATGAATGAAGCTGATGGATTAGTATCAGGTGCAGCACATTCGACATCAGACACATTAAGACCAGCATTACAAATATTAAAAACAGCGCCTGGAACAAAATTAGTATCAGCATTTTTTGTGATGGTTGTTCCAGATTGTGAGTACGGAGCAAATGGAATATTTGTATTTGCAGATAGTGGCCTAAATGAAGAACCAGATTCAGAAGCTCTTTCTGAAATTGCAATATCATCAAGTAAAAGTTTTGAACAATTAGTTGGACAACAAGCAAAAGTTGCGATGTTATCATATTCTACTTATGGAAGTGCACACTCAGATTCAACAGAAAAAGTAATAGAAGCAACAAAATTAGTAAAAGAAAAAGCTCCAGAATTATTAGTTGATGGAGAATTACAACTTGATGCTGCTATAATTCCAGAAGTTGCTGCTTCAAAGGCAAAAGGAAGTCCAGTAGCAGGAAATGCAAATGTTTTAGTATTTCCTGATTTAGGGGCAGGAAATATAGGATATAAACTAGTTCAAAGATTAGCGAAAGCAGAAGCTTATGGACCACTTTGCCAAGGAATTGCTAAACCTGTAAACGATTTATCTAGAGGTTGTAGTGCTAAAGATGTTGCTGGAGTTGTTGCTATAACAGCAGTTCAAGCTCAAGAAAAATAAAATTTGAAAGGAGACATTTATGAAGATATTAGTACTGAATTCAGGAAGTTCATCACTTAAATATCAAGTGATAGATACAGAATCAGGAGAAATGCTAGTAAAAGGATATTATGAAAGAATTGGTCAAGAACAAGCATTTTTAACGCATAAGGTACATGGGGAAAAACATAAATTCGAACATCCTGCGAGAAATCATGAAAAGGCAATCGAATTTGTAATGGGAAGATTAACAAGTGATAGTTATGGAATATTTGAGTCTTTAGATGAACTTGATGCAATTGGACATAGAGTAGTACATGGAGGAGAACACTTTAAAGACGCAGCATTAGTAACAGAAGAAGTTGTTCAAGGAATAAAAGATACAGCTGAATTAGCACCATTACATAATCCGGCAGCAATATTAGGAATAGAAGCATGCCAAAAAGTAGTGCCAGGTAAACCTATGGTAGTAGTGTTTGATACAGCATTTCACCAAACAATACCAGCTGATAAATATTTATATGCTATACCTTACGAATACTACGAAAAATATGGAATAAGAAAATATGGATTCCATGGTACATCTCATCAATATGTAGCAAATAGAGTTGCTGAAATTTTAGGTAAAGATATAAAAGATTTAAAAATAGTAAATTGCCATTTAGGGCAAGGGGCAAGCTTATGTGCGATTAAAGATGGAAAATCAGTGGAAACAAGTATGGGATTAACACCACTTGGAGGAATTCCAATGGGAACTCGTTCAGGAGATTTAGATCCATCTGTTGTTACATATATAATGAAAAAAGAAGGGCTAACAGCTCAAGAGATGGAAAACATATTAAATAAAGAATCTGGAGCATTTGGAATGTCAACAGTATCAATAGACTTTAGGGACATTGAAGCAGAAGCATTAGCAGGTGGCAAAAGAGCAAATACAGCACTAGATGCATATCATTATGCAATAGCAGGCTTTATTGCAAAATATGCAGTTGCAATGGGAGGAATTGATGTTCTTACATTTACAGCGGGTGTTGGAGAAAAATCTCCATATTCTAGAGGAGAAATCTGTAACTTATTAGAAGTATTTGGAGTAGAAATTTCAGGAAAGAAAAATCTTATTAAAGGAGAAGAAGTAGAAATATCTACACCAGAATCAAAAGTTAAAGTTTTTGTTGTTCCTACAAACGAGGAACTTATGATAGCAAAAGAAACAGAAAAAATTATAAATAGATAAAAAAGGAAGGAATTTTAAAATGAAAATATTAGTATTAAATTGTGGTAGTTCATCACTAAAATATCAATTAATAAACATGGAAAATGAAGAAGTAATTGCTTCTGGAAAATATGAAAGAATTGGAGAAGATGAAGCATTTATAACACATAAAGTAAATGGGCAAAAAATAGAAATACAACATCCAGCAAAGACACATGAAGAAGCTGTAGACTTTACATTAAAACAATTAATACATCCAGATTATAAAGTAATTGACAGTTTAGATGAAATATCTGCAATTGGACATAGATTACTAAATGGTGGAGAAAAAATAAAAGAATCATCAGTAATAACAGACTATGTTGTAGATGTATTAAGAGAATGTATTGATTTAGCACCATTACACAATCCTGCTGGAATAATAGGAATAGAAGCATGTAAAAAAGTAATGCCAGGAAAACCAATGGTTGGTGTATTTGATACAACATTCCATCAAACAATGCCAAAAGAAAAATATATTTATCCTATTCCATATGAATATTACAAAAAATATGGAATAAGAAAATATGGTGCACATGGTACATCACATATGTATGTATCAAAAAGAATGGCAGAAATAGCAGGAAAAGATATAAAAGATTTAAAAATAGTTACATGCCACTTAGGACAAGGTTCTAGTATATGTGCTGTAGAAGGCGGAAAATCAATAGATACAAGTATGGGACTAACACCACTTGGAGGAATCCCTATGGTTACTCGTTCAGGAGATCTAGACCCATCAGTAGTAACATTTTTAATGAAAAAAGAAAATTTATCAGCTGATGAAGTTGAGAGTCTATTAAACAAGAAATCTGGACTTCAAACAATATCAGGAATGGCACCAGACTTTAGAGAAATAGAGTTAGCATCATATGGAGAAAATGAAAGAGCAGCTATAGCAATTGAAAAATTCAAATATGAAATTGCAGGATTCATTGCAAAATATGCAGTTGCGATGAATGGAATAGATTATATTGTATTTACAGGTGGTATTGGAGAAAACCAAATCAATATTAGAAAAGGAATATGTGAAAAACTTGAATTTATGGGAGTTAAAGTAGATGTAGATAGCAATAACATGAGAGGAGAAGAAAAAGAAATATCTACACCAGATTCAAAAATAAAAGTTTATGTAGTTCCAACAAATGAAGAACTTATGATTGCAAGAGAAACAAAAAGATTAATATAAGACAAAAATGAGGACAGTGCTTTTTGTGAGCCTGTCCCCATTTGCTAGCATGACCCCTGCTGCTGGGCTTAAATGAGGTAAAATATGAAAAAAGAAATTCAGAACAAAAAACTAAATGCACGACTATATCCAATATATAAAATGATATCATGGGATTTATTATTTTACTATTCAATAATATATTTGTTTTTAGTACAAGCAAAAGGTTTTTCTGCATCACAAATATTATTATCAGAAGCGTTTTTTACAGCATCATGTTTAATATTGCAAATTCCATTAGGCTTATTGGTTGATAGATTTGGAAAGAAAAATAGCCTTGTTTTGGCTAATATATGTCTATGTGTGTTTACACTAATATTAATATTTGTAAATAATTATACCCAATTATTAATTGCGTTTTTTATTGATGCAATAGGATATGTAATAAAAGGAATATGTGAGACAAACATTTTATATGATTCTTTACCAAGAGGCAAAAAAAGAGGAAGTTTATATTCTAGGATAGATGGAAAAGGTACTGCCAGATATTATGTTATAGATGCAGTTACTTCTCTAGTTACAGGTTATGCTTTTGTTATAAGTCCATATTTGCCTATAATACTATGCTTGATAGGAAACATATTAGCAACTATACTAGCGACAAGGTTTAGACATACAAAAATACCGATAGAAGATGATGATGATATTAGAACAGGTGCAAAAGAATATTTTAAACAATTAAAAGAAGCTATGAAGTTTGCAATAACCTCTAAGAGGATGTTGTGTTTATTAATATTTTTTGGTTTAATGGCAGGATTAAATTATAATTTAACTACTTTTAGAGGGGGAATTTTAGAACAAATTCAATTGCCTGAGCAATACTTTGGAATTGTTTTTGCAATAATCCAGATTACAGCTGCAATTTGTTCTGGAATTCAAGGATTTATACATAGAAAATTTAGAAATAAAACATTATCAGTACTAGGAATACCAATGACTGTATTTTTGATTCTAATTGGACTTTTCGCAACAGGAAATCATACAAATCAAAAAACGTCTATAATTATATTGTTATTTGCTATCCTGGGAGGGATCAAAGGTGCGCACAATGTTCTTATATATAGATATTTAAATAACTTTACAAATAGAGAAATTAGAACAAAGCTATCAACTGTAAGAAATATAATATATAATATTTTCTCTATAGGAATAAGTTTATTTGGTTCATGGTTACTAGGAATTACAAATGCCTCTAATTCAATTATGATTTTAGGCCTTGTATTTACAATAATCATGGTATTACTTTTATATTATATGAAAGACAAAGTTGGATTAAAGGTTGATGATTATAAAGATGAAGATTTAAAATATAGTCATGTTATAAAATAGGAGGAAAAATGAATCCAAAACAAGAATGTAAAAAATTAATTAATAGTTTTAAATATGCGATAGAAGGTTTTATATCATCATTTAAAACTGAAAGAAATATGAAAATACATATATTAGCTATGATAGTTATAATTGCGTTAGGGGGATATTTAGGATTAAATACAATAGAATGGTGTATTATTGTATTTGCTATAGTATTAGTAATAGGATCAGAGCTATTTAATACTGCAATAGAAACAATTGTTGATATGGTCAGTCCTGAAAAAAATCCAAAAGCTAAACTTGCTAAAGATATCTCAGCAGCTGCTGTACTTGTTCTAGCTATTGGAGCAGCAATAGTTGGAGGAATAATTTTTATACCAAAATTATAGTAAAAGCTAGGTGAGAATTATGAAAGTAATAAAAAGAATAATAATATTTATAATATTAGTTATATTATTTGCAGGAGCAATACTTACATATCAAGGATATACAATGTATAAACAAGCATTAGATAAAATTAGTGTTAAAGACAAAGTGGAAGAACTTCGAGCACAAGAAAATTATACAAGATTTGAGGACTTGCCAGAATTCTATTTAGATGCAGTTGTAGCAGTAGAAGACCGTAGATTTTATGACCATGGTGCATTAGATTATATTGGAATTGCTAGAGCTATTTGGACAAACATAAAATCATTTGAGCTAAAAGAAGGGGGAAGTAGTATAACACAACAAGTAGCTAAAAATGTATATTTTACTCAAGAAAAAACAGCATTAAGAAAAATTGCAGAAGTTTTTATGGCATTTGAAATAGAAAGAAATTGTGATAAAGATACTATATTAGAAGTGTATGTAAATACAAGCTACTTCGGAAGTGGATATGATGGAATTAAAGAAGCTGCTAATGGATATTACGATAAAGAACCAATCGATATGAATGAATATGAGAGTAGTATGATAGCAGGTGTTCCAAATGCACCATCTGTTTATGCTCCAACCAAAAATCCAGATTTGGCTTCTCAACGCCAGAAACAAGTTCTTGAAAAAATGGTTAGATATGAATATATTACAGAAGAAGAAATGAACAAGATTTTAGAACAGTGAAAAAGGGACCAGGTCCCTTTTTTTGTTTTTAAATTTCTTTTATTTTCATATTATATTTATCTTCAAGAACTTTTTTCTTAGCAATATATTCTTTAGTTTTAAGACCCTTAACATCAATAACTTCATAAGAGTTATCAGAATTAAAAACAATAAAATCAGCTTTATATTTTAAACCTGGTGCAAGCATAAAAGTAGGTTGTAGGCAAAAACCATTTATTTCTTTAGCTTGTAACCTCATTTTTAATTCACAATAATATTCCGCTTCTTTTTTGCTATCAAAAGTATGTCCATCAATAGAAGTTTTATTTGCCCTATATTTGGTTTTTCTAATTTTTCCATTAGTAAAATTTTTATAATCTTCAACACTCCAATGTTCCATTTTAAATCTCCTTCGTGTAAAGTTATTAGAATTATATATTAAAAAAAATAAAACTGCAATATAAACAAATAAATAAAACTTGAAAATTTTGAATAAATATGATATAATTGTAAAGCTTATGCCCAAGAGGCATTATATAAAACTCATAAAAAATTTTTGGAGGTATTATTTATGACTAAACGGAGTAGGACTATTTGTGTAATCTTAGCAATTATCCTTACTATTCTTCTTGAAGTGGCAACAATTGGGGTGATGAAATACAACGTATTTACTCTGATTGTATCTGCAATTTTGTATTTTGCCACATTTATTTTTGCAGTGTTTGATGGATATTGCACTTTAAAAAAAGGTTTTGACAAATACTTTTTTTTCATGACAATAAGGGATGTTGGACTTTTAGAAGTGCAACTAACTATCTGGTACTTTATAGGCAATATAAGAGGTATACAACTCTTAGAAGCTATCATTGTTGTAGCACTAATGGCGGTTTTTTTCTATATTGCAATTAAGTTTGGAAAATTAGCAACAAAGAATTGTACACAGACCTATACTGAATATTAATAATAAAAGTAAAAGAAAGCGGGGTTATTACCTCGCTTTCTTTTATTGTGTTTTTCTTTATTCATAAAAAGTCAGATAATTTAAATAAATTAAATAGTATAGACAAAAAAGCGAAGATTTGATACAATAATATTATATCAAGGAGAAAAAGATATGGAATATTTTGAAGATAATAAAAAAGTTAGATTTGATGATTTACAGGAAAGTGGAAGATATTCTTCTGAAATAATAAATGAAATAAAACAAGGTAATTATCGAGTACTAAAGAATTTGTTAAGTATAGAAGATAGAAAGAACAAAAACTTTATGGAACCCCTTTTATATGCGGTAAAAAACGAAAAAGCTACATATGCAATATATGAATATTATGATGAAAGCTTACAATATGATATTACTTTGGCAACAGAAATAGTAAAGGTAGAACCGGAGCTAATAGAAGATACACCACTTAGTAGACAAAGAGATTTTATACTATCAGTAGCAGAAATAAATCCAAAAGTAATACAATATATGTCTCAAGAACTAAAAGTAGATACTACATTTACGGGAGAATTGTGTAAATTACAAAATACCACAATAACTCAATATGCTGCATCAGAATGTAAAATGCCAGACTCAATATTACAAAATGCAGAGCTTTCAGGCGATAAAATTTTTATGATGCAAGCAATATTACAAGATGCAAATTCAATAGAATACTTAGATGATGATTTGAAAAATGATTATGAATTTATGAAAGAAGCATCTAAAAATAAAGAAGTAGCATCTTATGTAGTAGAACATATTGATCAATTTGATGAACAAGGTCTTACAGCTACTAAAGACGCAGTGTTTGAAGTATCTACTGATGAAGCTATATCAGGTTTTGAAAAAGAAAGTTTAAAAGTAAAAGAAGAAATTGCAAATTTAGAAAATGAAGAACAGGGTGATCAATTAAAACAATTGTTGATGAGGGACAAACAATTACAAAGACATATTAATTTCTTTGAGCGTATACAAAGAGGAGAAGTAGATCCTGTTAGGGCTGCTAAATTAATTGACCAATTCTGCAAAAATATAGATGATAACACTAAAACTCAATTAAAACAATATTTAAAATTAGATGAAGCGATTTTACAAAAGCAACAAGAAAAAAAGGATATTAAACCAAAAGATATAGAAGAAGTAGTAGAAGACTCTGCAACAATGGAAGGCATAAAAACCGAAACGGGAACTATAAGAGCAGCAATAGAAGAAACGAAAGAAGAAAAGCAAGAAAAAACAGGAGAAGAAAAATAATGATAGAAATTTCAAAAGAACGAAAAGAAGCATATGTAGAAGTTGTAGAAATTCTAAAACATATGAATCGAAAATATGTGGACAAGTTACCTAAAAAGCTGATAGAATTTTTTAAAGACAATAGTTCACCAGAGTATAAATTTATTTTAGATGTGCCGCTTCAAGAGAAGAAACTAAAAAAAGAAACAGTAAATCTATTAGCAATGCTTAACCTTAATTATTGGTGTGAAGATGAAGACCATAAAAAGAATCTTCTGACTAAATATCATCAAAATGAAATAAAACTAAAAGAAGAGCTGTTAGAAAAATATAATTATGATAACTTGTTTAAAGCAAAAAAAGTTCCAATGCAAATCAATCAAAATAGTGAAGAAGAATGCATTTCGCTTATACAATATAAAGAATCTTTTTTTAGAAGAATTATCAATATAATAAAAAGAGCAATTTACCGAAAAAGGTAAATTGCTTTTTTATATAACGAAATAATTTTGAAAATCCGGTCAGTTTATTGACAAGATTTCTTTTATATGATAATCTAGTATTGAAAACTAGATTAAGAGGAGAGGAATAATGAAAAGAGAAAGATATTTTAATGCTATTGAATTTAAAGACATAAAAGGAATTATATATAATTCAGCAAAACAATATGCTCAAAACATAGCATTTGTAATAAAACACAAAAAAGGCGAAGATGTAACATATGAAAACATTACATTTAAAAAACTATTACAAGATATTAATGCATTTGGAACAAAATTATATGATTTGGGATTAAAAGGAAAAAGAATTGCATTAGTAGGAAGAAATAGATATGAATGGGCGGTAGCTCATTTAGCAAACTTATTAGGCGGAATAGTATCAGTTCCACTAGACAAAGAATTGCAAGTAGATGAACTAGAAAGTTGTCTAGAAAGAAGTAAAGCAGATGTAGTAGTATTTGATGAAAAATACATAGAAAATATTAAAGAAATCAAAAAAAGAGGAAATACAAATTTACAAAAATATATTTGTATGAGCAAACAAGAAGGATATGAAGATTTTTGGACATTGAAAAAACAAGGAGAAGTATTATTAAAACAAGGAGAAAAAGAATATACAAAAGCTAAAATTGATGAAGACAAAATGGCTATATTATTATTTACATCTGGAACAACATCAAAATCAAAAGCAGTAATGCTATCACAAAACAATATAGCATCAAATGTATATTCAATGTTATTAGTTGAAGATCTTCAACCAACAGACAGTAATCTTGCGTTTTTACCATATCACCACATATTTGGTTCAACATGTATGGTAGTAATGCTTGCAGCTGGAATAAAAACAGCATTCCCAGATGGATTAAGATATGTAGCACAAAACTTAAAAGAATACAAAGTATCTGTATTTGTAGGTGTTCCGCTTCTAGTAGAAGCAATCTACAAAAATGTAGAAAAAGCAATTGAAAAACAAGGAAAAACAAAACTAATTGCAGTTGTTAAAAAAGTAAGTAATGGACTAAGAAAATGTCATATAGATGTAAGAAGAAAACTATTTAAACAAGTATTAGAAGGATTAGGCGGACATCTAAGATTTGTAATATCTGGAGGAGCACCACTAGATAAAAAAGTTGCACAAGGATTTGATGAACTAGGAATACAGGTTGCCCAAGGATATGGATTAACAGAAACAGCACCAGTAATAGCTGCAGAAAACTACAAAAAGAAAAAATATGGATCTATTGGTGTACCATTAGAAAATGTACAAGTAGAAATTGTAAATAAAGACGAAAATGGAATTGGAGAATTACGTGTAAAAGGTCCAAACGTAATGCTTGGATATTATGAAAATGAAGAAGCAACAAAAGCAGTTCTACAAGATGGATGGTTCTATACAGGAGATTTAGGATATTTTGATAAACAAGGATATATCTTTTTAACAGGAAGAAAAAAAGATATGATAGTTTTGAAAAATGGTAAAAAAGTATTTCCAGATGAATTAGAAGTTCTTATAAATAGATTAGATTTAGTTGAAGAATGTCTAGTGTTTGGTATGCCAGATAAAGAAGATAAAAATGACATAACTCTTTCAGTAAAAGTAGTTTATAATAAAGATATTGCCAAAGAACAATATCCAAATGCATCTGAAGAAGATTTAAGAAAAATTATATGGGAACAAATTAAGGAAATTAATAAAACCTTCCCACCATACAAATATATCAGAAATATGATTTTGACTGATGAAGAACTTATTAAAACTACAACTAAAAAAGTTAAAAGACAAGAAGAGATTAAAAAGATATTGGGATAAAAACATCTGGAGCCATGCTCACGGTCCTAGCGTTTTGGGACACACTTAAAGGAAAGATATGATATATATCTTTTCTTTTTTCATTTTATATGATAATATTTAGTAAAGGTGGAGGAATCTATGAAAATATTAATTATAGGAATTGTAGCAAGCGGAAAAACAACTTTAGCCAAGAAATTATCACAAAATTTTAATATACCATATTATGAAATAGATTCAATAGTACATGATGATTTAAATAAAACCAAAAGAACAGATAAAGAGCAAAAACAAATAATTTATAGTATAGACAAAAAT
>JAZSAX010000104.1:0-7416 GCA_045602065.1 Clostridia bacterium
TTTGGCTACACCTAACAATTAAGTATTCCGAGTGTCCATAATAAAATAATTTTGTTTGATAGTCAACATTTTATTTCTATTATTTTTTTTAGTGATTTTTTAAATGAAGATAATTTTGGAGTATTTAGAATTAAATTAGAATTTTTAAAATTATTTCAATTAGATAAAAAAGCTATAAATTATACCGGTGCTAAATTATCGGAAATAGTTTTAAAAGCCAAAAAAATAGAAAACATTGAAAATCAATATATAGCTCCACCTATATATCAAAATTTAATATTGGAAAATCAAGAACTTTGGGATTTTTATTTAAGTGAAGGATTTAGAAATAATAAAAAAGCTATAATTAAAATTGGTAATGCTGAAATAAAGATAGGTTCCGGTGGAGCTCATTCTGCAGAAAAAAAATATTTTACAGAAAAAGCATTATATTTTGATGTAAGTGGTTATTATAATTTAACAATGTTAAATTTTGATTTAATGCCAAGAAGTCTCGATGAATATGGTAAAAATCTATATAAAG
Organism: Clostridia bacterium; assembly: GCA_045602065.1. GTDB lineage: Bacteria > Bacillota > Clostridia > TANB77 > CAG-508 > CAG-269. The sequence goes on from JAZSAX010000104.1 coordinate 524, forward strand.
ATATTTATTTAAAACAACTTGAATATAAAAAGACAGACCCATCTAAAAGAGCTCCTTTAAAAATTATTTTATTATCAGTATTTGGTGCAGAAACGGCTCCATATAATAAATTATATGACCCGCAAAAAGGTACATTAGTTACTATTACTGGTCAATTATTCATATGTGATTTATTAGAAAAATTAAAAGATTTAGTAATTATAATTCAAACTAATACAGATGGAATAATTGTAGAACCAAAAAATTGGGAACAAGAAGATAAAATAATACATATTGTTGAAGAATGGGAACAAAGAACTGGTTATACTATTAAAAAAGACCATATTTATAATCTCTGGCAAAGAGATGTTAATAATTATATGTATAAAGATAATAAAGGAAAAATACATTGTCGAGGAGAAGCTTTAAAACAATATGAAGCTGGTGATAGAGTATTTTTTGAAGGAAAACCAAATTTAGATTTTAAAGAACCAATTATAATAAGTCATTGTATAGTAGATTATTTAATGAATGATATAAAACCAGAAGATACCGTAGAAAAATATAAAAACAATCTTAGATATTTTCAATATATTTGCAAGAAAAAATCCTATGATTATACTAAATGGGAAGTAAAAGATAATGACAACAATGTTGTTTTAAAAGATTTACAAGGTATAAATAGAGTATTTGCTTGGAAAGATGAAAATTTTAAAGGAATGGTTTATAAATTTAAAGAAAATAACGGTAAAATATCTAAAGCTAAAATATCTAATTTACCAGATTCAGTTTTTATATATGATGATGAAATTTTATCAAATGAAACCGTAGAAAAATTATCAAAAGAAATAGATTATCAATATTATATAAATAGAGCTTATGAAAGATTAGGAGAGTTTGTTAATGAATAAACAGGTAGAAAAAGAAATATTAAAGATATATCAAATGGTATTTAATAAAGTATTTACCAAGCGAAATCTTGCAAAATTATACAAAGGTAATAGATTTAATATTTTACAAACTGCACAATCATTAGATTACTCAAACGGCTATCAAAAGTTTGCAACAAAATTTGCTAAAGAGTTATCTAAAAAAGGTTTAAATCATCAACGTGGTATTTGGAGAAAATTCTATGAAGTAGCTAAGAAAAGACATTATGTTGCTTTACCACCTACTTATAAAGAGTGGGAATATCAACAGTTCTCTAAAGCAGTAAAACATAATTTTACAATGATTAAATCTATTCCTCAAGAATGTATAAAAGTACTAGAACATAAATATACATCTACTTTAATCGAAGAAGTTGCAAAAGGTAAATTAAATAGAGGTAGTTTTGAAAAACAATTAAAAAGTCATGGTCATAAAAACGCCAAATTAATTGCAAGAACTGAAACTGCTAAATTACAAACAGCAATATCTGAAAATAGAGCGAGAGATTTAGGTTCGGTTGCTTACATATGGTTAGCATCAAATGATAAGAGAACAAGACCATCTCATAAAGCAATGAATGGTGTAGTTGTATTTTGGAGAACAAATGAATTAGAAAAACCAAGATTAGATAATATGTATGGTAATGCTGGTGAATTTCCAAATTGTAGATGTGACCCACAAATTATATTTGATGAAAATGATTTAGATAAAAATAATTATAAAGTATATAATTATAATAGTCATACAATAATTAATATGACTAAAAAAGAATTAATAAATGCACTTGAAAAAGGAGAGTTATCATGAAAGCACAAGTAAAAAAGAAAGTTGACAAAACAACAAGATTGATAGAAATGCAAGATGAAATTGAAAAAAGTATGCAAAATATCGATAAAGTATTGAAAGAACAAGAAGAGCTCATTGCATTTTTAGAAGAAAAAGCAGAAGGCAAATTTCCAGATTTAGTTAATGGATTAAAAGAATCTAATGAAGGTTATAAAAAACAAAGAGAAAAATTAGACATTAGATATAAAAATTTACAAGCTGTTACATTAGGAATAAAAGTTGACGCTGTTAAAATCTTAGTTGAGTCATTATTGATTGCATTAGGATTAGAAGAAAATGACTGAGCTACAAAGATTGTTATATAAAGAGCTTTATCGAAAAAGCTTTTACGAATTTGTAAAAGCTTTTTGGAATGAAGCAGACCCTTCTAAATTTGTTGATGGCCAACTTATAAAGATATATTGTGAGATATTTCAATATATGTGTAAATCATGGACAGGCTATGATGAAATAGATATTGATTTATCTAAAATACCTAAAAATGCAAATATTATTGATGTAAGACAAGATAAACATAATCTATGTTTAATGGTACCACCAAGACACACTAAGTCTATGATATTTAATGTATTTGGGCCAGTTTGGTTATGGTTATCCGCACCGATTAAAGCAGTATCAATATCTCATACAGGTTCACTTGCTACACAAATGAACGTTAAAAGACAATCCATAATCAACTCAGAAAAGTTTAAATTCTTTTTCTCTGATATATACATTATAGTTAATACTAGTAGTTTTCTTAAAGACCATAGAGGTGGTGAGTTATATTCATTAAATAGAAATGCATTTACTGGATATGGTGGTGATGTTATTATTAATGATGACTTGACTAATGCTGAGACAGCTCGTAAAGACCAAGCAGAAATGAACAATGCATGGAATTATTATCAAAACACAATGCCATCTCGTATTAATGATATTAACAAATGTATAATTATGAATATTCAACAAAGATTGGCTCCAAATGATATTGCTGGACATATAATGAATGATAATAAATTAGCTAATACATATGTATTTGTTACTTTACCTGCAATATTTGAAAAAGACACATATGTTGTTTGTCCTATTTCAGGAGAAATTGTTCATTATAAAAAAGGTGATTATCTATGGCCAGAAAGATTTGGGGATTATTCTGCTTTAAGGTATCAAGTAGGTGAGTCAATATTTGAAACACAATATCTACAAAAGCCAGTAAGTAGTGATAGAACAGCGATTAAACCAGAAATGATAATTGAAAAAGATGAGTGTGATGTACCATCAATAGAACAAGCTGATATAGTTTATGCATCTCACGACTTTCCTGTCAAAGATAAAGATTCATCTGACTATCTAGGTTCCACACTTGCATATCGAGTTGGTTCAACTTTATATATTATTGACAATCTAGAGAAAAGAATGGCCTTTGTTAAATCAACTGAATATGTACAACAATTAGATGAAGTCTACCCAGGAATTATTCAAATCATAGAAGATAAGGCAAATGGTTCACCTATATTACAACAATTACAAGATAAAGTTGCTGGTATGCAAGCATATCAACCAGGCACAGCATCTAAAATGCAAAGACTCGAATCTGCTGCTTTATATATGACATCTGGTAATGTTATATTTGTTAGAACTAAACATAACAAGATGACTAACACTTATGAATTAACAGACGCAATGATTAATTTAAAACAAAGATTGTTATCATTTCCGTTCGTTGAACATGACGATATTGTTGACTCATTTTCAATGTTAGTTTTATATGTGTTTATGGACAAAAAATTCTCCGTATATGCACGTTCTTTTAATAGTAGTAATATTATTAAGACTAAAGATAAAAAACTCTATACAACAGTATTTTTTAATCGAGAAGGTGATATTTGGAAGCTTTTAGAGATAGGTGTCGATTATGGAGAAACAACAAAACTAATTATTATGAAAGAACAAAGATTTAAAGCTAATATTGATGATGGTCTATTACAATTAAAAAAGTTTGCTCCTAAGAAAACTGTATTTATTGATTGTTCAGAATCAGATGGTTTACAAGGAATGTATGCAAATTTAGTAAATGTTGAAAAATATGATATAGAAGATTTTGATAAATCTGTCACAATGTTAAATTATGCTTTTAGTAAAAATTTAATCTTATTAGATGAAAAATGTGTGTTAACTAAATCTGATATTGAAAGCTTTAAATTTGCAAAATCAAAAGATGATACTGTAAAATATACAACAACAAAAGATGGATTTTGTGCTTGTTTAAGAGTTGCTATGAAATATTTTGGAGGAATTGTATAAAATTAATACAGAAGTTTTACACTTTGTGAACTTCTGTAAAATTTTTGAAATTTTTTAAAAATACTTATTTACATTTGATTTAAATGTGATATAATATAATCGTAAATAATTTTAAGGAGGAAAGATTATGAACATTAAATTAACAGATTTTATTAATAATAGTAATTTTAGAGAGTATCATTTTATAGTTGATGCAAGAATTTTTACAGAAGGCACAGTTATAACAAAAGAAATTGGAACAAATAAAAAAGGAACATCAACATTAATGTTTACATTTATTGACCCAGATGAAAATAACGTTGGCTGGAAGTATTATGATTTAGGTAAATGTATTAATTTAATTACTCCAAGAGCAAATACAGTTGCAAAATATATTGAAAAATCAAAAATATTTGAATTTTATAATTTTGAAGTTGATTTTGCAAATCAAGCAGCTTACATTCAACTAATAAGGAGAGAAATATGATTTACGAAAAATTATTTGATTGGCAAAAGAACATTGTTGATAAATTTCAAAATCAGAAATCACTCGGATTATTTTTAGATATGGGATTAGGTAAAACACCAATTAGTTTGGCGTTTACCGAAATCAATCGTTGCACCAAAATATTAATAATTACTATTAATAGTAAAGCATTAGAACCTAAAGAGATTAAAGATAGTTGGTTAGGATGGTTATCTCAATCCAATATTCAATATAACTTTTCAATTAAAGATAATTATCATGTTGATAAATCAACAAATGATGTGTTGATTGTTAATTATGAGAGTTTGTTTATGAGACATAATGAAAGTAAATCCAACTCTGTTGTTTTAAGAAAGAACATCTCTGATTTTATTGAATCTTGTAAAGGACATAAAACAGCGATTATCATTGATGAAAGTCATAAGATGAAAAGCTTACAATCTTTACAAACTAAAGCGATTAATAAGATAAAATCATTATTAACGATTAAAACACCAGTGACATATAGTTATTTATTAACAGGTACACCATTTACAACCGGCTATATAGATTTATATTCTCAGCTTAAGTTTTTAGGTTATCAAGAAACTAAAGAGCAATTTATTGCAAAGTTTTGTGTTAGAGGGAATCTACCAGGATTGTTAGGATGGCAACAACCAATTGTTGGTTATAAAAACAAAGAAGAGTTATTTCAATTAATACATGAATTTGCAGTTACTATTGAAAGCTCAGCAGTTATCAATTTACCAGAACAGATATTTATAAATCATAAAAGTAAAATGTCTGAAGATTTCGAAATGTTTACTCAAGAAAAATTACCAGCTGATAAAATCTATAATTATATCATTAAAAATAATAAAGAAGTGCCTCAGGATATTAAAAATTCACTTCTGGTAAACAAAACGACTAAAGTTAATAATTTATATTACCGTGATATTTTGTTTAATGGACAGCCTTCAATTTTCTTCTCAGAAACGGTAGGAAATTTTTGGTTAAGGTCTAGACAAATTTCAATTGGATTTATTGGAAATGCAGAAAATAGTGTTTGGTTAAATCATGAACGATTAAATCAATTAAAAGAATTTTTAAATAATAATGAAGATAATTATGTATTATTCTATAACTATACTCCAGAATTAATAGAATTATATAATATATGTGAAGAACTTAATTATAATATTGATGTTTATTGTGGAGAAGCAAAATCATTATTCTTCTATCAACAATATTCTTCTTTATCGGAAGAACAAAAACTAACTAATAAAAAGAATATAATATTAGCTAATTTCGCTTCTGGTTCAACTGGTTTAAACTGGCAATTATATAATAAATGTATTATATTCTCCATTCCTTTATATAAAGATTATGCTCAAGCACTTAAACGGATTCATAGAACTGGTCAAAAGAAAACAGTTTTCTATCACACTTTTTACCAAGAAAATTGGTTAGATTTATCAATGATGAAAGCTCTTAAAGAACAAAAACAATATAATGAAGATATGTTTAAAAGTGAAATTGAAAAAAAATTTTAAAAAAATTAAAAATTTTAAAAATAAATATTTACATTTAATTTTAGATATGATATAATATTATTAGTAAATAGAATATATTTACAAATTAAATAAAGATGTGTTATCGAGACTATACGGACAGAAAGAGAGAAACATATGACAGTACAAGAATTTATTCCAAGATTAAACAACAAAACAAGAGATGTAACATTTATTGTTGCAAAAGCAGTAAAAGATAAATATACTCCTTATTATCATGCAGAGTATATGACAACACCCTTATTTGAGATAAGAGAAGTTAAAAATGGTTTAACTTATAAAGATTACATTATATTAAATGATAATACATCATCTATCGAATGGTTAAGTGGAGCAACATGGAAAGGATTAATAAATATGGGAGTAGCAAAATGCATGTTAATTATCAAAGAAGATGATTTAAAGTTACTTACACCAGACGCAAATCAAAGAGCTCATATGATTAAGTTTATAGATTCAATAATTGTAGGAGAAAGAAAATGAAATGTTGCATTTGTAAAAAAGAGATAAAGGGTTATTCTCATAACCCTTTTCCTTTAAAGAATAAAGGAAGATGTTGTAATGACTGTAATTCTTTTGTAATTTTAGCAAGATTATCTAGTTATGGTATGCTTGATAAAGATTCAACTAATAAAATGATAAAGGAGTGGAATAAATGAGACTTTGGCATTATGAATTAATTCCTTATCTTCCAAAAAGTCAATTGTTATCTCAATGGAGAGAATTAAATAGTATATACAAAAAACAAGATAATCACATTTTAATTAATTATATTTATCAATATAATAAAAATCATTTACTTAGATATTCATTAATGATAATAGGAGAAATGAATA
>JAZSAX010000105.1:0-8441 GCA_045602065.1 Clostridia bacterium
ATATTGATATATTTTAAATATATGAATTTTTTGATTCAAAATATAAATTTATGGTTGACAAACAAAATTGATTTTATATATGTTGTATTACCGATTGGAATATCTTTTTACACATTCCAATTAATAAGTTATACAATAGATGTATATAGAGGACAAGCTAAAGTTCAAAAAAATATTTTAAAATTAGCGATGTATATTTCACTATTTCCTCAACTAATAGCAGGGCCAATAGTAAGATATACAACAATTGAAAAACAATTAGAAAATAGAGAATATAGTTTTGAAAAATTTGCAATAGGTGTTAGAAGATTTGTTATAGGATTGGGTAAAAAAGTGCTAATAGCAAATGTTTTAGGTGAATTAACAAATATATTCTTAGCAACAAACGATTCAAGTATTTTATTCTATTGGATATACGCAATATCAAATATGTTACAAATTTATTTTGACTTTTCAGGATATTCGGATATGGCAATAGGATTAGGAAAAATGTTTGGATTTGAATTTTTAGAAAACTTCAATTATCCATATATAGCAACAAGTGTAACAGATTTTTGGAGAAGATGGCATATATCTCTAAGTACGTGGTTTAGAGATTACATATATATTCCTCTTGGAGGAAATAGAGTAAGCAAAGCAAAATGGCTTAGAAATATAATGATAGTATGGCTATTAACTGGGCTATGGCATGGAGCTGCATGGAACTTCATATTTTGGGGATTATATTTTGGAATCTTATTAATTATAGAAAAAGTATTTTTAGGTAAATATTTAGAAAAACTTCCTAAAATTCTATCTAGAATATATGTACTAACAATTGTAGCCATAAGTTTTATAATATTTAGTGGAAATGGAATATCACAAATATTACAAAATATAGGTGGACTTGTAGGCATATCAACAAAAAACATAGTTTCAGCAGAAAGTTTATATTACTTTAAAAGCTATTTTGTAGTTCTATTAATAGGAATAATTGGGGCTACACCAATTTTTAAAAATATTGCAAATAAAGAAAAATTTAATAAATTTAAAAATATATTAGAACCAATATATTTATTACTAATATTAGTAATATGTACAAGTTATATAATAGATGGGTCATTTAATCCATTTTTATATTTTAGATTTTAGGAGGCAAATTAAATGCAAGATAAAACAAAAAATATAATAATTACAATAGGGTTCGTTGTAATTATAATTGCAATATTTTTAATTAATCTAATAGCAAAAGATGAACAAATTTCAATAACAGAAAGAAGAAAATTGGCGCAATTTCCAGAAATAACAATTAAGAAAATACTAAGTGGAGATTTTATGGACAAACTAGAAGAATACGCGGAAGACCAATTTATCAATAGAGACTTTTTTAGAACCATAAAATCACTTTGGAGCGGAAATATATTTAGGCAAAAAGATAATAACAATTTATTTGAAATAAATGGAGCAATCTATAAAATGGAATATCCATTAAAAGAGGCGAATGTACAAAAATCAGCTCAAAAAATTAAAAATGTATATGACAATTATTTGAAAGATATGAATGTATATTATTCAATAATTCCAGATAAAAATTATTATTTAGAAAATGATGACCATTTAAAAATTGATTATAACAAATTTCAAAATATTGTAGAAACAGAACTACAAGGCTTAAAATATATTGATATAACAAAAGGTCTAGAATTAGAAGATTACTATAAAACAGATTTGCACTGGAAACAAGAAAGTTTACAAGAAGTAGTACAAATAATTCAAAATGATATGGGACTTGAAAAAACACAACCAGATTATGAAAAACAAGATAAAGGCGAATTTTATGGTACATATTATGGACAACTTGGAATAAAGGTTGAGCCAGACAATTTATATATACTTACAAATGAAACGATAAAAAATTGTACAACATATAATTTTGAAAAACAAAAAACAACACCAATATATATAGAAACAAAATCTGCAGATAAATATGATATATTTGTTTCAGGTGCAACATCATTAATAAGTATAGAAAATCCAAATGCAAAAACAGAAAAAGAATTACTATTGTTTAGAGATTCATTTGGAAGTAGTTTAGCACCATTATTGGTTGAAAATTACAGTAAAATTACTTTAATTGATATAAGATATATGTCAAGTAAATTATTAGGAGAATTTATTGAATTTGATGACCAAGATGTGCTATTCTTATATAGTACAGTTGTATTGAATCAAAATATATTAAAATAGGAGAAAACAAATGTTAAATAAAACAAGAGAGAGATTAATAATTGCAATTGTTTTAATAATACAAACTATAATATTTATAATAGTTGGAGCAAACAAAGAATATATACATATGGATGAAGCATATTCATTAGGATTAGCAAGTTATGACAAAGTAGAAATTCAAGATAATGAAGATTTTTATGATAATTGGCATAGCAAAGAATACTATGAAGATTATTTAGTAGTAAATGATGATGAAATAGCTGAATATCGCCAAGTATATGAAAATCAAAAAAATGATGTACATCCACCAATATATTATTTATTATTAAGAATTGCTATGGGATTTAGTGTAAATTCTTTTTCAAAATGGCCGGGTATAATAATAAATATAATAGTTTATATTTTTATAACAATATTTACATATTTAATATTACAAAAACTGCTTGAAGGAAAGAAATGGTGTAAAGAAAAATCAATTACATTAGCACTGATTTCTTCAATAACAATGGCATCATTAACAAACGTAATATATATAAGAATGTATGCACTGTCAGCATTAAATATATTAATAACAGCATTTTTACACATAAAATTATATGATAGTAAACAAATACAACCTAAATTATTAGTTTTGATAGGAATAACAGCATTAATAGGTTCACTTACACATTATTATTATTTATTCTATTTAGCAATGTTATATTTAATGTTTGCAATAAAATATTTAAAAGAAAAAAGATATAAAGAATTGATTTACTATACAGTAACAATGGCGTGTGCGGGAATATTATCTTTATTGATATTTCCATATTCAATACAACATATGTTTTTTGGATATAGAGGGCAAGGCGTAATAAGTAAATTAACAAACATTTCTGCTTTTGCTGAAAGCATAAAGGAATATTTGAAAAAAATAAATTTGTATGCATTTAATAATTTAATGAATGTAATGATATATGCAATAATAGCATTTGCAATATTTAAATTAATAAGAAAACAAAAAATAATAGAAAACAAAAAGCCTTATGCAAAATATATATTATTTCCAACCTTATTTTATTTTGCATTAGTAGCAGTAGCTTCACCTTGGATAGAATTAAGATATGTAATGCCAGTATGTACACCGATTTTTATAATAATGATATATTATTTAAGTGAATTATTATACGACCTATTCAAAGAAAAAGTGTCAAATATAATGATGATTGCAATTCTTACTATAACACTAATTACACCTATAATATATAAAATCGAACCAGAAATTGCATACTCAAACAAAAAAGAAATTGTTACTAAATTAGAAGGAGAATTAAATCTTCCAACTATATACTGTTTCAATTCAAATAGTAACAGATTTCTAGATGATATATTATTATTTTCAATATTAGATGAATCATATATTGCTAGAGATATGGAATATACAGAAAAAAATATAGAAATGGTCTTTGAGAATAAAGATATTTCAAAAGGAATAATAGTTTTTATTAATGAAGGACAAGAAAATGACGAAATTTTAGAGAAATTAAGAGAAGCAACAGGACTAGAAAGTTGGACATATTTAGAAAGACTAAATGCCTGTGATTTATACTATTTAAAATAGAGGATGAATATGGAAAAAAACAATTTATATAACTTTTTAAAAATAATATGCACATTTCTGCTAAAAATATTATTTAGACCAAAAGTAATAGGAAAAGAGAATATACCTGAAGAAGGGCCAATAATATTTGCAGGAAATCATAAACATGCAGTAGATCCAGTAGTAGTAATGACTTCAACAAAAAGAATTGTACATTATATGGCAAAAGAAGAATTATTTAAAGGGATACATGGCAAGATTTTAGAAAAAATAGGACTTATAAAAGTAAATAGAGGAAAAAGTAACCCATTAGCTGTAATGGAAGCGGAAAGAATTTTAAAAAATGAAGGAACAATAGGAATTTTTCCAGAAGGAACAAGAAACAGAACAGATAAAGAATTATTAAAATTCAGGCATGGTGCTGTCGCAATAGCAAGCAAGACAAACAGTAAAATTGTGCCATTTGCGATAAGAGGAAAATATAGAGTATTTAGAAAAGGTCTTGAAATAGAATTTGGAAAACCAATTGATATAAATGGAATAGAAATAGAAGAGGCAAATAAATATCTAGAAAATGAAGTATTAAAATTACTTAGAAAGTAGGAAAATATGAAACATATCTTTATTATAAATACTATTGCAGGTAAAGGAAAATATGCAAAATTACTTCCTAACATAGAAAAGGTTTGTAAAGAAGAAAATATAGAATATGAAATAAGATACATAACAGAAGAACTAGATGGTAAGAGTATTGCGTTAGAATATAAAGATGAGGAAAACATCATATATTCAGTAGGTGGAGATGGAACACTAACTAGAATTTTACAAGGAATAATAGGAACAAAAAACAAATTAGGAGTAATTCCATCAGGATCTGGAAATGACACATATAGAGCAATTAAAAAATTGCCTAAGGGAGAATCTTTAATAGATATAGCAAAAATAAATGAAACATATTTTATTAATGTTGCTTGTACAGGCCTTGATGCAGAAGTAGGAAATAATATAGATGTATTAAGAAAAACAAAAATTCCAACAAGTCAATTATATAATGCAAGTATTGTTTATACATTTGTAAAATACAAATTCAAAAAGATAAAAATAAAAACAAGCATAAAACAAATTGAAGATAGTTATTCAATATTAAGTATATGTAATGGTGGATATTATGGTGGTGGATTTAACATAGCTCCAAAATCTCAATTAACAGATGGCTTGTTAGACATATATTATGTAGAAAAAATGCATAAATTAAAAATAATTCCTTTATTATTAAAATTGAAAAAAGGGAAGCATGAAGGAAAAAGAAGAATTCATAAATTTAGAACTAATCATGTTGAATTAGAGTTAGAAGAAGAAATTAACTTTAATATAGATGGAGAAAAATTAGTAGACAAACATTTTGTAATAGATGTATTACCAAAGGAAATTAGTGTTTATAACAATGAGGAATTTGTAAGTAAAATAATGGGAGAATAAAATAAAAAACTGACTTTTAAGGTCAGTTTTTATTTTTATGATTCTGGTTCTGTTTCTGAAACACCGCGTACATTTTTAATTAAAGAAAGTTTTTTTAGTAATTCATTTTTGTTAATACTTTTTTTATTATATTGACTTACAATATTTAAAACTGTAGGTTCTGAAGCTCCATTATCACCTTTTCTTATCATTTGTTTTATATCGATATTATAATAAGTTAAAATTTTTTCTATTTCAGTTAAAGTTTCTTCAGTATCTTTATCTATTGATATTTGTAAATCTAATATTCCAAAATGGTCTAATTTATCAGATACTTTATAAGAACGAGACAAAATAACATAAACAATAAGTGTTGTAACTATACCACCAAGATAAAATCCAGCGCCAATACTTAAACCAACACATGTAACAGCTAATAATCCAGCTGCTGTTGTAAGTCCTTTAACATTAAATCCATCTCTTAATATTGTACCAGCACCTATAAATCCTATACCAGACAAAAGTTGAGCTGGAATTCTTGATGGATCCATATTATAGTTCTGAGCTAAATATTCTCCACATAACATAACCAAAACAGCACTTAAGCCAACTAAAGCATGTGTTCGAAAACCTGCTGGTTTACTCCATGATGATCTTTCTAATCCTATACATCCTGCTAACATAAAACCTAAGACTAATCTAAAAACAGCTTCAACCCAAAATGAATCAAAGAAATTAAAAATATATTCCATAATGACCTCCTTATTCAGATATATTATAAATTATATCACAATACTTTATTTTTGCAATAAAATATGATAAAATTTTATTCGAAAGAGTGTGGTAATATGATAAGAATAAGAGATATAAAAATTAGAGAAAATTTGACAGATGAGCAAGTGTTTCAAAAAGCCATTTCTAAAAATAAAATAAAACCAGAAGAAGTGGAAAAATGGTATATTTATAGAAAATCTATTGATGCGAGAAAAAAAGAAGATATTTATTATAATTATGCAATTGATTTAGAATTTAAAAATAAAATAAAAGAAGCAAGATATGAGCAAGTTGAAGAATATAAGTTTTCTGAGATTAAAGTTTCAAGAAAAAGTAAATATGCTCCTGTAATAATAGGGGCAGGACCTGCAGGTTTATTTGCAGGATTAATATTAGTTCAAAATGGAATTAAGCCAATAATATTGGAAAGAGGCAAAAAAGTAGAAGAAAGAATAAAAGATGTAGAAGAATTCATACAAAATAAGAAATTTTGCCCATCATCAAATATACAATTTGGAGAAGGTGGGGCAGGTACATTTTCAGATGGAAAGCTAAATACAGGAAATTCACCTAATATATATTCAAGAAAAGTATTAGAAGAATTTGTAAAATTTGGAGCTCCTGCAGAGATTTTATATACAGCTAAACCACACATAGGAACAGATAATTTAAGAAAAATAGTAAAAAATATAAGAGAATATATAATTCAAAATGGTGGACAAGTTTTATTCAATGAGCAAGTAACTGATTTTGAAATAGAAAATGGAAAAATTAAAGCAGTAATATGTTCAAAACGAATAGAAACAGATAGTATTATTCTTGCGATAGGACATAGTGCAAGAGATACTTTTAAAAAATTATATGAATTAGGTGTAGATATACAACCTAAAAACTTTGCTGTAGGAGTAAGAATTGAACATTTACAAGAAGATATAAATAAAGCACAATATGGAGAGAGAACTGCTTTGAAATTACCAGTAGCAGATTATAAACTGGTATATCACGCACAAAATGGAAGAACATGTTATACATTTTGTATGTGTCCTGGTGGACAAGTTATGGCATCAAACTCAGAAGAGAATTCTATCGTAACAAATGGAATGAGTAATTTTGCAAGAGATGGCATAAATGCAAATAGTGCTGTAGTAGTAAATGTAACAGTTGATGATTATTATAAAAACACGCCATTAGATGGTATGTATTTTCAAGAAGATTTAGAAAGAAAAGCATTTGAATTAGGTGGAAGCAATTATAATGCACCTGTTCAAAGAGTGGGAGATTTTTTGCAAAATAAAGTAAGTGAGAAATTTGGAAAAGTAAAACCAACATATATGCCAGGTGTAACTATGTCAAATTTAAATGAAATTTTGCCAGATTTTGTATCTGAGACTTTGAAAGAAGGTATTGTAGGACTAGACAGAAAATTACATGGATTTGCAGATGATGATGCAATATTAACAGGAGTTGAAACTAGAAGTTCTTCACCTGTGCAAATTACAAGAGAAAAAGATTCATTAAATTCTATTAATGTACAAGGATTATATCCTTGTGGAGAAGGGGCTGGTTATGCTGGTGGTATTATGACTGCTGCTGTTGATGGAATTAAGTGTGCTATTAAAGTGCTAGAAGAATAAGAAAAAAAGAGGAATTTTCACTGACAAACGAACAAGCATTAATACTATCCCAGCAATAGACTTGGAAGTATTTCTTCTAAGTTGAATATATATTTAAAAATAAAAAAGAAAATTGTAAAAAGGTAATATATTTAAGTTGTCGCAAAATTTGAGACAACTTAAAATGAAACCAGTAAGCAAAATGCAAAAAATGCATATTGCATATAAAGGGTGTTTAATAATGAAAAATAAAGAATCTAAATTAATAATAGATGAGCGAATGAGATCTATAGAAAAACATAAATTAAAAGAACTTGGATATGATTTAATAGAAATAAAGCAAAGCCAAAAAGTATATCCAGAAATATCATCACATGTAGACATATTTACTTGTAAAATTGGAGATTTTCTTGTTGTAGAGCCAAGTCAATATGAACAAATCAAATCAAAATTAACATCAGAAAACAAGGTAATATCAGGCCAAGAAAATATAAGTTTAAAATATCCTGATGATATAAAATACAATGTTTGCACAATAGGTAAAAAAGCAATTCACAATTTTCAACATACAGATTCCACAATAAAAGAAGAACTAATTAAACAAAGATATGAACTTATAAATACAACACAAGGATATACAAATTGTTCAATAGCTGTAATAGATGAAAACAGTGCAATTGTGACAGATAAAGGACTATATAAAATATTACAAAAACACAATATAGATGTATTATATTTAGAATACGAACCAGATATAAAACTTTTAAATAATAATGAATATAGCAATAAAAAAGGTTTTATAGGTGGTG
>JAZSAX010000106.1:0-7133 GCA_045602065.1 Clostridia bacterium
CTTTATTAGATGAAGCATTATCTAAAACAATGAGTTCTGAAGATGTTTCTAGAGGAACTGTGAATTTAGGAGTAGGAATTGAAGAAGCAAATGCTATAGTAGATGAAATAAGAAAATCACAAACAAAAGATTTACAACAAACACAGCAAAAATAAACGAATGATATAAAAACATTAGGGGGGAAATTATGAAACTAGAAAGTGTTCATAAACCATTAGATTATGATGCAGAGGGAAGAAAAAATCTAGAGGGAACATATAGTCAGGATCCAGATTTTGAAATAGAAAATTATGATTTATTATTTGATGAGCTTGATCCATATACAGCAGCATTGTTAAGAGGGGAAATTGATGAGGATGATAAAGCTGCTTTAGATGCAGCTTATTCAAAATCAGATGGAATTGCCTTGGCTATTGCTGAAAGTGAAATGAGAGAACCTTGGAGTGCTACTGATATAGGAAGAGAATTTATAAATACACCTACAACAGACAAAATACAAGCTGAGCAACAGGAACATCATATGGAACCGCTGTTACCAGAAGTATTTTGTGAAATATCTGATGATGCAGACCAAGTTGATTTAGAGATGCAAGCTGAGCTTGAGAGAATAGCTGCAGAACTAGAAAATATGTTTTAAATTATTACAAAGGAGGAACAGGATATGATTTCAGAAGCATATGCATGTGCATATAAAGAAGTTATAGAACTGTTGAAATATACAAATAAACAAGATGTTAATAAAATTCCAAGATATCGAATATTATTGTGGAAGAAAAATATGAAAAAAGACCATGAATTTAAAATTGATACAAATAAGCCTTTATCAGAACAAAATTTTTCGGATGAAGCTAAAGCTGTTTTAGCTAATATTTTTAAAAAGTATTGGGCTACTGACTATCAAAAACAGAGAATTCTTGATAAAGAAAAATATGATATGCAGATAGAAGAAGCAAATAAATCATTAAAATATAATCCTGATGATTTGTTTAAAAATAGAAATAAAACATTTAATACTTCAGCAGTAAATGAAACAGAAACTACTACCGCTCTTGTCGAATATAAGGAATCATTTATATCGAAAATTTTTAATAAGATAAAACAATTTTTTGGAAAATTTAAATAAAATATGTATATACTCTATTTGTATATGTGCATAGTTTAGATTATTTTGCTATTTGCGAGTATTTATCGAGTCTCAGTGTACAAGTTGAGAGGTATTGTTTGCTTTTTAATGAACGACATTGAAAGTATTTGACAATTTATAAAAATAATAGTCTAGCACATTGCACTATAAAAATCAAGCGGACAAAATGTGAAATTTTATAAAAAACAATTTAAAACAAAAAAGAAATTACTAAAAACGAGTAATTTCTTTTTTATATGGTCCTGGAGATTTCGCTCAAACTTTTTAAGACCTTTATTTTTAAATGGTTTCATCAATTAAAAAACTAATTCTAGCCTTTTGAATTAGTTTGAGGATGAGAAGGAAATGCAGAAAATAGATTTACAAATGAATTGATATATGATAAATAATATATAATAGTATAATTATGAGAATAAGGAGATTGATATGGAGAAAATTGGAAGCATGAGTGAAGAAGAAAAAATGCGAGACTATTTAAGAGCGTTTATCAAAGTATATGTTGAAACAGGAAAAACAATTGAAATACCTTCAAACCAAGAAAGATTAATAGAAATAATAGATTCTGTAAAAATAACTTTAAAAGAAGATTCGACATCAACAGCAACTTACATTGTCAGCCCAGAAGAAATTACAGTTATTATAAATAATTTTAAAGAAAACAGTGTGGATAGAAATAACTTTCTACTATTTCATGAATTTACTCATTTAATTAGTCCAATAAATGCAGAGCTTTTTGTAAATCAAGGAGCTACGTTTGAAAAAATTCAAGATATGGTTAGAAAAACAGGGAATCCAAAAATTACGGCAATGGAAGGCTATTATGGTTTAATGGCAATAGATGAAGTGCTAGCACAATGGTGTGGTGAAAAACACAATGATGAATATCTGCATAAAAAAAGAGAACTCAAACAATATATTAAGGGCCCTTTAGATGCAAATGTAAAATATAAATCTGATTTTTCAGATAATGATATATATTCGCCATTAGAAGAACCTATTGAGTGTTTTGTTAAAAGATTAGGATTTTCAAATTTAAATGCATTTTCACAAAATATATTATTGAGTAATAAAGGATTATTAGACAAAATGGATGATTCTTTAGTTGAACAGTTATGTTACATTGGAAAGATTTGTAGAGGGATTTATAAAGAAAATAATTTTCTACCTAACATTAATATTACAAAGGAAGAAATTGAAGAAGCTTATGATATGATATATAGGAATCCAGACTTTGGTGAAAATAATGGAACTGATGAACGTATATAAACTATATCAATAGTAGTGGAGGAGAATTATAATGGAAATCGAGCAAATAAAAGAATTAGAACGAGAAATAATGACAAAATTATTTAGTATTTTTGGAAATGATATAAGTAGCTTTAAACAAAAGGCAGAGGAAATCAACTTTTTAGGAACAATTGAGGATTTTAATTTGATTCATCGTTTATATAGTCAGACTGGTGTGGATGAAAATTGTGAAAAAGACATGAGGCATTTATTGATAAGCATAGATGCAATCCAAAAGACCAGTACACAAAGTAGTTCTAAAACAAGTTTTTCTATGGAATGTATAAAACAATTAATAGCATTTAAAAATAATCAAAGAGCTAAAAATGAAGAATTATTACAAGCGACTTATATGACTATTTTTTCAAGATATCAAGATAATAAAGACAAGACAAATAATATAAGAATAACCAGAAATTTAAGGGATAATATTTTAATAAATGATATTGACCTTGAATCTGATCTTGGACAAATTTACATGACTTATAATGAATATCAATACTTGTTAGAAAGATTTAGGGAAGATGAAGGATATGATGATGTAACAAGAGGCATAAGACATAATAATAGAAAAATTATTTATATGTTAAGAAATATTAGAAATAACATGGCACACGGTAATTTTTATAATACAATGGAAAATGGAGAAAAAGTAGTAGATATTAAAGAACCAACTCGTGGAGAAATGTTTAAAGCAAAGTTTAGATTTCACTGTTTAAATCATATTTGTGATGAGATATCACAACAGATGGGTGAAAAAACGAATGATATACTATTTGAATTTAAAGAATGTGTAAAAGAAAGTAGACTAGATAAATTATACTGTGAGATTAAAGATGATGAGCCTAAAATGATGAGTATACTATTTCCGTTATATATCAATAGTTTTATTGTTTACAATTTTCAAACATTTGATGATTTTTTACAAAGGCAAAAGAATGCTAAAGGAGAAGAATTAGAAATTTTAGAACAATATTATAGTGATAATGAAGATGGCTTTATGAACAAAGTTATGGATTACAATGGAGATATATTAGATATGGATACTGAAGGTGCATTCCTACATATTCGAAATTCAGTAGTTCATAATAGGGCTAAATTTGAAGACGATACTATACATATATTAGATTATGATGATAATGGTAAAAAAACTGCAGATTTTCATATACCGTATACATATTTCAAAGCATTGTTGGCTAGTCATCAGTTATCGTTTAATTATAAAAAGATAGATACAGGAAATGTTGAAAGATAAAATAATAAGACAGATATTTAATTTGCCCCCAAAGTCAAAAATAAATTAAGGAGCTTTATACAAGCTCCTTTTTCTGGTCGAGGTGACCTAAATTAATGTTTGCGATGTGTATATTTTTTAGTGTTTTTAAATTTTTTGAATGTAGGTTGAATGCAGTCAGGAATATCTAATGGCAATTTTGGAGTGTGGGTAAGGCTTGGAGGTAATTCAAATCTTCTAATATATTTGGTTGCTGAAGCTGTCAATAAAAGTTCATTAGCAATTGAAAGAGAGGGCATTGGAGTGACCACTTTTTCAAATATATCATTTAATTTAGGAATCTCAATAATAGGTTTTGCCCAAATTGGATTTACTAATTGTGGAAATATACCATTTGGAATTTTGGGTTTGGATAATTCTATTTGTTCAAGTACTGAAGTGAATGCTTCAAATACAAGGCTAGAAGAAAGAGGTTTTAGAGTGGTGTTAATTGATTCCATTATTCTTTTTGTCATGTCAACGAAAGACTCTAATATATCTTTTGACATAGATAAATCATAATTTGTTAAAGATGCTTTTTCTATTGCAACATCAATCTCTTTTATAATTGATTTTAATAATTTTTGACCATCTGCATAAGCATCTAATGTAATTTCCTTAAAGTGAGCTACTTTATTTCTTAACTTCCTTATGTTCTCTAATTTTTCTTCTAAATCAGTTATTTTGATTTCAGAAAAGCATTTATCCCATAATTTATATTTTTGAATTTTTTCAAGACGTTTTAGTATTTCATCTTTTTCTAACCCTTTGACATTTTCTAGTGACAAGTCATTATTAATTACATTCTCTAGATTAAACCAATATCTAGGTTCAAATAGAAAGTTTTCTAAATCTTTAATATCCATTTCTTGTAGGGCTTGTTCTATTATCGCATCTGTACTATGAACTTTATTGTTTATTTTATCTTTTAATTCAGCACTTATTGTTTCTTGAGCCCATAACTTACCAAAGGATTTTATTAATATTAGATAAATTAATCTTCTAATTTTTCTCTCAAACTCATTAAATTTTGGATATATTTTATCGCACAAATACTTTGAACTTTCATCATATGTTTGTATAATATAATAATCTTTATGTTGTATAGATCTTTTTATCTCGTTATTTATGTTGTTTAAAACTTTTGCTGTTCGTAAGTTTTCTTTTCCAAGCGTATATATTTTAAAAAAATACTCTCCATTATTATTGCAAATACAGTTGTGGTATATTTTAAATTTTTTATTATCATATTCTATATCAAACTTCTTTTCTGTCAAAGTATCTTCTTTGGCAATATGCAAGAATATTTTTTTATAAAATGGTATTGTATCTAAATTATTTGTTTGCACATAATCTTTATTTTTGGCTTTTTTATCTTTTTCTAAAAAAATATAATCAATCTCCACAATATATCTCCATTATTTTTAATACCCAAACTTCTTCATTCTTTCTTCTTCAGTATTAGATAAATCTCTTAGCCATTGAGCTAAACCAGTAGCATCGTTATTTCTTAAAAACTCAAAATATTTTACTCTATCATCTTTAGAAATAACAACAGGTGGAAGATTATTTTTTAACAATTCATAATTAATAAGTAATCTACCAGTTCTACCATTTCCATCTTCAAAAGGATGTATTCTTTCAAAATCTATATGATATCTAGCGATTTTTGTAAAGATATCTTGTTCATCATGATTGTAATTATATACATAATAATTCATTAGATTAGGTACTTTTTCTGGTTCAGGTGGAATATGTTCACTACCTTGAATAAATACTTGTACAGTTCTAAATCCTTCTGTTTCTTTAATATTTCTATTAATTGTTTCATTTAGTCTTTTGATAAATCTTTCATCAAATCCATCATCATTATTTAAATTTTTGAAAACCAATTCTAAGGCACTTTTATGATTAATTGCCTCATATATTTCTCTAGGCTCTTTCCCTTCGATTTTAAAGCTATTGTCATTGTAAAGAATAGCATAAGTTTCAGCATAAGTAAGTGTACTTCCTTCAATAGCATTTGAATGATAAGTACTTCGTGTAATTAAATCTTCTAAATAATCTTTGTTACTTAAAACAAATTCTAAAATCCCCATAGTTTTATTTCTCCTTTATTATTCAAAAAAAGAACTTGACTAATAAATCAGCCCAGTTCTTTTACTTCAATGGTCGAGGCGACAGGGATCGAACCTGCGACCTCATGGTCCCAAACCACGCGCGCTACCAACTGCGCTACGCCTCGATTAGTATTACGTTTTGTTAAACGCTTATATATAATAGCATAAAAATAAAATAAATTCAAGACTTTTTTAGAAAAAAATTAAAAATATAAAAGATAGAAAAGGCAACAGAAAAATTCTGTTGCCTTTCACTGGGTAAATGTTTAGCCATTCATCAATTCTGTAAACTGAATCTTGGCCTTCTTGGAATCGCTGTTGTCAATGGTATAAACCTTGGCACCATTGCATTCCATGAGTTCCAGAACGGGAAGAGTCTGCTCACGATAGACTTCCAGTCGGTTTTTGACAACCTCAGGGTCATCATCAGGTCGTCTGACAAGATGAGAACCACACTTGTCGCAGATACCTTCTACGACAGGAGGCTTGAAATCGTTTGTAGTGTAGGTTTCGCCACACTTTTTGTTCTCACAAACGATTCTGTCCCGTGCTCTCTGGATTACGACATCATCTTCCACTTGGAAATCGATGACAATGGGCAGAATGCCCGCATCGAGCATTGCCTGAGCCTGACCAACAGTTCTGGGGAAGCCATCACTGATGATAGGATCCGCGGATGCCTTAATTCCCTCGATGACGATACCATTGATGATATCGTCAGGAACGAGAGTTCCTGCATCCATGAATTGAGCCGCCTTTTGGCCCAACTCGGTGTTGTCAGCTCTTGCTTGCCGAAGCATATTGCCAACAGAAAGAATGTTGAATTTCTTATCTGTTGTCTCCAGGAACTCACTCAACCGAGTGCCTTTTCCGGCACCGGGTTTGCCAAACAAAACAATAACGTCCTGCATGGTTAATTTACCTCACTTTCAAAATGTCTTTTCTAAGAAAAGCGTATTAATTATATCACGGTTTCCATAAAATTGCAATGTTTTTTATGTATTTAGTTTAATCCATATAAATTGCTATCAATTAAAAGTTGAGCACGTTTTCTAGTTTTTTCATCAGCATTTAAAGAATTTTCTAAAAACTCAGGGTGAGTTATTAGGAATTGCTTCATAGATTCATCAGGACTTTCAAAAAAATCATTAAGCATAGAAACCTGTGATTCATTAATAATATTTAAATCAAGAGCACGTTCAAATAAGTTTTTATCAACTTGAACTAAAGACAATGATTTAACTCCTTCTGCTTCAATCTTTTCCTTACCGCCTTGCATTCTATCAACAACAACACAAGACCAACAAAT
>JAZSAX010000107.1:0-19262 GCA_045602065.1 Clostridia bacterium
TGAACCTGTATCTTGAAGTGTTACTTCATTTATCCATAAAGTTTCTGTAAATTTAATAAATTCTTTACGAGTTTTCTTTAATTGTAATCCTTGTTTAAATTCTAAATTTATCTTCTTTAAATAAATTTTTGTATATAATGCTAATATATAAGTATACAAATATTGTTCTTGCAATTCTTGTGGAAATACAGTGAAATTATTCATGTCACAACTTGAACTGAATAATGTAACTCCCTGTTTTGTCATTCCCAATTTTGCATAATTCCATTTAGATATTACTTTCATTTCATCTTTTGAGAAATTAACACTATTATCACTTGGTAATATGTTCAAATATTTAATATAACTATTACGAATTTTATCAAATTCATTTGTACTGTTCCAATTTTCTTGGTCTATACATACATATGAATATGTAAAAAATCTTTCTGTGTCTATTTCAAGTTTAATAGATTCAGCAGTTGGTCCTGTTAAGTCTTCAATAAACTCTTTAAATGATTTTACATCATCAAAATAATCTGTTTGTACTCGTATATTATCATAATTATTTAAGTTTGCGAATTCTTGATTTATATCCTTAAACTTATAGTTAAAATTTAATAAATCTGAAAATTTGTCACTTTCTTCTATATTGGTTTTTATAGATAAGAAACATATTCCTGTATTGAAACATATAATTTCAATTTTAGGTATTTTGAAAAATATTCCATTTCTTTCTGCTGTTTTTCCTTGTATATCTTTTTTGATTGTGTATTCAAATATTGTACAAGGATTTTTAGCTAATATCGCAGCTTTTGTATCTAATGGTAATTCTTCTAGTTTTGCCAGTTTTGTTTTACTTAAGTTGAAACTGCTAAACATATAATTTCTCGCTCTATGTGAGAAATAAGAATATAAATCTAAGTCCTTGTCTTTACGGAATATTCTTAATTTACAATTTTCATCTTTTAATAATTTTAGTAAATATTTTGTATATTTACTTTCTTTTATTGCGAAAGGATATATAAAGTACGTGTATTGGTATTTTGTCTTTAGCTCCATTTCTTACTCTCCTTATTTTACTTACTTTTCACAATAGTAATTCATATTAAGGTCTTCTCCTAAGTGCCATTTTCCTATAAAGTCTATAATTAAGTTGCTATCTAAATTATATTTTGGTTCTATAATTACTTTTCCATTTGAATCAATTGAACCCCATAATCCATTTGCTTTAACTGCTGCAAATCCATATTGATTTTGCTCTGTTGCATCATCATAAATATAATCTACTACAACATTTCCTTTTTTGTCTACATATCCATATTTACCATCTTTTTTACTTAAGAATAATGTGTTTTCTTTTAAAATTTCTGTACTTGATTTTTCTTCGCCATTTAAGTTGTAGTATTTGTATTCATTACCTATTCTCATTCTTATATATGATTCATCTATATTTATTTCTGATAAAATTCCTGTCATTTTTACTTGAAATTTA
This sequence comes from Clostridia bacterium, assembly GCA_045602065.1. Taxonomy (GTDB): domain Bacteria; phylum Bacillota; class Clostridia; order TANB77; family CAG-508; genus CAG-269. Next base: position 1,475 of record JAZSAX010000107.1, read on the forward strand.
TCATTTATTATAGATGTTTTATATCCTGCATCTTCTGCTAAAAATAGATTTGCATTTTCATTGTATGTAAGTCCTGTATAGTTAAATTCTAAACTTATATTTTGTAAATTATCTATTACTCCAAATTTATCATTTAACTTGGCTATATATGTTCCATCTTTTGTTTCTTTTAAATATTGATATTTAGCTTCTATTGTTATTTCTCCAGATGTATTCATTTCTCCATATAAGCCATCTTTTACAAATATTATTCCATTTGATGTTACAGATTTTATTTCATCAAATCCGTTTTCAATTATTGTGTTTCCTTTTGAATCTACTAATTTTTGAACTCCATTTTCTTTTACTAGATAATAATTATCTAAATATATTTGTGCTATTTCTTCATATTTGTTTTCTAATATTTGTTTTTTAGTAGCACTAATTAATCCATATTTTCCTTGTTGATCTATTGTTATATATCCATTTTTGTATGTGTTTCCAATGTTTTTTATTTGTGAATAGGTTACATCTACAAGTATATTGCCATTGTCATTTGCTAATCCTACTAAACCGCCTTTTTTTATTATAATACTATTTTCTATTCCTTCTAATACTGTTATTTCATCATATTCTGCTGGTAAAATTTCTTTTCCATTTAAATCTACCAATCCATATTTTCCATTTTTCTTTATTCTTAAAATGTTTTTTTCATACCATACATTGTCATTTTCATCTATGTTTTCTAGTGCTTCTATTTGTTCATATCCTGTTAATATCTCTTCATTTTTGCCATTTAATGCTTTTGTTTTATAGTCTCCAGTTTGTTCATTTATGTTATATGTACAAATAAATACATCTTTTTCTTTGTTTGGTATTACTATCATTTCTTGATATGAAGGAGTTATTATTTCTTCTCCATTTTGATTAATTACTCCCCATTTGTTTTGTGCATATAATGCAAAATATTCGTTATCTCCTGTTATTTTTTCTCTTTCTTTTAATACATTTTTCATTATAAATATGAACATTATTACAACTGCTATCGCAATAAGTACTGCAAATACTTTTTGATAGTTTAGTTTTGGTTCTGTATCATATCTTTTTCCCCTACTCATATTGTTTTCATTCCTTTCATAATCTATCTATAAAGCCTATTTTTAGATTATACTATTTCACGAGTATAATATATCATAAAACTTTCTGGGTTACAAGGGATTTTGGAATTTATTTTCATAATGCTTTTGTTTTTTATTTATATCTACAAATTTCGACAAACTATATAAATAAAATATGATATAATGCCTCGAAAAAACAAATATAATCATTTGAAAGGAGCTGAAGATAATGTATTTAATGTACGCAGATGAAAGTGGAAATACAGGGACTGATTATGATAATAAAGAACAGCCTATATTCGTATTAGGTTCCGTTTCTCTTGAACATACAAATTGGCATAAAATTAATGATTACTTCAATGAAAGAAAAGTTGAAATATTTAAAGAGTTTAAACATATTGAAATTCATACCAATGAAATATTTAGTCCTCCAAGAAAATCTATCTTCCATACTAAAGAATGGCACGAAAATTTTAAAATTTTAAATAATTTAGTCGACTTAATTATGCAATTAGATATTGAATTTACTTTTATAGCAATTGATAAAAAACAGTTTAAACTAGATTTACAACAACGATATGGAAAATTTGTAAAAATTGACCCATATATTTGGGGGTTTACTAAACTATATAATGATTTTTCAGATGAATTAGAAAAAAATAATGACAAAGGAATAATATTCTTAGATGAAATACTAGATATTCCACAAGCTTTAAATAAAATTTATCCCGAACTTTCTGCCAATAAAAAATCTATTATTGAACAAGCTTTATTTTTAAAATCTAAAGATACAAATTTTATTCAAATAGCTGATATATTTTCGTTTTATGTTTGTCAGTATTTAAACATCATAAATGGTAATAAAAAATACAGTGACTTTAAAGAAAAGCACTGCATAGATAATTATAATAAATTTATTACTAAAACTAATAAGAAATATTTTATTTGATAAAAAAATGGGCAAAGGGCATAACAATTTAATGTTGGAGCTCCAATTTTGTTGGGGAACTCACTGCCCTCTGCTTAAGTTAAATATATTTTAACATATAATACTTAACCTGTCAAATATTTTTGACATTACTATTGTATGCTTTTTATTTTTAATATATACCTTTTTATGCATTATTGTTTTCAACGTTTTTCTTTTTGTTCTCTTCAATTTGTCGTTCTTTTTCTTCTATAGCTTTTTTTAATTCTTCGATTTGTCTATCATATAAATCGCTTAGCGCTTCGACTTGTTCTTCAGTTAAATCACCCTCTGCAATTTCCCCCCTACGATACCTTTTTTGAAGCTCTAAAATTTTCATTTCGCTAGTTAGTTCAGCTTCTTCAACCTTTATGTTGTCTTTGAAATTACTATTCTCGCTTTTCACTGTTTCTTCTACAGTGTTTGTCTCTTTTTTGTTGAACATTCTTTTAAAAAAGCTTTTTATTTTATGAAAAAATCCTTCTTTTTTTTCAATTAAATCCTTTTCTTGAGTATTTCCTTCCATACTTTTCTCTCCTATTTCAATCTTTTGTTATCTATATGTACCTATAATACAGGTTCTTCATTAGTTAAAACTCTTTCTTTTCTTTCTAGGCCAAGTGCATTAATTTTCTCCATTGCATTTTCTGGACTTATTTCAAAAAGTTTTCCAATTAAATCATCAGTTTTTCTATCTTTTTCTTTTAGTTCCTCTCTCATAATTATCCTCCCATTAATACTATATATAGAAATTATATACTATAACTTTTTTTATTTCAATAATTTTTATGAATTTTTTATCAACTTACAAACAATTAAACTCATATCATCTTTAGGTATTCCATAACTATTATCAACCGCTTCACCAGCAATCAAATCCGCAATTTTCTGAGCATTAGTAGTTTCAACATCTTCAAGCATATATTTAACCCAAAGTTCTTTATTTTTATATTCTACATTAGAATCTAAAATACCATCACTACACATAACCAAAATATCTTGGTCTTCTATATCTTTGTCATATGTCGTTAAATTAATATTGTTCAAAATTCCTGCTGGTAAGCTTAAAGATTTTACTATTTGAACTTTTTTCTTATTCTTCACATATGTTGGACATGCTCCATTTTTCACAAATTCAATTTTTCCATTATATAAGTCAATTATTACTATATCTAAAGTTGCGAATATTTCTTCATTTGCGTTCATAATTGTTGTATTTATCAAATCAATTGATGTATCTTTATCAAAACCTGACATTAGTAATCTTTCTAACATTTTTATTGCTATTTGACTACTTTTTCTTGCTTCAGGCCCTGAGCCCATTCCATCACTTAAAGCTAATAAATATTTTCCATCATTTAATCTGATTTGTAATAAACTATCACCTGAAACAGGACTATCATTTTTTATTTTTGATGCTTGTCCTATCTGAATTATATATTTATCTGCTGATAAATAACTAAATATTCTTTTCCCTTGTTTATTTAATTTCTTAGTTTTAGCCTCATTTAGCATTAACTTTTCATCTAAGCTTTTTTCTAACACTTTTTGTATTTTATCAACATCAGTATTTTCACTTGTTTTACTATCTTCGTTTAAATATACATCAATAAAATATCTATTATCTTTTTTATCTATTTCAATTCCATCTATTAATATTTCTTTTATTTCAAGTGCAGTAATAACTTTCTTTTTTTCTTCTGCAAAGTTTTTGTCTTGTTTTATTTCTTCTTCCATTTTAACTGCTATACTTGATATTGCTTTTGAAACACCATCTAATTGTGCTTGTACATTTTTCTTACTAGATTTTACTTTTTCTTCCCATATAAAGTTTGATTTACTCACCTTATATGCATAATTTACTGCTTTAACAATTTGTTCAATATTTTCATTCATTTTTTTACTTATTTTTTCATCATCATATTGAACTATGTAATTATTAAATTTTTCAAATGTTTTTAATAAATCTTCTTTGTTTATTTCTTGTTTGTCTAATAAAATATCAAATAAATCATTTACAATTTCATTTTCTGAATTTGTCATATCTTCATATAACATGTTTTCTTCAAGACCATCTAAGTTGTTTAAAAGTTCAGTTATAAATGCTTGTCTATTTTTGAAATATATATTTGTTTCTGTTTTTGGTTTATACGTATTTGCCATATCTTTTATTGTTTCAGATACCATGTTAAGTTGATTTATTGCTTCTTCATTTTGCTCTAATCCTCTTTTGTTGTATTCAGGTAACATGTTATCACTTCTAATTAATTCTTCAATATTTATTCCTGCCCATTTTGGAACTGCAAGTAGTCCTAGCGATGCAATCAATGCTTCTTTAAATTCTATTAAATCTGTTGCTGTTCCTTTTGAACCATAAAGTAATATTCCATTTCCTATTAAGAATCCTGCAATTACACCAATTTTTCCAAATTTATTTAAAACTCCAGCTATCATTCCTGAAATTGCATATACTGCAACTATTACTGGCTCATTTTGGGCAATTATTCCAAGTGTTACTCCTATTGTCACACCAGCTGTTGTTCCCACTAATACTCCATTTTTCCATCCAAGTATTAATACTATTAAAATATTTAATACATTTGTTATTGATAATCCTAATATTTCAACTTTTCCTAAAGATGAAATCGCTATTGACATCAACAAACTTGCTCCCAATACTTCTTCTATTGAAAATGCTCTTTTTTCTGTTATTTCTTGAATTACTATTAATGAATTTACAAATATTTTATAAAACACTACCGAAAATACTGCTAATGTTATATGTAGTAGCATATCTCCTATTGTAAATTTTGTTAATATTAATTTTGCAATCATTACTAATATGATACTTGCAAATATATGTCCTGATATTTGTATTTGTTCGTTTTTATATTGGTCGTTTTCTTTTGGAGGCTTAATACACATTAAAATTAATAACATTAATACTATTAATATATAATTTAATGCGCCAATAGTTCCTACTCCAATAATGTTTCCAAACAATCCTGCTAATACAACTAAAATTGCTGGAACTCCTCCTGCCAAACATGCACCAACTATAGCTATACTAAATGGTGACACTTCTTGTCCCATTCCTATTGTTGATATCATAAATGATATTACATATATCATTACATTTTTTATATTTACTAAATTTTTCAGTATTTCTTTTCCTGTACTGCTTTTTGACATCCTTACCACCTCATGTAATATTCTAATCTTTTTCTTTCGTGTTTTTTGTCTTTTTTGGTATCCTATTACAAAAAAGTTTTTTACATTTTGTGATATTTATTTTTCTATTTTATTATACATTGTCGAAAATTACAAGTTTTTTTGGTAAATTGCATTCACGTTTTTTACTTTTTTTCATACAATAAAATAAAATGCATAAATTTATATGGGGTGATTCTATGTCTAATAATATGGATGACTTATTTGCCAATGTAAAAAAAATGGTTGATAGTGGTAATATTCCTGATGATATAAAACAAATGATGAATAACGTTTCTCCTGATATGATTAATAATTTAGGAAACATGATGAATTCAAACAATCAAGTTAATCAAAATCCACCACAAAATGAAAATTTTAATTTAGATATGAATACTATTATGAAAATGAAGTCTATTATGGAAAATATGAATAATAAAAATGACCCTCGTGCCAATTTGTTATATTCGCTAAAACCTTATTTACGTGATAGTAAAAAAGATAAACTTGATCAATATGTGAATTTGCTTAATGTTTCAAAAATTGCTGACTTTATGAATCAAAACAATGATAATAATAAAAAATAATTTATAGAAAGGAGTATGAAAATGCCTAGATTCCCTAGATATGGATTTCCATTTCAATATTATAGACCTTATAATTACAGACCTCGTACTCCTGTAACTACGCCTATACCTCCTCCACAAGAAATCGCACCATCTCCTCCACCGCCTTCTAAGCAAGCCAAATCTCCAGACCCAGTGTGGTTTGATTTGTTTGGAATTAAATTATATTTTGATGATGTTCTTATTCTTAGTCTTTTATTTTTTCTATACAATGAAGAAGTTAAAGATGAAGGTTTGTTTTTGGCTTTAATTTTATTGCTTATTAGCTAAGAAAGCGAAAAAGGGACTAGGTCCCTTTTTATTCTATAATAATTTTATCTTCATCAACATAGATAAAAGCATGATCAATAATTCCTTCTTCATCTCTGTCTATTTCTTTAACAATATTAGAAATACGTATTTGTACAACATCTAAAGTACTAGCAGCAATAACGGCATCTTTATTGCCTTTAGCTCCTGCATGAGCAAGCCCCCTAAGATTTCCTAATACCGCAATATTATCTGCAGCAATAACTTCTGCGCCAGCATTAACATCACCAATTACAACAATACTACCTTCAACTTCAATTTTTTGCCCTGAACGTAGTGAACCTCTGTGGAAAGTTGTTTCAGATTTTCCAACATCTCTTTTATAACTTCTAGTTATACTGTGTAGGCCTAAAGTTTTAGGTGTATCAAATCTAATTTCTACATCTATTTCTCTTTTTATAACTTTTTCAACTTCTTCAAGTTCTTTATTAGTTAATACTTTTCCTGTAACTCTTATAGGTGTTTTCTCATCTTGATACATTTTTTTTAGTTCTTTTACTTTTTTGTTTAATTCTGATATTATTTTACGTTGTGGTGCATCATCATCTATTTTTATTAAAACAACATCTTTCTTTAAATTTATACTAATATTACTCATTTCTAACATCCTTCCTTTTCAACAAATTTATCTTAATTGCTCTACAAGTGGAATTGCCTGAGTACTTTCATTTACTTCTGTAGACTCATTCATTCCAAAATATTGTGTCAAAATATCTCTTGATACTTCTGCTGCATAATTTCCATGTCCACCATTTTCTATCATAACTACTACTGCAACTTCTGGTTTATCATAAGGTGCAAAACATACGAACCATGCATTTACGATATCATTGTTGTTATTATCTTTTCCCGCTTCTGCTGAACCTGTTTTTCCTGCAACTTCTATATTAAATTTTTTGAAAACATTATATGCTGTTCCTCCAGCCTCACTTGCAGCCATTCTCATTCCTTCTTTAGCAACCGCAATGCTTTCTGGACTTATTTGTATTCCGTCATCTGATGTTTCTATTCCTAATTTTTCATTAGTATAATTTCTTACTTTTTCTTTGTTAGCTTCAGTACCATCTGATCTTAATATTGTTTTAATAATTGTTGGTTCTACTACAGTTCCACCATTTGCTATTGATGAAATATATTTTGCAATTTGCATAGGTGTAAAACTATTGAAACCTTGCCCTATTGCAGATATTATTGTATCCCCCGGATACCATGTTTTGTCTGTTAGACTCGATTTTTGCTTCGCTTCTTTTGAAGCCACTGTTCCAGCTTTTTCACTTGTAAGTTCTATTCCTGTTTTTTTACCTAGTCCAAAATGTAATGCATATTTTGATAAAGTATCTATTCCCATTCTGTCTGCAGTTTCATAAAAGAAATAATTACATGAATGTTGTAATGCTTGTGTTACATTTAGATAGCCATGGCCTCTATGATAGCTAGTAAAGTACCAACATTTCCATTCATCATTATATTTCTTATATACTCCTGTATCTCTGATGGTTTCCCTTGTTGTTATAGCTCCTGATTCTAATCCTGCAATTCCTGTTACCATTTTAAATATAGATCCAGGTGCATATGCGGATTGAATTGCTTTATTTAACTGAGGATGTCTTTTATCAGTATTTAAATAATTCCAATTTTCTTGTGAAATTCCTCCTACGAACCATTGTGGCTCATATGTTGGATAACTTGCTGTTGCAAGAACTTCTCCTGTATTTACATTCATTACAACCGCAGAACCACCTTGAGCATCATATGTTTGTGGGAATCCTCCACTTCTTATTTTGTTAATACAATTTTCTAAAGCTGTTTGTGTTACTTGTTGTAAATTTGAATCTATTGTAAGAACTATATCACTTCCTGCTATTGCATTTTCAGATACATATTCACCTGTAATTGTCCCATCAACAGACATCTCGACTTGTTTTTCTCCATCTTCACCTCTTAGGAACTCCTCAAAAACATACTCTATACCTGTTTTCCCAACTATGTCATCAATATCATATATATCTTTTTGTTTTTCATAATCCTCTTCTTTAATTTTTCCTGTATAACCAATTACATGTGCAGCTAAATTTCCAGCCAAATATGTTCTAGTAGCTTGTGTTGATATACTGATTCCTGGGAAATCGCTATTTCTTTCACTTATTTGTGCAACTATTTCTTCATTTACCCCTGTTGCTATTTTTATTGATTTTGTTGCACTATACCCTGTTGTAGTAATTTTATATCTTATAGTAATAATTTTTCTTATGTCATCAACATTTTCACTTGAAATTTCATATTTATCTTTAAACTTGTAAAAAGCTTGCTCAGCACTAGCTTCTTCATCTATTTTATAACTCTTTTTCCAGCTTGTTAATTTATCTCCATCAATTGTGAATTCAAATGGATTTATTTTTATAGGAAACGTATCTGAAACTGCCACTTCATGCTGATTTAGTAAGTTCATTAGATTTAAAATAGCATTATTTAATTGTTCATTTGATATATTAGTTTTATAAATTTCAATATTGTTTTGAGTTTTTACTCCTGCAAGTTCATTACCAGACCTATCTAAAATAGAACCTCTAGCGGCTTGTATTGAACTTACTCTTGACAACCTTGTATTTGACTGTTCCCTATAGTTTTCTCCATTTACTATTTGAAGATTGAATAGTTGAACAATTAATACTATACCAATTATATATACTAAAATAGTTATTATATTAAATCTTAAATTAGTTTTTTCATTTCCATTTTCCATATCCCATGATGTTTCTTTGTCAAAACTTATTCTATTGTTCAACTTTTCACCAACTTTCCTTTAAAAGTATCTTGTCAAAATTTTATCACCTTTTACTTCATTTTCTATCTCATATCCTGTAAATTTCATTAAAGGATATAAAATAATAATTAATAATGTATTATAAATTATTTCAATTAATAATATCTCTATAAAATGAAATACTTCAACACTTATCCCTTTTAGCATAATTTGCATAAGATAAAGTGTTACTTCATAAATAATTGTACAAACAACTCCCATTAATATTACAATAATTCTACTATCTTTTGAGAATGTTCTATCTAACATTCCACTTATTGTTCCAATCAAAGCTAATACAAATGATGTTAACCCTAGTGTTTTACCTATCCATATATCTATAAAAATCCCAAATATCATTCCATAAATAAATCCTGTTGTTCTTCCCATATATAGTCCTATATACAACATCAAGATTATGAAAATATTTGGCATTACTCCAGCAATAGTAAATCCACTAAAAAATATTGATTGCAAAAGATATATTATTATAAATGTAAGTATTATCCCTATATGTATTAAAAATTTTTTCATATATATCCTTTCTAGTTTGTTATAACAAGCACTGTTTCTAATTTTTCGAAATCTACAGCTGTTTGTATTGTTGCATAAGAATCAGTTTTATTTGACCCTTCATTTACTTTTTTTATAGTCCCTACATGGATCCCTTTAACGTAGATTCCACCCAATCCTGATGTTTCTACTCTATCTCCTTGAATTATTCGTGCATCTGTTGCAATATTTGAAGCACTTAGCATTGGCTTATTTTGAATTGTTCCTTTACATATCATTGTATCTCTTGTACTACTTGCTAAACAACTTGTTGCGCTTGCACTATCAATTATTGTTTGGATTTTTGCAGTTTTGTTTGTAGTTGACACAACATATCCTACAAGGCCTTCATCTGCAATTACAGTCATCTTTTCTTGAACTCCATTATCACTTCCAATATTTATTACAAGCGTTTTTGAATAATTGCTTATATCCCTAGAGATAATTGTCCCTGGTACAGTTGTAAATTGCGCATATTTTTCTGCTAAATTTAGTTGTTCTTTTAATTGTGCATTTTCATTTTTAATTATTTCAAATTCTCTTAACTGTTGCTCTAGTTCACTATTCTTTTCTTTTAAAGATTTATTTTCTGTTTTTAATTCCTCTATATTTTCAAAAAATTTATCATTATTATTTATTTTATTTTTTAAATATGTTAAGCCATTTTCTATTGGCATTACAATATTATTTGCAATATTTTCAATTATAGATACTTTTTCTGAATCTGTATTTGTAAATATAACTAGTAATATTAAAATCACTGTGGTGACTATTATACCTATAACTCCACCTTTTCTTTCTTTATCCATATACTATCTTCTCTTTCTTGAATTTAATAAAACTGTTCTTAATTTTTCTATTTCTTGTAATGTTTTTTCTGTACCTTTTACTACACAGTCTAATGGTTCATCTGCAATGTATACAGGCATTCCTGTTTCTAAACTTATTAATTTGTCTAAGTTTTGTATTAGTGCTCCTCCACCTGCTAGAACTATTCCTTTTTCCATAATATCTGAAGCAAGCTCTGGTGGTGCTTTTTCTAATGTTGCTTTTATAACCTCTACTATTTTGGCTATAGATTCTTTCATTGCTTCTTCAATTTGAATTGATGTTATTGTTTCTGTCCTTGGTAATCCTGTACTTAAATCTCTTCCCTTGATTTCCATTGACATTTCAGTCATTAATGGCATTGCACATCCTATTTGCTTTTTTATTTGTTCTGCTGTTGATTCTCCAATTGCAAGGTTTAACTCTCTTTTTATATAATTTATAATATTTTCATCTAATTCATCACCAGCAACTCTTAGTGAATTACTAATTACTATTCCCCCTAAAGAAATTACTGCAACTTCTGTTGTTCCTCCACCAATGTCTACTATGATATTTCCACTTGGTTCTTCTATTTCAATTCCAGCTCCAATTGCAGCAGCCATTGGTTCTTCAATTAGATATACTTCTCTTGCTCCAGCCCTCATTATTGATTCTTCAACAGCTCTTTCTTCTACTTCTGTTATTCCAGATGGAACACCAACAAGTACTCTTGGTCTTACAGCATTATATCTTTTACATACTCTTTCTAATATATTTTTTAACAATAATTTTGTAGCTGTAAAATCTGCTATTACACCATCTTTTAATGGTTTTATTGCATTTATTTCTTTTGGAGTTCTTCCAAGCATTTCTTTTGCTTCAAATCCTGTCGCAAGAATCCCCCCGTTTTTTGCATTTATAGATATTACAGATGGTTCTCTTAAAACTATTCCTTTTCCTTTTATTGTTACTAAAATATTGGCTGTTCCTAAATCAATTCCGATATCTTTAGACTTGAATGACAAAATACTCATTTTCTCTCTTTCCTTTCATTTCGCATTTTTTCTCTCTCATTAAAAATGCTTACATAGTTTGCGTTTCCAATTACAATATGGTCTAATAATTGTATCCCTAATATTTGAGATGCTTGTTCAACTTTATTCGTAAATTCTATATCTTGATTGCTTGGAGTTGGATCTCCTGCTGGATGATTATGTATCAATATTATTTTAGCAGCTTCTATTTTTACAGCTTCATTTAATACTGATTTAATTGTTGCTGTAACAAAATTCCCGCCACCCTTAGCAATATCTCTTATTTTTAGTAATTTATTTTTATTGTTTAACATAGCAACTTTTAGTATCTCTTGTTTTTCAAATCTCATTTTTTCTATTAGTATCTCAGCAATATCATATGGTTTTAATATTTGTTTTTCTCTGTAGTTTGTGACTGTATTCATCCTTGTGGCTAGCTCACATACTGCTTTTAATTGTATGGCTTTTACTTTTCCGATTCCTTTTATTTTCATGAATTCTTCAACTGTTAAATCTCTTAAAAAGCTTAAATTGTCTTGTTTTCCAGTATTTAATTTTAATATCTGTTGTGCTAGCCCTACAGCAGTTTCTTCTTTTGTTCCTGTTTTTATTATTATTGCAAGCAATTCTGCATTTGTTAACGTTTTTTCTCCATATTGTTCTAGTTTTTCATATGGTCTCTCTGTCTCTGGTAATTCTTTCATTTTTATTGGCATATAATTCTCTCCTTCAATTAATTTTTGAAGGCCCCCTATACCATGGCATTATTATATATTGTATTTGTGATTTTTTCAAGTATAATTTAAAGTTTCCTATATTTTTGCGGAGGAGGGGTGGAGCCCTCCTCCGCAAAAATATAGCGAAACTTTAGTTTTTTACCAAAAATTGTTCCTTTAAATATCACAATAATAGTAGTATAATATATTTAAAGACAGCTACGGAGGTTTTAAATGAAATTCGAAAAATTAACTGATATAAAAATAAGAATAATTCTTTCATTAAAAGATATGGAAACAAACAATATATCAGTAGAAGATGTCCTTTCAAATTCTGCTGATTCACAAAAACTAATAGAAACTATAATAACACAAGCAGAAAAGAAACTTGGATTTAAAACAGGAGATTCACAATTATTAGTTGAAGCAATAGCCCCCTCCAATAAAGAATGTATTTTTACAATCACAAAACTTTTAGATGAAAATACTTGTATGAAAAAATGTGTAAATTCTTTTATTTTTAAATTCGAAAAATTTGATGACTTTATAAATTTATGTGTTTTTTTAAAAAATCTTTCTTATTTAAACTTAAAAAGTTTTTCGAAAAATTTTTCTTTAATTTTTTACAATAATACATATTATTTGAGACTTACAGAGCTAGGAAATTCTTGTATGATAATTGATTATATAAAATCTCTTTTTGAGGAGTTTGGTAAAGATGTATCTTATTCTGTAGGTATCGATGGTCTTTTAAACGAGTATGGAAAAGTGCTTTTTGAAAAAAATGCCATATTAAGATGTATAAATTCATTTACACAAAAAATCTAGGGGTTGTCCCTAGATTTTTTTAATATAAATAATTTTGTGGGTTATATGCAACCCCATTTATTCTAATTTCTAAGTGTAAGTGTGGTCCTGTACTATTTCCTGTATTTCCTACAGCTGCAATTACATCACCTTGATTTACTTGTTGGCCTGCAGTATAATATAGTTTACTGCAATGCCCATAATATGTTTCAATTCCATTTCCATGGTTTATTACTGTTAAATATCCATATGAGCCTTTATATCCCGAAAATGTTACTGTTCCGCCTGCTGCTGCTTTTATTTTTGTTCCTGTAGGTGCAGCTATGTCTAACCCTGTATGTTTACTCACCCTTAAACTACTTACATGTGCAAATCTTGATGTTATTGTTCCAGATATAGGTCTTATTAAATTTATTCCTATTGGCACATTTTGTTGTGATATTTTTGTTGAAGTATTTACACTTCCTGTTGATTTTGGTCTTGTTACTTTAACAACTTTCTTTTGATATAATGCTGCAACAGTTGCTTCTACTTCTGAAAATTCTTGTAGTTCAGTATCATACATTTCTAATATTGCTATTTTATCTATATTGTTACTATTTTTTTCTTTTAACTTTTTAACAATATCTTCTGCTTGTGAAAAATCTGAAACATATGCTTTTTCTTCGTCGCCTTCTAATATTGCATAAAATTTGTAATATGGAACTCCAGATTGTTTTATCATCTCGAATATCTCATTATCATTTGTAACAATATTTCTTTTTAATAAACACATTTTATATTCTGGTAGATTTTCTACTTGGACAAATGCAATATTACTATTTTCTCCGCCTTCGCCTTTTTCTATGTATTCATTTATTCTTGCTTGTAATTCGCTTTTGTCTTTGCTATATCCTACGGCTTGTCCATTTAATGTTACTGCATATATTGGTTTAAAGAATAATGCTACTGCACATATTATTAAAAATACTGAAACAGCTATAAGTATTGTAAGTTTCATTGATTTCCTTGCAAATACTAATATTTGTTTTATCATTTTATTTCTCCCTTTGTACATATTTTTTTATATTTTATATTATTTTTTATTTTTATGGCAATTTTTCTCAACTAACATTTAAGCTCGTTTTTCTTTACTTTTCTTTCATTTTCTCTTTTAAATTCTTTTTATCTTCGTTTTGTAATAAAAAACACTCGAACCCCTTACGGAATTCGAGCCTTTTCTTTGAGCTTACCCTTGTTGTAATTCTGATTTTACTGTTTGAACTTCAGTTGTTGTTGCTTTTTGTGCAGGTTTGTAATAACCTTTTGTATTAGCCACTTTGTATAATTCATATTGAAAACTTTCATCACTATTTCTTATTTGTTGAAAAGTTTGTCTTAGTTGCATATTTTCTGTTTCAGTAATAGCTGTTTGATATGCAGTCAAATCTGATTTGACACTTGCTAAAATGTCATTTACCATTGTTTTTTCATCCATCTTAATTTCTCTCCCTTACTAATTATTTAAAAAAGTCATTAATTTTTGTTTTGTGTTTAAAGCATCTTGTGCTGATTTTGTAAACATTTGCTTAATTTGAGCATCTTGTGCTTGGCTTGCATATGTGTTTAATTTTTGATATGAAGTTTCATGTGCTCCAATTAAATGTCTTAAATGTTGTAATTCTGCTTGATTTAAATCTGCCATAAAAAAATCACCCTTTCTTGTTTTTTATTAGTATGGGCGATTTTTTTTATTTTATTCTTATATAATTTCCAAATTCGCAAACTTAGCCATCAAACGTTTATGACCAACTTTATCAAAATTAATATCAACTTTCAAATCTGTACCTTCAGGTTCAACATAATTAATTGTACCTTCACCAAATTTTTTGTGATAAACTCTAGTGCCTGCTTGATATGCTGAAAAGTCTATTACTTCATTTGAAGCTTTTTGGTTAATATTATTTAAGAAACTTTCAGCTGTTCTAAATGCAAATCCAGTTCCTGTAGTTTTACTAGCACTTGAAGCTACAGCTGCATATTGTGGTTCTGTTGCTTTATAGGTCTTAACGCTTCCATTATTTTTGTTGCCATAGCTCCAAGAATAGCTACTTTCTCCGAAAATATCTTCTTTTTTAGAAACACCTCCGCCTACATTTGAATCTTCATATCCTTCTAGCAAGTCTTTTGGAATTTCTTGTAAAAATCTTGATGGTGGATTATGTGTTGTTGAACCAAAAGTTGTACGTTGCTTACTATTTGTTAAAAATAAATTTTCTTTTGCTCTTGTTACACCAACATAGCATAGTCTTCTCTCTTCTTCTAATTCACTTTGCTCTCCAATCGACTTATATCCTGGAAATATTCCTTCTTCCATTCCAACTAAAAATACAACTGGAAATTCAAGTCCTTTAGCACTATGTAATGTCATTAATGTTACAGTTTCTTCTGTTTCTTCCATGTTATCTAAATCACTTGATAAAGTAATTCCTTCTAAGAAATCACTTAATCCATTATCAGCCGCTTCTTCTTCAAATTCCATTGCAACTGTTAAAAATTCATCTAAGTTTGCAATTCTATTTTCCGCTTCAACTGTATTTTCATTTTCTAATGCTCTTGTATATCCTGTATCTTTTAAAATCTTTTTAACTAATTCAGATAATGTAAGCTCATCTTTTTTTGCAATTATTTCTTCCATGCAATTGATGAATTCTCTAGAATTTAAGTAAACTCTATTTAATCCATATTGATCTGCATTTTTTATAACTTCATACATTGAAACATTATTTTGTTCAGCAACTTGCGCAATATTATCTAAACTTGTTTTTCCAATTCCTCTTTTAGGCTCATTGATAATTCTATTTAAACTCAAATTGTCTGATGTGTTTTGTACTAATCTTAAATATGAAATAATATCTTTAATTTCTTTTCTTTCATAGAATTTTAATCCACCTATAATTTTATATGGAATAGCCTCTCTCCTTAGTATTTCCTCTATTGCTCTTGATTGTGTATTCATTCTATATAAAACTGCAAAATCTGAATATTTATATTTTTCATTTCTTCTTAAATGTTCAACTTGTTCTGCAATATATCTTCCTTCATCATATTCATTATCTGCAGAAAATACTTTTGGAAGATTTCCAACTTCATTTTCTGTCCACAATTTTTTATCATATTTTACTTCATTGTTTTTGATTACTGCATTTGCAACTTTTAAAATATTTCCTGTGCATCTATAGTTTTGCTCTAATTTTATTATTTTTGTTCCAGGGAAGTCTTTTTCAAAATTTAAAATATTTGAAATATCTGCTCCTCTAAAGCTATATATTCCTTGGTCATTATCCCCTACTGCTGTAATATTTCCATGTTTTGATGCTAACATTGTTACTAATGTAAATTGTGATTTGTTTGTATCTTGGTACTCATCAACTAGTATATATTGAAACTTATTTGAATAATATTCCAATACATCTGGATTTTCCATCAATATTTTTATTGTAAAATTTATTATATCATCAAAATCTATTGCATTATTATCTTTTAATCTTTTTTGATATAATGTATATACATTTGAAATTTTTTCCTTTCTGAAATCCCCGTGTGCTTTTAATGCATAGCTATCCGGTTCAATCATATCATTTTTTGCATTACTAATTTCTGCTGCAATTGATCTGTCATTTAATAATTTATCATCAATTTCTAATTCTTTCATACATTGTTTTATTAATGTTTTTTGGTCTGATGAATCAAATATTATAAATGATGATTCAAATCCAATTCTGTCTATAAATTTTCTTAATATTCTAACACATATTGAGTGGAATGTTCCTATCCACATATCTTTACCTTGGTCACCAACTAGTCCTTCTATTCTTTCTTTCATTTCATTGGCTGCTTTATTTGTAAATGTTATCGCTAATATATTCCATGGTAATGCTTTTTGCTGTTCCATTATATATGCTATTTTGTGTGTTAATACTTTTGTTTTTCCACTTCCAGCTCCTGCTATTACTAAGCATGGACCTTCTGTGTTTATTACCGCTTCATATTGTTTGTCATTTAGTCCTTTTAATATATCATTCATTTGTTGTTTCCTTTCCACTTTCAAAAATCTGTTTGTATTTTACTATATTTTTTATTTTTTAGCAATAGATTTAAATAAAAAAAACGCCACTTTTTGTGACGTAATTTTTTATTCTTCTTCACCTTTTAATCTTTCAGCTCTATCTGCTGCGATTAGGTTATCAACCATTGCATCAATATCTCCATTTAGGAAGTTTTCCATTTGGAATACACTCATTCCAATTCTATGGTCTGTTATTCTTCCTTGAGGATAATTGTATGTACGGATTTTTTCACTTCTATCTCCACTACCAACTTGTGACTTTCTTGCATTTGCTATTTCTGAATCTTGTTTTTCTTTTTCCATGTTATATAGTCTTGAGCGTAACATTTTCATACAGTATTCCCTATTTTGTAATTGTGAACGTTCTGTTTGACATTCTACAACTATTCCTGTTGGTTCATGTATTAATCTTACTGCTGATGATGTTTTATTTACGTGTTGTCCTCCAGCACCTGAAGCTCTAAATACTTCCATTTTTATATCTGCTGGATTTATTTCTATTTCTACATCTTCGACAACTGGAAGCACTGCTACAGTTGCAGCAGATGTATGTATTCTACCACTACTTTCTGTGTCTGGTACTCTTTGTACTCTATGTACACCACTTTCGAATTTTAATCTACTATATGCACCTTTTCCTGTAATCATAAATGATATTTCTTTATATCCACCTAATTCTGTTGCATTTTCATTTAATATATCTATTTTCCAGTGTTTTCTTTCTGCATACATTGAATACATTCTAAATA
>JAZSAX010000108.1:0-4189 GCA_045602065.1 Clostridia bacterium
GTCGATTTTCTTATGTGTTGATGTTCATATAAATCTCCTGATATAAATAAATATTTTATTTCATTTTCTTTTATATATTCTATTACTTTTTTAAATATTTTTCTTTGTTCTATTCTTCTTTGTTCTCCTAAGTTTCCTTTGTCTGATAATGCTATAAATGGAGAGTCAAAATGCATATCTGCTATATGTACAAATTTCATATTTTCGCTCATATTTTCCTCCTTTTTATGTGTTTTTATTCTATTATATTTTATTGTTTTTTTCAAGTATTTTTACGAAAACTTTTTCGTTTTTATAGCAAAAAATAAAAGACACATTTCTGTGTCTTTCTTAATCATCTAATGGTCCAAATAATTCATCAAATTTAGCTTCAAGCTCTTTTTGCAAATCATAAGTATCATCCCCAGTTGGAAGTGTTGGAGCTTCAGCTTTAGGTTTCTCATTTATAGTTGAATCAATTGAAATATCATCAAATAAATCATCTATTGATTGAGGTTGTGTCGCTGCTTCAACAGCTTTGTTTACTGTTTCTGCAACTTTTACTGCTTCTTTCTTTTCCTCTTTTTGTGGTTCATCCTCAAATAAATCATCTAAAGATTCCACTTTTAAGTTTTCAGCTTCTTTTTCAGATTTGTCTTCAGTCCAAGGATTGTATGGATTGAATTTTCTCCAAGTTCCTCTTTCAATTCCTTCAACTTGATTATGACTTATTTCTGCTCTTCTTAATGCTGTTGCCATATTTTTATGTTTGAAATAATAAAATTTATTTGCTTTTACTGGTTTTATACCTTTTTCAAAAATAATACACAAGTCATTATCCATTCTTCTCAATTCATCAGGTGTCATTAATGCTCTTGCCATTACTTGATCAGATTTGCTTATTCCTGTTCTAAAGTATTGCCTATCTTTATTTACTGATATACTATCTCTCTCAATTGTTTTTTCGCCTAAGGCTTTTGAGAAATATTCTACAGTTTTATATGAGTTACTTCCTAAGAATACGTGTGTATCACAGTTTCCTATAATTGTTTCATAAGATTTCTCATATACTGCTTCTAATTGGTCTAAGTTTTGTAAGATTACACTAAATGAAATTTTTCTACTTCTTGATGTTGATATCTTTTTATCGAAATCTGGAACTTTTCCTATATTAGCAAACTCGTCTAATATGAAGTATGTTGGTATTTTTAAAGCTCCCCCATTTTCATCTGCATGATTATATAATTGTTGTATCATTTGTGCGAAAAAGATTGTTAATAAGAAGTCATATGCTGTATGTGTATCTGATGATATAACATATACTGCTGTTTTCTTATTTCCTATATCTTCAAAATTTATCGTATCTGTTGATGTTAATTCAGCAATTTCTTTTGAATCAAATTTACCTAATTTTGATTGCAATGTACTTAATATTGAACTATATGTTTTTTCTGGTGCTATTTCTATAGATTTGTAGTTCATTCTTGCTGGATGGTCATATGGAAGTTTGCTCATTAATTCTGTAAGTAAGTTACTTCCTCCATTTGAGTTTGCCGCTCTTACTAATTCAGCACAACTTGCTAAGTTTTGTTCTTCTTCTGGCCTTGTTGCCATTAAGTAATATATTAATGCTTTTAATAACATTTCTGCAGAGTCATCCCAGAATGGGTCTGAACCTCCACCTTCTGTTTTTTGTCCTTTTACTATTGTATTTGCTATTACATCTACATCTATTTCTGATGATATGTGCATTAATGGATTATATCCATCACTATTTTGTGGTTTTACTAAATTTAAAACTTTTATATCATATCCATGTTGTTTTAAATATCCTGCTGTTCTATCATATAATTCACCTTTAGGGTCTGTAAATACGTATGACCCTAGCAATTGATATGCATTTGGAATTGAATATGATGCAGATTTACCAGATCCAGATCCTCCGACTACTAGTACGTTTACGTTTCCTCTTTTATCTACTGGTAAATAATTATCTTCTGCTAATATTATTCCTTTTTTATTACTTAATATTTGATATTGTTCACCATTTTTACTCCAGTCACTTGACCCATGTTCGAAATCTGTGTATTCATTTTTAGGTGCTGATCTTGCAATTCCAATTATAAAGAATATTGCAAAAAATATTGAAAATATTCCTATATTTTTTAAATATGATTGCATTAAGCCATTTTCTATTATTTCTACAAATCCTGCAAAAGGATTTTTCATTGTCTCTACAAATTTTCCAATCCCTGCTCCAAGGTCTCCTTCTATGGTTGTTACATTAACTCCTAGTGTCCAAGGCACAATTAATACTATGGCTATAAATAGCCATAGTATCGCAAAAATTACAAAATATTTCTTATTTCTTCTTAATGATCCTTCTATTTTATAGTTCATATAAAAATCACCTTCTCTTTGGTTTTATCTACCTACTTCATTGTTTGATTGTTCTTTTTCTAATCTTGCTTTTTTAGCATCAAATTCTTCTCTTGACATTTCATTTTTAGCTATTGCAACAACATAAGTATCATTTTCTTCAACTAATTCACCATCTTCTATCATAAATGGTAAATTTGCTGGTTTCCCACTATTTGTTACTTCTACTTGTAATCTATATGGATGATTGTTTTGAAATTCCATCTGTGTAGTTATTGTTGGAGCATTTTGTCCAGCAGCACCTTTAATATATTTTGGTTTCTCATTCTTATTTACTGTGTAATTTTCCATAGTAAATTTGCCTCCTTAAACATTTAACCTATTCTTATCTTCCCTCACCTCAAAGGCAAAATAAGATTTATATGGTTTTAATTTACATCTTCCCTTTACCTTATTTTCTTTTTCATCAAAATAAAGTCTAGGTTTTATCTCTTCTGTAGTTTCAGGATCTATTACACATATATCTCTTTTCATATTAGGTGTATAGTTAAAATCTTT
Source organism: Clostridia bacterium (assembly GCA_045602065.1). Classification (GTDB taxonomy): domain Bacteria; phylum Bacillota; class Clostridia; order TANB77; family CAG-508; genus CAG-269. The sequence goes on from JAZSAX010000108.1 coordinate 2,917, forward strand.
AAATTCCTGTTCTTCTTCTGAATATAAAGTATTAAACTTAAATGGTGTTGGATTTTTTGATATTCTAACCTCATCACCAATTAGTATTCCTGAATTTATAACAACTCTTTCTTTTCCAAATGATAATATTACTAATTGATTTCCATTTTGTTGTGGCTCGTCAACATAGAAGGTTTTTCTTCTATTTTCTCCTCTTATTTCTTCAAAAAAATCTAATCTCTCAACTGTATATTTGGGATACTCTTTCAAAAATTCCTTCTTTGTTTCATTAATTTGATAAATTACTGTGTTTACCCCTTTTGGATCTGTTATGCTAAAATGTTTTCCTTGTAGCACACCCATACTTTACACCTCATTCCTATGATTTTATCCATAGATTATCTTATGTTTACGAACTCACAATATTTATTATACTATATTTACGTAAATTTGTCAATACTTCCAGCTATTTAGTAAACCTCTAGACTCTTCTTGGATTAAACTTTGATATTTCTTTTAATCTTTTAAACATATCTGTTTCTTCTTTTGTTAATTTCTCTGGAACAACAATTTTTATTTGGGCAATTAAATTCCCTCTTTCTCCATTTGAAGTTTTATAACCTTTTTTTGGTATTTCTATTGTTTCTCCAGATTGTATTCCATTTGGAATATAAATTTGCGTTTTTGTATCATCAATTGAATTTACTTTTGCTTTAGTTCCTAAAGCCGCTTCCCAAGGTGTAATCGGAATTGTAGTATGTAAGTCAGCTCCGCTTAATTTGTATTTTTTTCCATCTTCAATATTAATCTTTATGTATAAATCTCCGTTTTTTCCACCATGTTGTCCTTCTTTTCCTTGTCCTATTAAACGAATTTTTTCTCCATTTTGAATTCCTTCTGGCACTTTAACAGTTATAATTTTATCTTTTCCTTCTAAATCTTTTAATGCGATTTTCTTTTCAGCTCCATAGAATCCATCTTCTATTGATATATTTATTTCTGTTTGTATATTTTCGCCTTTTACTGCTGGAATCTTACTTTGCGCTAATTCTTCTTTTATTTCATTATTTCCAAAGAACATTCCAAAAAATTCTCCTGCTACTTGTCCTGAAGTCTTTTGATTCTGTTTCTTTTGCTTACTTCCTATATTATAATTCCAGGTCCTATCATATTTTCTTTTTGTTGCTGGATTTGATAATACTCTATATGCTTCATTTATATCTTTAATTCTTTCTTCTGCTACTCTATTTCCCACATTTACATCTGGGTGATATTTTTTAGCTTGTTTTCTATA
>JAZSAX010000109.1:0-16229 GCA_045602065.1 Clostridia bacterium
AATAAAAGATAAAGAAAATAAAGAAATAATTAATTATATTGAAAATGTATTATTAGAAAAAGGATTAAAAACAGAATATAAAGGTAAATATTTAATAATGTCAATAGGCGAAAATGTAAAATTGGGATTTTTAGGACATACAGATACAGTAGAATATATAGATGGATGGGATACTAATCCATTTGAATTAACTAAAAAAGGAAATGAATTATATGGATTAGGAACTGCAGATATGAAAGGTGGTATAGCTGCAATGATGGATGCAATTATAGAAACAAACCTTTCGAAATTAAAACATGGAATAAAACTTTACTTTACATATGATGAAGAAAGGAATTTTGGTGGAATTTATGATATTGTAAAAACAAATGAGAAATTTACTGAACTCATGATATTTGGGGAACCAACAGATAATGAGATTTTAGTTGGAAGTAAAGGACTTCTAGAAATTGACATCAGTTTTAATGGAATAAAAGCACACTCAAGCAATCCTGAAAAAGGGAAAAGTGCAAATATGAATGCAGTTAAATTCATATATGAATTTAATGAATTTTATAATGAAAATATAAAACAAGATTCGAATCAAAACTATGAAGTGCCATATACAACAATGAATGTGGGATTAATAAAAGGTGGTAGTGCTAAAAATTCAGTATCTGCGAGTTGTGAAATATCAATAGATTTCAGAATAATAGAAAATAAACATATTATATTACTGAAAGAAAAACTTAAAGAACTTAGTGATAAATATGATTGTGAAGTTAGTATTATTGAAGAAATACAGCCATTTTTAAATAAGGTTGAGTTTACAAATAAAACGAAAACAGCTAATTTTTTAACAGAAGCAAGTAAAGTAGAAAATAGCACAAGAATAATCCTAGGTGTTGGTCCAGTAACTGCACATGAAGTTAATGAACACATAACTGTGGAAAGTTACAAGAAATTAGTTGAACAATACAAATATATTATAAAGAAAGTATGTATGTAAAATTATTTTCCGTCTCATTGTTGAGGTGGAAATATTTTTATAAAACACTTTATTTTTTTGGTAAAATATAGTATAATAGATATGTTAAAATAGGCGAACTAAAAGTTTGCGTCGGAAAGGAAACAAAGATATGAATAAAAAGAGAATAGTAACAGGAGATAGACCAACAGGAAGACTACACATTGGTCATTATTTCGGTTCATTAAAAAATAGAGTAAAAATGCAAGAATCTGGGGAATATGATCCATATATATTAGTTGCAGATGTTCAAGCATTAACAGATAATTTTAATAATCCAGAAAAAGTAAGAAAAAATGTAAGAGAAGTAGTTATGGACTATTTATCAGTAGGAATAGACCCAGAAAAAACTACAATATATATACAATCAATGATACCAGAAACAGCTGAATTAACAGTATTTTATTCTAATCTAGTAACAATAGCTAGATTAGAAAGAAATCCAACAGTAAAAACAGAAATAGCTCAAAAAAGAGAATTGTTTGGAGAGAGTGTAACATATGGATTTTTAGGATATCCTGTTAGCCAAGCGGCTGATATTACAGTAATGGATGGAAAATACATACCTGTTGGAGAGGATCAATTACCATTAATTGAGCAATGTAGAGAAATTGTAAGAAAATTTAACAGTATATATGGAGAAGTTTTAACAGAACCAGAAGCGGTTTTATCAAAGGAAAAAAGAATAAAAGGCTTAGATGGAAATGAAAAAATGGGTAAATCATTAGGAAATGCAATTTATTTATCAGATTCAGAAGAAGAAGTAAATAAAAAAGTAATGAGTGCAGTAACAGATCCAGGAAGAATAAAAAAGGATGACCCGGGAAATCCTGATATATGTATGGTTTCTTATTATCACAAATTATTTAGTGAAGAAGAAGCTTGTAAAACAATATGCAAAGAATGCAGAGCTGGAGAAAGAGGATGCGTTGCTTGTAAGAAAGAATTAGCAAAAATGATAAATGCAACACTAGAGCCAATGAGAGAAAGAAGAAAATATTATGAAGAACATCCAGAACTAGTAGATGAAATCTTAAGAAAAGGAACAGAAAAAGCAAGAGAAACAGCTAAAGAAACAATGAGAAAAGTAAAAAAAACAATGATGTTAGATTATTTCGAATAGAAAGGATATAAAAATGTTTACAGATTATGCAAAAATAATAATTAAATCAGGAAACGGAGGAGATGGAGCAGTAACATTTAGAAGAGAAAAATATGTTGCTGCTGGTGGACCTGATGGTGGAGACGGAGGTAGAGGCGGAAGCGTCTACTTCAGAGTTGACCCAAATGCAAACACATTAATAGACTTTAGATTTACTAAAAAGTTCAAAGCACAAGATGGAGAAAATGGAAGTGGTGGACACAAATATGGTAAATCTGGAGAAGATTTATATATCGATGTTCCTGCAGGAACTATCATAAAAGATGCAGAAACAGGAAAAGTTGTTGCAGACTTATCAGAACAAGGACAAGTTGAACTTGTATTAAAAGGTGGACGTGGTGGAAAAGGAAATTCACATTTTGCAACATCTACAAGACAAGTTCCAAGATTTGCACAAGCTGGTGAAGATGGAGAAGAAAAAGAAGTTATATTAGAATTAAAACTATTAGCAGATGTAGGGCTTTTAGGATTCCCAAACGTAGGTAAATCAACATTTTTATCAGTTGTAACAGATGCAAAACCTAAAATTGCAAACTATCACTTTACAACAATTGAACCAAATTTAGGAGTTGTCAAAACAAAAAGTGGGGACAGTTTTGTAATTGCAGATATCCCTGGAATTATAGAGGGGGCAAGTGAAGGTGTAGGGCTTGGAATTCAATTCTTACGTCATGTAGAAAGAACTAGATTATTATTACATGTTATAGATGTTTCAGGAATTGAAGGAAGAGATCCTGTACAAGACTTCTATACTATAAATGAAGAATTAAAAAGTTATAGTGAAAAATTAAGTACAAGAAAACAAATTATAGTAGCAAGTAAAATAGATATAATGCAAGATGATAGTGGATATAAAAAATTAGAAGAATTAGCTAAAAAAGAAGGTTTAGAAATTTATAAAATTTCAGGAGTTACAGGAGAAGGGCTTACAGAACTTCTAAATAGAGTAACAGAAGTATTAAAAACTTTACCAAAAGAAGAACTAGTTGAAGTAGAAGAAAGAGTTGTATACACACTTGAAGATGATAAAGATGAATGGACAATTAGAAAAGAAGGAGAAATGTTTATCATAGAAGGTAAAGCGATTAATAGACTTATGGGTAGAATCAATATTGATGATAATGAATCAATGTACTATTTCCAAAAGAATTTAAAAACTATGGGAATAGAAGATGAATTGAAACGTTTAGGTGTTCAAGAAGGAGATTTAGTTAAAGTATTGAACTGGACATTTGAGTGGTATGAATAGGAGGAAATAATGAGAGTACGCTTAGCAGGAATAGTACCAATGGGAGATGGATTTGCATTTATGCATAGAGTGGGAGTGCAAAATCATCCTATTGGAGAATATTATACATTCCCCGGAGGAGGACAAGAAGGAGAGGAAACGCTAGAAGAAGGTACAATAAGAGAAATAAAAGAAGAGTTTGGTATAGATGTAAAAGTTATTAAAAAACTTTATGAAATGGAACATCAAAACAAACAAACAAAAGAATATTTCTTTTTATGTGAATATATAGGCGGAGAATTTGGAACAGGAACTGGACCAGAGTTTACAGGAGACCCTAAATATGCACATAAAGGACAATATTTGCCAGAAATTATTTCAAGAGAGGATGTTGAAAATATAACACTACTTCCATTTGAAATTAGAGATAAATTTATAGACGATTTAAAAAATGGAAGAATATAGGAAGGATATATAAATGCACGAAATTTTACACATATTAGAACATACATTATTAGAAACAGTAAGATTATTACCATTTCTTTTTATAACATATCTAATAATGGAATACATAGAACATAAAACAAGTAACAAAGCAAAAGAAACAATACAGAAATCAGGAAAATTTGGACCATTGTTGGGGGCTATTGTTGGAATATTCCCTCAATGTGGATTTTCGGTATCTGCAACAAACTTGTATTCTGCTAGAGTAATTACATTAGGTACATTAATATCAGTATATTTAGCAACATCTGATGAAATGTTGCCTATATTGTTAACAGAAGCAGTACCAGTAACAACAATATTAACAATATTAGGATTAAAATTAATAATTGGTATAATTGCAGGATTTATTATAGATGGAGTAATTAAGATAGTAAAAAAAGACAAGCAAGAAGAACAGAAAATTGAAGAACTATGTGAACATGAACATTGTCACTGTGATGAAGGGATTTTAATTTCAGCATTAAAACATACAATAAATATTATAATATTTATATTTATAATAACTTTAATTATTAATGGAATAATTACCTTAATTGGTGAAGAAACAATTGCAAATTTCATAAGTAAAAATATATTGTTAGGCCCAGTGGTAGCAGGATTTATAGGATTAATTCCAAATTGTGCATCATCTGTAATATTAACAGAATTGTTTATAGAAAATGTAATATCAATGCCGATGTTGATATCAGGAGTGGCAGTAAATGCAGGAATAGGTGTATTAGTATTATTTAAGACAAATAAAAACATCAAAGAAAACTTGAAAATTGTAGGCTTACTATATGCTATAGGAGTTATATCAGGGATACTTTTACAAGTAATTTTGTAAAATTTGGCGAAAAAGCTTGTAATTTTGGTTATTTTGTAGGATAATATATATGTATGATTTTGAAAATGAAAGGAAGAAATCATGAAAATAATAGATAAATTTTTGAAAAAATTAAATGTTAGTAGAAATACATTTGCTACATATGTATTAACATTAATTTCAATATATATAATAGTTGATAGAATAATAGAAATGTTATTTATGATATTTACAGGGGTATCAGTATCATATTGGGGACCAATACAATATACAATAGCAATGGCTTGTCCAATATTAGCATACTTATTTTCTCCAACATCAGAATTTGCAACATCAAAAAGCATGAAAATAACATTATTTTATACATATGTAACAACATTATATATTGTAGGAATATCAATGTTTACACAATGGATAAATAGTGCAGCTTGGTTATTTTTAATATCATTACCAGGATATACTGAATTAGTTACAAATTTTTCAGAACTTATAAGACCAGCATTTTCAGCATTAGCTATTTATTTACCATTAACAACATTTTATGGTGTATTCAAATGGTTACGTTTAAGTGTAGCTGATAGTAAAGATCAAACTAGATCATTATGGGATTATAAAGGAATAAGTTTAGCTGACACAAAAGCAGGACACGGACCATTTACTTGTGATATGCATTTATGTAATGACTATGAATCAGGTAAAAAGATGGTGTTTTTTGAAAAATCAAGATACCAATCTATGATAGCTTGTGGTGGTGCAGGAACAGGTAAAACATCAATGATATTAGAACCAATGATGGCAAAAGATATAGAGAAAAAAGCATTCTACATAGCAAATGCAAAAGAAATGGGATATACGGCATTAAAAACAGGAATTGCAACATTAACTAAACCATATGACAATGATTATTTGAACGAAAACTTTAATCTAAACATGCTAACACCAGTTGCTGGAAAAGAATCAGTATATAAAGCATATATGACAAAAATGTTACTATCAACAGCAGCTAATGAATATTCATACAGAAATTTGGGATTAACATTAATGTCTCCAGATTATGAGTCAATATCAAGAATAATGAACGTTTGCGATAATTATCATATAAAATATAACGTAATAGATCCATCAAATATAAATTCAATAGGATTAAATCCGTTTGTATATGATGATGTTTCAAAAATAGCAATAACAATTTCTTCTGTATTAAAAGGAATGTATATAAATACACACCCAGAGATAGAAGAAGCATATAGAGAAGATTTTATTATACAGGCAATTGAGAATATAACAATAATGTTAAAAGAAATGTATCCTAGATTAAATGGAGGAAGCCTTCCAAATCTAGAAGATATGTTAAAAATGCTTACAAATTTTGACTTAGTACAAAAAATGTGTGAAGTTATGAGGGCTGATGAAGAACTGTCACAAAAATACGGAATTCAAATAGCATATTTTAAAAAGAACTTCTACAAAGACAGTGTGGGAAGACCTGATACAGAAAAATATATTTATCTAGCTGCAACACAATTAGATAACTTGCTAAGACTTCCAGGTGTAAAAGCAATTTTATGTAATAGACACAATAATCTAAACTTTGATAAAGTATTAGCTAATGGAGATATTACATTAGTATGTACTCGTAGAGGAGATTTAGGTAGAACAAGCCATAGAGCATTTGGACTATTCTTCATATTATCAATGCAAAATGCAGTGTTAAGAAGACCAGGTAGTGAAAGTAGTAGAATACCACATTTCTTCTATGTAGATGAATTCCCAGATTTCATCTGCAAAGACACAGAATCTATATTCACTTTATATCGTAAATATAAAGTTGCAACAGTTATAACAGCACAAAACTTAGCACAATTAGAAGGAAATTCTCCAAGAATGAGATATAAAGATACAATTTTATCTAACTGTGCAAGCAAAATCTTTACAGGGGATGGATCACCAGAAGAATTAGAATGGTGGGAAAAAGAGTTTACAAAAAGAAGAGTTTGGAAGTATTCAAATAGTATGGACTTTAAGACATTAGAATATGATTCTAAAATTGGAGGCGTACAGTATGACTGGGAAGCTTATTTTGCAGCTAATAAACTTTCATATTTATCATTTAAGAATGCAGCAGTTAAACTAAAAATAGACAGTGGTTTCCAAGTAGGTGAAGGTAAATTTGATTTTATAGCATCTAAACACAAAGAAGAACAACCAGTTAAAAAATATAATTTTGCAAAATTTACAGCAGGTTTAACAGCAGCAGAGGACTCAAAAAATGCAGGTAAACCTAAATTTGACTATCAACATGTAGATTTTATAGATGATAATGACCAAATAAATCCTGTTCAAACAGATACAACTGATGCTGAATTCGAGTTCGATAATGAAAATGCAATAATAGTTAATTTAAAGAAAAAGAAAGAAGAATAAGGAAAAAGAGACGTGGTCTCTTTTTTCTTTTTTCTAAAAAAAGATTGACTTAGTTTGCTAAATATGGTATAACTATAAAGTAATTTAATGGCCCGTTGGTCAAGCGGTTAAGACGCCACCCTCTCAAGGTGGAATCATGAGTTCGATTCTCGTACGGGTCACCATATATGTAACCTTAAAAGGGAGTAGTTTTAAATTGTTAATCAACAGACGCGATTTTAAAAATCTGGTTAACAAGCTTTATAAAGAGTAAACGAGACTTTTAAAGAAAAGACGAAAATTTTTTCTTTAAGGGTCTCTTTTTAGATAAAACTTCTTGAAAATGGTTACAATATAGAAGAAAGGAAAGATGCAAATGGAAAAACAGTGGTTTAACAAAGCTGTGGAGGATGTTGAAAAAGAGCTACAAACAAACATTGAAAAAGGTTTAGATAGTAATAAAGTAGCTGAACACAAACAAAAATATGGACCAAATGAGTTAAAAGAAGGAAAAAAGGAAACATTATTACAAAAGTTTCTAGCACAATTTAAAGACTTTTCTATTATAGTATTGATAATAGCTGCAATTGTGTCTGGAATAGTAGGAGTAGCAGAAGGTGAAGGAATAGCAGATACGGTAATCATCATGATTGTAGTATTATTAAATGCTATAATAGGTGTAGCACAAGAAGCTAAAGCTGAAAAATCACTTGAAGCATTAAAGAAATTAAGTGAACATGCTGCAAAAGTTATAAGAGATGGAAAAGAACAAGTTATACCAGCTAGAGAATTAGTACCTGGAGATTTAGTGATAATTGAAACAGGAGATTATGTATCAGCAGATTTAAGAATAATAGAAGCTGCAAACTTAAAATCACAAGAAAGTTCATTAACAGGTGAATCTGTACCAGTTGAAAAAGAAACTGCTCCAATCGAAGGAACAGAAGTTGGAGTTGGAGATAGAATCAATATGCTATTCTCATCAAGTTTAATTACATATGGTAGAGGAAAAGCAATTGTTGTAGAAACAGGAATGAACACAGAAGTTGGAAAAATAGCAGGAATGCTAAATGAAACAGAAAAACAAGAAACGCCACTTCAAAGAAGACTAAATAAATTAGGAAAAACATTAGGAATTGCAGCATTAGCAATATGTGCAGTAATATTTGTTATAGGAATATTACAAGGTAAAGGTTTAATAGATATGTTTATGACAGCCGTATCACTTGCAGTAGCAGTAATACCAGAAGGATTAGTTGCTGTATCAACAATAGTATTAGCGATTGGTGTTCAAAAAATGGTTAATAAAAATGCTATTGTTAAAAAACTACCTGCAGTTGAAACATTAGGAAGTAGTACAGTAATATGTTCAGATAAAACAGGAACATTAACACAAAACAAAATGACAGTTGAAAAAATATTCTGTAATGATGTTACAACAGATGTGGCCAAAACAGAAGTGACTGAAGATTTCAAAAAACTAGTTTATAACTGTATGTTATGTAATGATTCAAGATTATTAGAAACAGGAGAATTAGCAGGAGATCCAACAGAAACAGCATTAGTAGATATGGCATTTAAATTAAATTATACACAAACAGTTTATGATGAAAATCCAAGAGTTGAAGAAGTGCCATTTGATTCGGAAAGAAAATTAATGACTACTGTTAACCAAAACAATGGGAAATATATTGTATACACAAAAGGTGGAGTAGATGAATTATTAAGAATATGTAATTCATACTTATTCAAAGGTGAAATTAAAACAAACTTAGACGAATATGCAAAATGGATTAGAGAAAACAATGAACACATGGCAGTGGATGCTTTAAGAGTTTTAGCATTTGCATATAAAGAGATGGATCATATGCCATCAAAAGAAGAAATGAAAACAATTGAAGGTGGATTAACATTTATAGGAATGGTAGGAATGATAGATCCACCAAGAGAAGAAGCAAAACTAGCTGTTGAAAAATGTAAATCAGCAGGAATCAAAACTGTAATGATTACAGGTGACCATAAAATTACAGCAGTTGCTATTGCTAAAAAATTAGGAATACTAGAAAATGAAGATGAAGCATTAACAGGATTAGAATTAGAAAAAATATCTGATGAACAATTAACAAAAGATATTAGAAAATATTCTGTATATGCAAGAGTATCACCAGAACACAAAGTACGTATAGTAAAAGCTTGGCAAGCGAATGGCGAAGTTGTTGCTATGACTGGTGATGGTGTAAATGATAGTCCAGCACTAAAAACATCTGATATTGGATGTGCAATGGGAATAGTTGGAACAGAAGTAGCAAAAGAAGCTGCAGATGTTATCTTAACAGATGATAATTTTGCAACAATAGTATCAGCAGTTGAAGAAGGAAGACGTATATATGATAATATATTAAAAGTAATACAATTCTTATTATCATCTAATGTTGGTGAAGTTGTAGTACTATTCCTTGCAACACTACTAGCTCCTGCAATAGGAAAATGGTTTGGAATAGGTGATATAAACTTAATACAAGTATTATTACCAATTCATATATTATGGATTAATCTTGTAACAGACTCATTACCAGCATTAGCGCTAGCATTTGACCCAGCTAATAGAGACATAATGAATAGAAAACCAATTAAGAAAAATGAAGGCATATTTACAAAAGGTAGAACATTTAGAATTATATATCAAGGTGTAATGATAGGATTACTAACACTTGCGGGATTTATTATTGGTTTAGCTACAACACATGAGCCAATTGATGGATTAACACTTGAACAATCAAAAGTTGAAGTTGGTCAAACAATGGCATTTATGGTATTAGCATTCTCAGAATTAGTACATGTATTTAATATTAGAGACAATAAAAAATCTGTATTTAAAACAGGAATTTTTGGAAATAAAACATTAATACTAGCAGTTCTTGCATCAGCATTTTTAATGGGAATTATATTAGTAGTACCAGCATTAAGACATGTATTTAGTATACCAGTTTTACCAATAGGGAATCTATTAGAAGCTTTAGGATTAATTTTTGCGCCACTTGTTGTTGTTGAAATTATGAAATTTGCTAAAGTTAATACTGCGAAAGATGAATAAAAACTTTAGAGGAGACGATGTTTAAATATCGTCTCCTTTTTCTTCAGCTTCAATCAAACACTCTTGTTTAGGCTTCTGAAAAGCCAAATACCAATTCATACCATTGTTATTTTGTTCAATATTATTTAATCTTTCTTGAAGCAGTGGATAGGTACGAGGAGGTGGTTGAATAACAGGTTGGCCAGGAATCCAATTAACAGGGGTAGAAGCATGAGTACAATCAGACATTTGTAAAGCTTGAATAATTCTTAAGATTTCAGGCACAAATCTTCCTACATTTAAAGGGTAAACTAAAATAACTCTAACAATTCCTTTATCATCAATAATAAATACGTTTCTAACAGTTTCTGTATTACTAACATCAGTAGATATCATACCATATTTGCGGGAAATACTGCCATTTCTATCAGCAATTATAGGGAATGGTAATACAATTCCTGTCATACAATAAATATCGTGCATCCAAGCTAAATGTGATGAGTTACTATCAATACTTAACCCAAGTAACGAAGTATTTAATTTTTCAAAATAAGAATTTACTTTTGCAAATGCAATCATTTCGGTAGTACAAACTGGGGTAAAATCTCCAGGATGTGAAAATAGAACTAACCATTTTCCTTTATAATCATCAAGGCAAACAGGCCCATATGTAGTTTCAGCTGTAAAATCAGGAGCTGGTTGACCAATTTTTACAGTTCCGTTCATCATTAATTCATAATCCATAGAAAAACTCCTTTCAGTTTAATATATTCTAAAAAAAGAATTGTGTGAAACTTAAATATATTCTAGCTCTTGCAAATAAAGGAAAAATATAGTATAATATAGTAGAAAATGGAAAAGGCAGTAGATGCCTAAGGAAAGGATGCTAATCATGGATAGAATGAAAACATTTGCCAAATATGTAGTATGGCTAATATTATTTTGGATATTATCAGATATTTTAATATATTTTGGGATAAATTCAACATATAAAGACATAAAGCAAAGAGGAGAAACTCCAGCAGGAATAGAAATAGTACAAATGCAAGCTACTACTGTAAACGGTAGAATGAAATTAAATGTTAATGATACGGCATTAAGCGGAAAAGTATTGAAAATAGATTTGTATTCATCAACAGGTGTAAATCTTGGAACACAATATTTAGAAATAGGAAAAGTTAAAGAAAAAGAAAGTAAAGAAATTGAAACTTATTTTAAGATAGCAGAAGTAAAATCTTATGAAATAACAGTTGTAGAGGAAATGGGAAAATCAACAGAAGGGTTTATGGATACAGCATTATCTACATTAAGTGTATTAGTAATTTTAATTAAGTTTTTTATTTTATAATAAAGTGAAAAAGGGACCAGGTCCCTTTTTTCTTATGGTTTTACATTTAAAGTTTTATTATTTGTAAAAATAACCATACCTGGTTTTGCACCATGTGGCTTTTTCACAAATTGAACAAGACAATAATCAACAGGAACATTAGAAGAATTTTTTGCTTTGCTGTGTCTTGTCGCAATTTCAGCACATTTAACTATAATATCATCATTAATAGGTTTATCTACTTTTAAAATAACATGGCTTCCATGGATATCTTTAGTGTGGAACCAAATATCATTTTTATTTGCAAAAGAAAGTGTAAGCCAATCATTTTCTTTATTGTTTCTACCAACATAAATTTTAAAATCATCAATTTCATATTCGATAGGAGAGAATAACTGCTGTTTTTTCTTTTTAGAAACTTTATTTTTCTTTTCTTTCTTTTTAAGTTTTTCCTTAAAAATTACATTTTCACTTATTTCTTCAAAAATGTCTTGAACATCTTCTAAAGTAGAACTATTTTCCAATTCATATACAATACTTCCAATATAATCAATTTCTTTTTCGGTTTCAATTTTTTGTTCAGAAACTATTTGAAATGCATTTTTTAATTTTGAATATTTTTTAAAATATCTTTTTGCATTTGTGCTTGGCGAATATTTAGTATCTAATGGAATAGATATTAAATTATTGTTGTCATAATAATTTTCTAATTCTATACTAGAAGAATGAGTATTTGACAAATGATATAAATTAGCTGTTATAAGCTCACCGTATAGTTTGAATTTGTCCATTTCATCACATTCTTTTAGTTTTGTAGTTATACTAACTAATCTTTTGTTATATTTGTCTAAAACTTCTAAAATCATTTTAAAAATAGTATTTCTGTAATTTGTAAATGTTTCTACTGTTTCTCTTTCAAAATAGAAATTATCTATAAAAGTATTTAAGTGATCAGGTTCATTGCATTGCCCTTCAACCAAAACATAATCAGAAATCTTACCATTTTTATAGATTGGTTCGAAATCTAAAGGAACTTTACTATGTACTACATTAAAAAAATAATTATATAATTTTTCTAATTCATCTTTTGACATGTTAGTAATCTTACATTTACTGATAGCAGAGTTTACAAAAGACAAACTAAATCCTGTAAAAGTGTTTGAAACTACTTTTGCTAATTCATCTAAGTTAGTAGCAGAAAATCTAGAGTCAAACTCTTCAAAATCTTTTATAGCTGTAAAATCAAACTTATCTGAATTTGGTAAAGTATATATTCGTGATGGCACTATTTCTCTATATGAAGTAGTAGAAGAGATATGTCTCATTGCATCTACAATTTTGTTATTTTGATTAACTAAAATAATATTACTATGTCTGCCCATTAGTTCTACTATAAGAGTTTTTATTTCAATTTCATTAAATTCATTTATTGTTTCAATTTCAATGTTTACAAGTCTTTCTAATCCTACCATAGAAATGCTAGAAATTCGTCCTCCAATTAAATGTTTTCTTAAAAGCATACAAAAATTAGGAGCAACAAGTGGATTTATTCTAGGGTGTGTAGTTAAATTAATTCTACAATTATGAGCATCTATACAGATGTTTAGTGTGTGGTTTTTACCTTGAGAATATATACCTAATATAATTGTGTTTTTATCAGGTTCGTGTATTTTATCTAATTTTCCTCCAATAAGTGGAGCCATTTCTTCTACAATGTGATGAGCTACAATTCCGTCAAATGCCATTAAATCATCTCCTTTAAACATTAATATAATACCACAAAATACGATTATTGTAAATAATCTAAAGGATTTACATATTCGCCATTTAATCTAAATCCTATATGTAAGTGACAACCTGTTGTTGCCCCATTTGTTGGGCGGCCATTTTCGTCTTTATATATATTGCCTGCAACTCCATAAACATATTTGGGGCCAACTGTGCCAATAACTTGTCCTTGAATGATTTGATCTCCTACAGTTACTATATAATTAGAAGAAACATGGCAATATGAAATTTTTAAGTTATCAGCAGTTGTAAGAGTGATGGTATATCCGCCTCCACCAAGAAAGCCTGTAAATGTAATTTCTCCATCACAAGATGCAATTAAAACTGTACCTTCTGGGGCAGGAATGTCGATACCTTTATGGTATGTTGATGCTCCTGTTGTGGGAGCGGTTCTTTTTCCAAAATATGAAGAAATACGTGTATAACCAGGAACTGGCCACGCAAAATTTGAATTACCATAAAAGAATATTTGATTTTCGTCTATTTTTGGGATAGCGGGATTTGCTGATATTGTTGGAATAAATAAAACGCATATTATTATTGAAAAAATTATTATTGTGGAAATTAATTTGTTAATAAAATCACCTCCAGTTTGAAAAATAAAAAGAGTTTAGAATAATTCTAAACTCTAGTAATGGCAGGGGTAGTAGGATTCGAACCCACACAGGCGGTTTTGGAGACCGATGTGCTACCATTGACACTATACCCCTAAATCAAATTACTTTAATATCTTAACACAAGATTTTGGATTTGACAATAGGTTTGTTAAAAAATATTGACATTTTTTAAACATAGTAATATAATATAAGCAATTTAATAATTACGATGAAAAAGAAAAATTATGGGAATTATTTTTAGAGAGCTAACAGTTGGTGTGAGTTAGTAATATGAAACATAAGGGGAGCTTTGGAGTAATAATGAGAATTAAGGTGCTTAAAATATAAAATTTTAAGAATTAGGGTGGAAACGCGGAATATAACTTTCGTCCCTAGCGTAGTTTAGTTATGCTAGGGATGAGAGTTTTTTTGATTTTAACACGGCGAAAAATGGCATCTTGCACATTTTCGCTATCTTGAACAAACTTCGACGTACAACTCGTACGCCTTCAGCTTGTTCAAACTAACAAAAATGCACAATATACCACTTTTGGCCGTGTTAACTTGTATGAAAAAAAGTAGTTTCTAGCAAATTTAAGGGAGGAATTTTTATGTTAAAATCAATGGAAACAATCGTAAATTTATGCAAAGCGAGAGGATATGTATATCCAGGTTCAGAAATCTATGGAGGATTAGCAAACACATGGGATTATGGACCATTAGGAGTAGAATTAAAAAACAATGTTAAAAAATTATGGATGAAAAAATTTGTCCAAGAATCTAAACACAATGTAGGATTAGATGCAGCAATATTAATGAACCCACAAACATGGGTTGCATCAGGACATGTTGGAGGATTTTCTGATCCATTAATAGACTGTAAAGAATGTAAAACAAGACACAGAGCAGATAAATTAATAGAAGAATGGGCTCATAATAATGGAAATGATATGATTGCAGATGGAATGTCAGATGAAGAATTAGTAAAATTCATCGAAGATAATAAAATTCCATGTCCAGACTGTGGGAAAAACAATTTCACAAATATACGTAAATTCAACTTAATGTTTAAAACATTTCAAGGTGTAACAGAAGATGCTAAAGCAGAAATTTATTTGAGACCAGAAACAGCTCAAGGTATATTTGTTAACTTTAAAAATGTAATGAGAACAACAAGAACAAAATTACCAATGGGTATTGCTCAAGTTGGAAAATCATTTAGAAATGAAATAACACCAGGAAATTTCACATTTAGAACAAGAGAATTTGAACAAATGGAATTAGAATTTTTCTGCAAACCTGGAACAGATTTAGAATGGCATGAATATTGGAAAAACTTCTGTAAGGAATGGCTATTAGGATTAGGAATGAAAGAAGAAAATATGAGATTAAGAGACCATTCACCAGAAGAATTATCACATTATAGTAATGCGACAACAGATATAGAATTTTTATTCCCATTTGGATGGGGAGAATTATGGGGGATTGCTGATAGAACAGACTTTGACTTAAAATCACATATGGAAGTTTCAAGAGAAGATTTCACATATTTAGACCCAGAAACAAATGAAAGATATATACCATATTGTATAGAACCATCATTAGGTGCAGACAGAGTAACATTAGCATTTTTATGCAACGCATATGATGAAGAAGAAATAGCAGAAGGAGATATAAGAACAGTATTACATTTACATCCAGCATTAGCTCCATATAAAGTAGCTATACTTCCACTATCAAAAAAATTATCAGAAAAAGCAGAAGAAGTATATACAAACTTATCTAAGAGATTTATGTGTGAATATGATGAATCAGGTTCAATTGGAAAACGTTATAGAAGACAAGATGAAATAGGAACACCATTCTGCGTAACAATAGATTTTGACACATTAGAGGATAATTCTGTAACAGTTAGAGATAGAGACACAATGGAACAAGTTAGAGTAAAAATTGATGAATTAGAAAAATGGATAGCAGAAAAAATTGAATTTTAATGCAAAATAGAACCGGTACCAAATGCATGCACGAAAGGAAAAATAAAATGGAGAATAAAAAAACAAAAATCGCGATAGCAATACTAACAATATTAATTATTGTATTAATAGGAATAGCATATGTTTATAGTCAATTTAGTACACAACAAATGAATTTATTGACTGGAGAAATAAATAAAATATTACAATCAGATTTAATAGAAGATAACATTGATTTAGAAACCAAAACAGAAAAGAATTACTCAGAAGTAGAAGAATCTATAAAAGAATACCTATCAGATTTGAAGAATATATATTTAGAAATGCAGGAATTGGTTTCAGGAATAAATCCAAATTTTTC
>JAZSAX010000110.1:0-8437 GCA_045602065.1 Clostridia bacterium
TCTTCATCATGTTCTACTACTAATAAAGTGTTTCCTAAGTCTCTTAGTTTTTTCAATGTTGCTATTAGTTTTTCATTATCTCTTTGATGTAATCCTATACTTGGTTCATCTAAGATGTATAGCACACCTGTAAGTCCAGAACCTATTTGTGTTGCTAAACGTATACGTTGTGCCTCTCCACCTGATAATGTTCCCGCACTTCTTGATAATGTTAGATATTCTAACCCCACATCTATCAAGAATTGTAGTCTTGCATCTATTTCTTTTAATATCATATCTGCTATTATTTTTTGTGAGTCTGTAAGTTCTAAACTGTTTAAAAATTCTTGTAATTGTCTTATTGACATGTCTGTCATTTCATTTATGTTTTTACCACCTACACGTATACATAGAATTTCTTTTTTCAATCTTGCACCATGACATTCATCACAATGCATATTACTCATATAAATCTCGTAGAAATCTCTCATTCCTTGTGATTTTGTTTCACTGTGACGTCTTTCTAATGTTGGTAATACTCCTTCAAATGGTTGCTTAAATTTTCTTACTCCATATGGTGATGCAAATTCAAAATCTATTTCTTCTGTTCCTGTTCCATATAATATTTTTTCTAAAAAGTCTCTTGGTAAGTCTTTAATTTTCTTGTTTTTTATTTCCACTCCATAATGTCTTCCAACACTTTCAAAATACATTCTTGCCATCGTGTCACCCTTTTTCATTGTGCTTGAACCAAAAGCTTTTACTCCATCATATAATGTTTTTGTTTTGTCTGGAATTATTAAGTCTTCATCCATTTTCATTAAAAATCCAATTCCTGAACATTTTGGACATGCTCCATATGGATTGTTAAATGAAAACATTCTTGGCGATAATTCTGGAAAACTAAATCCACAGTCTGGGCATGCATAATTACAGCTGTATAGTGTTGGCTTCCCTCCTACTACATCTATTAATACCATATTTTCAGCATGTTTTAATGATACTTCTATTGATTCTGTAAGCCTTCCTACAATTTCTTCCTTTATTACAAGTCTATCTACAACAACTTCTATTTCGTGTTTTTTATTTTTATCTAATTTAATTTCATCTGATAATTCATAGATTTCTCCATCTACTCTTACTCTTGCAAACCCTTCTTTTTGTAGGTCTTCAAATAGTTTTGTATATTCTCCTTTTCTGCTTCTTACAACTGGCGCTAGTACTTGAATTCTTGTTCCTTGTTCTAATTTCATTACATTGTCAACTATTTGGTCTATTGATTGTTTTTCAATTTTTCTACCACAGTGTGGACAATGTGGTGCTCCTACTCTTGCATATAATAAACGTATATAGTCATAAATTTCTGTTACTGTTCCTACTGTTGAACGAGGATTTTTTGATGTTGTTTTTTGATCTATTGATATTGCAGGTGATAATCCTTCTATTGACTCTACATCAGGTTTTTCCATTAGTCCTAGGAATTGTCTTGCATATGATGACAAACTTTCTACATATCTTCTTTGTCCTTCTGCATATAATGTGTCAAATGCTAAAGATGATTTTCCTGAACCTGATAATCCTGTTATTACTACAAGTTTATCTCTTGGTATTTCTAAATTTATATTTTTCAAATTATGCTCTTTGGCGCCTTTTATAACTATTTTGTCATTCATACTTATTTCCCTCCTAATCGCACTTATTATTATACTATGTTTCGGAAAAATAAACAATAGTTTGCGAAAAATTATTTTTTCGCTTTTATGTTTACAAGATTTATTTTTTATGATATAATAAATAACGCTTTTAGCAATAAATAGATTATATTAGGAGGTAAACAATATGCCTAGAGGAGATTTTCTTTCTCAGAGAAATCGGTTAAGAGATTCATTAGAGGAATTTTTGAATAATTCCTCCAGAACTTCTATTACATTGAAAATGTCCCGAGACCAATTCGAACATTTGAAAAAGGATTTTCCTGCTTTAGAGGCTAGTATTAAAGGCCCCATCGCAGATTCGTATAAGTACGAATGTACTTTCAAAAAAACTAATTTGCAATAATCTAGGAAAGGGAACCCTAATGGGTTCCCTTTTTCTTTTTATATTAGCTTCTCTAATTCTTTAATCTTATCTCTAATTTCAGCAGCTTGTTCAAATTCCATTCTACTAGCATATTCAAGCATTTCATTAGTTAACTTATTAATTGTTTGCTTAATATCTTCTTCTTTTTCAAGTTTATATTCAACGCTAATATCTTCTGCTTGAACCACTTTTATTGAATCTCTAACAGATTTTTTAATAGTTTTTGGAGTTATATTATGCTCTTTATTATAAGCTTCTTGAATTGCTCGTCTTCTATTTGTTTCTCTAATAGCTTTTTCCATAGAATCTGTAAGTTCATCTGCATACATAATTACTGTTCCTTCAGTATTTCTAGCAGCACGCCCTATTGTTTGAATTAATGAACGTTCTGAGCGTAAAAATCCTTCTTTATCTGCATCTAATATCGCAACAAGTGAAACTTCCGGAATATCTAAACCTTCTCTTAATAAGTTTATTCCAACTAATACATCAAATTCTCCTAAACGAAGTTTTCGTATTATTTCCATTCTTTCTAATGCCTTTGTTTCTGAATGTATATAATTTACTTTGATGTCTAAGCTTTTTAAATATTCTGTTAAATCTTCAGCCATCTTTTTAGTTAAAGTTGTTACTAAAACTCTTTCTTGTCTTTCAACTCTTATTCGAATTTGTTCTAATAAATCATCAATTTGATTTGTAACTGGTTTGACTTCTACAATTGGATCTAGTAGCCCTGTTGGCCTTATAATTTGTTCTACAACATTATCTCCTGCATGTTCTTTTTCATAATCAGCAGGTGTTGCACTTACAAAAACAGCTTGATTAATTCTTTCTTCAAATTCATTAAATGTTAATGGTCTGTTATCATATGCTGATGGAAGTCTGAATCCATATTTTACAAGAGAATCTTTGCGTGCTCTGTCCCCATTATACATTGCCCTTACTTGTGGAATTGTTGCATGTGATTCGTCTATTAATAACAAGAAATCATCTGGGAAATAATCAAATAAAGTAAATGGTGGGCTTCCCGCTTCTCTTCCACTTATGTGTCTAGAATAGTTTTCTATTCCTTGACAGAAGCCAGTTTCTTTCATCATTTCTATGTCAAAATTTGTTCTTTCTTGAATACGTTGTGCTTCGATTAATTTATTTTGACTTTTGAAGTATTCAACTCTTTCTTCCATTTCTTGTTCTATTGTTTGAATTGCTCTTTCCATTTTTTCACTAGATGTTACATAGTGTGAATTCGGGAATATCATTACATGTTGCCTTGTTCCAATAGCTTTTCCTGTTAATGGATTTATTTCACTTATTTTTTCAATTTCATCTCCCCAGAATTCCACTCTTATTGCTGATTCACTCGTGTCTGATGGATATATTTCTGCAATATCTCCTTTAGCTCTAAATGTTCCTCTTTTAAAATCTATTTCGTTTCTTGTGTATTGCATATTTACTAATTTTTTTAGTATCTTATCTCTTGATACTTGCATCCCTGGGCGCAATGATACTATCATATTTTCGTAATCTATTGGATCCCCTAATCCATATATACATGATACTGATGCTACTATTATTACATCTTTACTTTCAAATAATGATGCTGTTGCTGAATGTCTTAGTTTGTCTATTTCATCATTTATTGATGCATCTTTTTCTATATATGTGTCTGATTGTGCTATATAACTTTCTGGCTGGTAGTAATCGTAATATGAAACGAAATACTCTACATGATTCTCAGGAAAGAATTCCTTAAACTCAGAATAGAGTTGTCCAGCTAAGGTTTTATTGTGTGCTAAAACCAATGTTGGCTTCTGCACTTTTTCTATTATATTAGCCATAGTAAAAGTTTTTCCAGAACCTGTTACACCAAGTAAAGTCTGGAATTTCTTACCTTCATTTATTCCTTTTACTAAATAATCTATAGCCTGTGGTTGGTCACCTGTTGGCTTAAATTCTGAATGTAATTTAAACATTTTTTTCTCCTTCATGACCTAAAAAATATTATCTTTCACTTCTTTCATCGACATCTGGATGTACTAAATCATTTATAACTTGTTCTAGCATTTCCACAACTATTTGTGGAGTTTGAGGTGGGAATGTTATTGCTGAAGTTCCCATCATCTGTAAATTACCACGTGCTCCTGGTACACCGAATAACCAATCTTTCATGTTATCTACTATAAAAGTTTTTCCATCTCTACCAATGCCTGTCATATCTGTTTTAATCTTTATTTTTCTAGCACTACCTTGATTTATAATTTTTTGCTTTAATATATCTCTTACTTTACCTTTTTTACTTAGTTCTTCAGGAATTTGAACTTTTGAAATTCTAAATTGTTCTCCCCAAGAGTGTGACTTTTGCCAATTTTTCTTTGGACATGGACAATACAAATTTCGAGAAATTTCTTCTCTAGCTTTTTTTCTTGATTCAGCATCAATAAATCTCCAAGCAACAGCACTATCAAATTCTTCTAAATCATAGTTACGATTAAGCGCTTTTTGATATAAAGCTATGTACGCCTCTTCATCCATTAATCCTGAAGCTTTTAATACTGCAAATGTTCTAAAAGTATTACCATCATCCGTTAGAGAACTACTTCTATGCTCAGGATCGAATTCTTCAAACTTATTAATAATATGTCTTTTAACAATCTGTTTCACTTCATCATTAAGATTTCCTAATAATAATTCTGAATGCTTCCAATCCAAAATAATATGTTCAAGTTCTCCATATCTCTGCATATTTTCTGGTATATATCCACCGTTCTTTTCTTGTTGTTCACGTTCCCTTTTTATTTCTTCAAAAACTCTTCTAAATTCTAAAGTTGTATCTTCTTTATCTGCTTCAGTTATAAGTTGCATAAATTCAAAACTTTTAGACTTCATAAAATGTGTATGCATATATGTTGCCTTAAGTCCTGTTACTCCAAATGTTCTAAATTTTTCTAATTCTTCCCTTCTAATTGTATCACTATAAATATTAAATCCATTTTCATTTAATTCTTGTGCTATTTCTTCCATCGATACATTAGATTTTATAGCATAAGTAACAATAGCATTTACATCTCTTAACCTAACTGTATTAGGATATTTAGCAAAATCTTCAAGAATACTAATTGCATTTTCTGTACTAGGTTCATCATTAGTTCTTGCGACTAGTTCTTTTGTATGCATATATTTTATAAATGAATGGTCAGCTCTGTTAGCAACTTGCAATTCATAATCTTCTTTATCTTCAATTCCTAAAGTCTCTAATATTTGTAAATAATTATCATAAATTGCTTTACCATATCCTTTGTCTTGATAATCCCAATCAATTAAAAAATTAAATATTTTCTTTTCTTTATCTATTCTAATAAATCCCCTTGATTTCCCATAAAAGTCATCTTCTTTTTTTGAGTCTTCAGGTAATTCACCTCTTAAATTTCTTGCAACTCTCTTCTCTTCTTTTTCCTTAAAATTATTATCTCTTAGTATATAAACTAAATTATTTAGATCTGTACTATCTAATGGAAAAGAATGTCTTCTATGGAAATATAAAGTTTCTCCCTCTTTCCCTTGAATCTCAAAACCTATCATTGGATAAATACTTTCTAAAGCATCATAATATTTTTTCCACCAAGCTGCAATTTCTTCTTTAGTTAATTTAGGTTTTTCTGGTTCTTTCTTTATTTCTTCTTTTTTCTCTGTCTTTGGTACCAAATCTTCGCTTTCAAACCAATCCATTTTGACTCCCTTTCTTTATTCTGCTACTTTTTGGTATAAATCTAACAACTATTTTTGGTATTATATCAAATTTTAGCTCTATTTTAAATAGATTTAGGAATATTTGTATAAAAAATGACCTTACACGAATTTTACACAAGTTCGGCCTCATGTATTAATTCATAACAAAAAAGCAGTGGTGAGATATAATCACCACTGCTTTTTTATTTAGTTACATCTCTTTACATTACGAACTTTACACCATTCTCCAAAATCATCCCAAGCCAAATCCCAAGGTGTTTTAACTTTCGAATATTCTTCCAACACAAATTCTCTAAAAATTTCAGCATTTTGTGCATTTAAATATTCAGTTTTGTTGTAACTCTTCCGAGTATTAGTGTCTAGGATAATTCCATTCTTTTCAAGAACTGCATGACCATATCTATAAATTGGTTCCATATAAAATGCTGTTGCTGCAAGCCAAACAATCTTTACTTCAGGATCATTTAAAAGATATGCCAATTTGAAAGTAGCTCTATAGCATTCTTTAAAACATTCCCCTGCATTAAAATGCTTGTAAAATTTTTTATCAACTCGTTTAATGTGTAAGCGTTTTCTGATAGAACAAAATCTTAAGTCTTTAAACAGTAAATTTTGAACCTTTACAGTTGCTTTTTCAAACCACTTATTTTGTTGATTTTCTTTCATTTTCAAAACCTTGTTACTATAATGCATTCCAAGTGTCAGCATAACAATAAAAGGCAATATTGTGTAGAAAATCATTATGTCATTATCAGATAATAACAACATTACAATACTTAAAACACAAAGGCAAAATCCAATTATTGCCATTACAAATATGCTCCGCGGATGAGCAGTTAATAGTGCTAACCATTGAGAAAAATGGTAATGTCCATAAAGTGTAATATATTTCTTTTTATCTTCTGTACTTAAGTTTGGAAATTCTTTGATATTGTTCAAAACAAATTTTTCAAAAAATTTAATTTTCATTTGTATTCCTCCAAAATATCTTTTATTGATGTATTAATGTTATAAGTAAAACTAAAAAGAAAGAGGAAAATATCCCCCACTAATTAGTGCTATAGGATTTGTTGACACAGGATTACCCATATCAACTTTTATTATAACATAAATTATGTTAATTTGCAAATAATTCTAAATTCTTCTTTTCATCTTCAATCGCTTCTATCAATTCTTCTTCGGTTGGTAAATGTAATTTATATTCAGATGCGAAGATACTTTCATTGTCTTCTGGTAAAGTATATTTTACTACTGTTTCATTTTTCTTGGTGCTTAATAATATACCAACAGTTTTATTTTCATCTTTACCTTTAATCTCTCTATCATAATAATTTACATACATCTGCATCTGTCCAATATCTTGGTGTGTTATTTTTCCTATTTTTAAATCTATTATTACAAAGCATTTAAGTAATCTATTATAAAATACTAAATCAGGATAAAAATGATCTTCTTCCAATGTAATCCTTACTTGACTTCCAACAAACATAAATCCTTTTCCTAATTCCAGTAAAAATTCCTTTAAATGTTCTAATATATTTTTCTCTAAATCAGTTTCAAGATACTCTGTATTTTCTTTTATGTCCAAGAACTCAAGCACAAATGGGTCTTTTACTAAGTCTTTTCCAGTTCGTAATACTTGTCCTTCTTGTGCTAATTCTAAAACTTTATCCTTGTCTTTAGATAAAGCTAGTCTCTCATATAATAAAGATGCTATTTGCCTTTGTAATTCTCTAACAGACCAGTTGCAACTGGTTGTTTCTATTAAATAAAAAGTTCTTTTATGCTCTTCCTCTATTTTTATTAATTCTAAGTAATGTGACCAACTTAATTTGGCAGACACTGTCTTCCAAATTGGATATGTTAAATAGAATTTTCTCATCGTTCTTAAATTTCTAGAAGAAAAACCTTTTCCAAATTCATTAGTAAGTTTTTTCGATAATTTTTCTAAAACTGCATCACCATAACTAGCTCTTTCATTTCCTTGCTGTATTTCCATTATAATTTTCCCAATATTCCAGTATAGATTTAACATTTCTGTATTTACTGCACTATAAACTCTATTTCTGCTAGTATTTATTAATCCTCTTATTTCTTCAAATATCGGATTTATATTTTCATCAGTTAAAATTAATTCATTTTCCATCATCTATACACCTCTCTTTTCATCTTTTTCATCAAATAACATGTCATATCCATCTGAGGAATAAAGTTCATATTTTCCATTTTTGTATTGAAGCATAGCACCTTCTTTAGCAACATCTAGTAAATCTTTTGAAGTGATTGTTTCTTTAAATTCATGTTTTGGCTTATCTGTAAAGTCCCATAAATAAATTTCGTTATTTCTATCTTCTGTCACGAAATATAAATGACCTTCTTTTCTATTTTTATTTAATTTTTCATTACTCTTAGCTTTTAAAAAGTTAGTTAATTCTTCCATAAAATTTTTAATAGTATCATTAGTTTCAATTTCTTTTTTTAGATTTTCAAATAAATTTAAGTTCAATAATTATCCTCCATTCGTTTTTTGGAGACATTATATCACATTTTATTAATAATGTTTGTCGAAATTTGTAGTTACTACATTTTTTATCATATATTTTTTAATTATTAAGCAAATTAAAAAAGAATA
>JAZSAX010000111.1:0-2986 GCA_045602065.1 Clostridia bacterium
GAAATGTGTAGAGCAGGACACATCTTCTATATAGAATTAGATGGAGATGCTACACATAATCCAAATACAATAAAAGCAGTAGTAGATTTAATGGATAAATACAATATGGGATATGGAAGCATTAACCATACAAGATCAAGATGTATGGATTGTGGTTTTGAAAATTCAGATGCAAATTTGGTTAAATGTCCAAAATGTGGAAGTGAAAATATAGATACTATACAAAGAATAACAGGATATCTAGTTGGTACAACATCTCGTTGGAATAGTGCTAAATTAGATGAGTTAAAAGATAGAGTAACACACACAGGTTTTGAAGGAGATACAATAAAGGGGGCTTAAGGCTATGAAAATGGCAGGGTTTTATGATGAAAGTATATCAAATGGATTAGGTTGGAGAGCAGTTTTATTTGTAAGTGGATGTCCACATAATTGCCCAGGTTGCCACAATAAAATAGCACAAGACTATAATTATGGAGAAGAATTTGATGAAGATAAAATTATAGAAAGAATCAAAGAAAATTCAATCCTTAATGGCATTACAATTAGTGGTGGAGAGCCATTATGCAAAGAAAATATTGCAACAGTTAATAAATTTATAGAAAAAGTGAAAAAAGAAAAACCAGATTTTGATGTATGGTGTTATTCGGGATATACTTATGAACAATTACAAGCAAGAAATGATGACACTACAAATAAGACTTTGAAAAATATTGATGTTCTTGTTGATGGAAGATTTATTGAAGAAAGAAAAAATCCAGAAATCAAGTTTAGAGGCTCAGATAACCAAAGAATATTAGATATACAAAGCTGTTTGGCACAAAACAAAATTGTCGAATTAAGTGTGTAAAAAATATTTTTATAAAGCAGATAATTAGTTGATAATTATCTGCTTTTATGGTATATAATATAAAAAAGGAGAACGAAAAATATGCAATTATTAATAGGTTTATTAATACCGTTTTTAGGAACAACATTAGGGTCTGCACTTGTATTTTTAATGAAAGATAAAATAAATAAAAAAGTAGAAAAACTATTATTGGGATTTGCGTCAGGTGTAATGATAGCTGCATCAATATGGTCTTTAATAATACCATCAATAAATATGGCAGAAGAACAAGGAGCCATTGCTTGGCTTCCAGCAGCAGTAGGGTTTTTATTAGGAATAGTATTTTTATTAACTTTAGATAGTTTAATACCACATTTACATTTGGGTAGTGAAAAGCCTGAAGGTGTAAAATCTAAATTAAAGAAAACAACAATGATGGTTTTAGCAGTAACGCTTCATAACATACCAGAAGGAATGGCTGTAGGAGTAACATTTGCAGGAGCACTTCTTGGAAATGCAGGAATAACAATGACAGGGGCAATAGCTTTAGCAATTGGAATAGCAGTTCAAGATTTTCCAGAAGGAGCAATTGTTTCACTGCCATTAAAAGCAGAAGGAATGTCTAAACCAAAAGCATTTTTATATGGTGCATTATCAGGAATAGTTGAGCCAATAGCAGCAATTATAACAATTTTACTTATAAATGTATTAACACCAATACTTCCATATTTATTAGCATTCGCAGCAGGTGCAATGATATATGTGGTTGTTGAAGAACTAATACCAGAATCACAATCTGGAGAACATTCGAATATTGGTACAATTGGTGTTGCAATAGGATTTGTAATTATGATGATTTTAGATGTCGCATTAGGATAAAGGGGGATAAAATGAAAACAGAAAAAAATATATTAATAGCGTTTTTATTAAATATGTCATTTTCAATATTTGAGTTAATAGGAGGAATATTCACAAATAGTGTTGCAATAATTTCAGATGCAATACATGACTTTGGAGATTCAATAAGTATAGGAATATCATATGTTCTAGAAAAGAAAAGTAAGAAAAAACCAGATAGTAAATATACATTTGGATATACAAGATATTCAATACTAGGAGCATTTATAACAAATGCAATTTTGATAACAGGGTCAGTTTTAGTAATAGTTAATGCAATACAAAGAATTATGAATCCAGTAAAAATAAATTATGATGGAATGATTGTTTTTGCTATATTTGGAGTAATTGTAAATTTCTTAGCAGCACATTTTACAAAAGAAGGAGATTCACTTAATCAAAAAGCTGTTAATTTACATATGTTAGAAGATGTACTTGGATGGATAGTTGTTTTAATTGGAGCTATAGTTATTAAATTTACAGAGATAAATGTAATAGATGCAATAATGTCAATAGGTGTAGCAATATTTATACTAATTCATGCATTAAAATCTTTCAAATCAATAGTTGATTTGTTTTTGGAGAAAATTCCAAATGGAATAGAAATTCAAGAATTGAAAGAGCATTTACTTGAAATAGAAAATGTAAAAGATGTTCACCATATACATGTTTGGAGTATGGATGGATTTAATAATTATGCAACAATGCATATTGTCACAGATTTAAAAGAGATTAATGAATTAAAACATAAAGTAAAAGAAGAGTTAAAAGAACACGGAATTAGTCATACAACAATAGAAATTGAAGAACAAGGTCATGAATGTGATGAGCCAGAATGTACAATTGAAGAAACACATCATAATGGGCATCACCACCATCATCATCATCACCATTAATTGTATATAAAAAATTAGTCGAAAATACTTGCTAAAAAAATATAATATATGTTAAAATTTTATTAGTAGTAAAACAAAGGAGGAATACAAATGAAAACAAAAATTTTAATGTTTTTAATGATAACAATAGCTATAATATTGATAGGAACAATAAATGTCGAAGGATATAATCATGCAAGTGTAAGTAATGCTGAAGAATTGGCGAATGTTTTGGATGCAACACATAACGGAAATGTGGTTACACTTCAAAAAGATGTGGATTTAACTGGAGGACAATATGGAGAGCCTATGATGCTTAATATTAATGGCGATGACATAATATTAGATTTAAATGGTTTCTCAATAAGAGGTGTAGAAATAAGGT
>JAZSAX010000112.1:0-25407 GCA_045602065.1 Clostridia bacterium
TAGGACTGTATAGCAGTTATTATAATGTTGCGAGTAGTTGGTCTTTAATAGGTAGTATTCCTGCAAATTGGTATAATATTTTTATTGATATTAATAATTGGTATAAAAATTAAAAAAATTTTGAAAATTTTGCTTGACAAAAGATAAAATTAGATATATAGTAAAGATATCGAACAAGAGTTCATAAATTTTTAGGAGGAAAAAACATGGAAGAAAACTTAGAAAAAAGAAAAGCACTAGAAGTGGCAATGAGCCAAATAGAGAAACAATTTGGAAAAGGATCAGTAATGAAATTAGGAGAATTTAAGGCAATGGAGGTTGAAGCAATACCTACAGGAGCATTAAGTTTAGATATAGCACTAGGAATTGGTGGGGTACCAAGAGGAAGAATTATAGAAATATTTGGGCCAGAATCATCTGGTAAAACAACATTAGCATTACATGTAATAGCAGAAGCACAAAAAATGGGAGGAGAAGCAGCATTTATAGATGCAGAACATGCTTTAGACCCAGTATATGCTAAAAAATTAGGTGTAGATATAGATAATTTAATAGTGTCACAACCAGATACTGGAGAACAAGCTTTAGAAATAACAGAAGCATTAGTAAGAAGTGGTGCATTAGATGTTATAGTAGTAGACTCTGTTGCAGCATTAGTACCAAAAGCTGAAATAGATGGAGATATGGGAGATTCTCATATGGGACTTCAAGCAAGACTAATGTCACAAGCATTAAGAAAACTTGCAGGAGCAATTAATAAATCAAAAACGGTATTAATATTTATAAACCAATTAAGAGAAAAAATTGGAGTAATGTTTGGAAACCCTGAAACAACAACAGGTGGTAGAGCATTAAAATTCTATGCGTCTGTAAGAATGGATATTAGAAAAATTGAAAACATTAAACAAGATGGAGAAGTAACAGGAAATAGAGTAAGAGTAAAAGTTATTAAAAATAAAGTTGCGCCACCATTTAGAGAGGCTGAATTTGATGTAATGTATGGACAAGGAATCTCTAAAGATGGAACTATATTTGATATGGCTGTTAACTTAGATATTGTTCAAAAGAGTGGTTCTTGGTTTAGCTATAATGGAGAAAGAATTGGACAAGGTAGAGAAAATGCTAAGAGATATTTAGTTGATAGCGGACTTCTTAAAGAAGTTGATAAGAAAGTAAGAGATAATTTCGCTAAAGCTTTTGAACAAAGTTTAGGTGAAGAACTTCCTGAAGATGATGAGGAAGAAATAGAAGAATAAAACAAAGAAATAGCAAGAAATAACTTGCTATTTTTTGTTTATAATAGTAAAATAAAAACAGAAAAATTAGATTAGGAAAGGACTAAACAATGACAAAAAAATGGCAAATATATCAAGTAGAAAATGAAAAAGTAGAACAATTAGAAAAAAAGCATAATATAAACAAATTATTAGCAACAATATTAGTAAATAGAGGAATAATAGAAGAAAAGCAAATAGAAAAATTTTTAAAACCAAAAAGAAGTGATTTTTACAATCCATATGAAATGCCTGATATGGAAGTAGCAGTACAAAGAATAGTAAAAGCAATAGAAAATAAAGAAAAAACAATAATATATGGAGACTATGATGTAGATGGAATTACAAGTGTAACTGTATTAAAAAGCTTTTTGCAAGAAAGAGGATTAGAAGTTGCGGAATATATTCCAAACAGACTAGAAGAAGGATATGGTTTAAATAAAACTGCAGTAGAAGGAATTGCAAAACAAGGATATAAATTAATG
The DNA here is from genome assembly GCA_045602065.1 of Clostridia bacterium. GTDB lineage: Bacteria > Bacillota > Clostridia > TANB77 > CAG-508 > CAG-269. Next base: position 1,760 of record JAZSAX010000112.1, read on the forward strand.
ATAACAGTTGATTGTGGTATATCAGCAATTGAAGAAATCAAATATGCAAATAAATTAGGAATAGAAACAATAATAACAGACCATCATGAACCAGGAAACGAATTACCAGAAGCAATTGCAGTAGTAGATGCAAAAAGAAAAGACAACAAATATCCATTTAGAAATTTAGCAGGAGTAGGAGTTGTATTTAAACTAATACAAGCAATTTCAATTGAACTAAAACTGGATGAAAAAGAATATCTAAAATATTTAGATATAGTTTGTATAGGAACAATATCAGATATAGTACCATTAGTAGATGAAAACAGAGTGATTGTAAAATTGGGATTAAAATTAGTAGAACAAACTAGAAATTTAGGATTAAAAGCAATTTTACAAGCTTCTGGATATAATAAAATAGATTCGACAACAATATCTTTTGGAGTCGCTCCAAGAATAAATGCATGTGGAAGAATGGGACATCAAGAAGAAGCATTAAAATTGTTTTTATCAAAAGAAATAAATGAAGTAAATGAACTTACACAAAAACTAAATGAATACAACAGAATAAGACAAGAAACTGAAAGAAATATATATGCAGATGCAATAATGCAAATAGAAAGAGATGGGCTAGCTCAAAATGACACAATAGTTGTAATGGGAAAAAATTGGCATCATGGAGTAATTGGAATAGTATCATCAAAAATTACAGAAATATATTTTAAACCAAGTATATTACTATGTGAAGAAGATGACCATGGAAAAGGCTCTGGTAGAAGTATTCCGGGATTTGATTTGTATGAAGCTTTAACAGAATGTAATGATACTATAGAAAAATTTGGTGGACATTCAATGGCTGTTGGAATTAATGTAAAAAAAGATAAATTTGAAGAGTTTAAGCAAAAATTAGAACAAATTGCAAGAGAAAAACATATAGAAGAAATAGTTCCAATATTAAAAATTGATGCACAAATAAGTTTAGATGAAATAAATAAAGAAATGGTAGATAGTTTAAAGGAATTGGAACCATTTGGAGAAGAAAACAAAACACCTTTATTTGCATTTAAAAATTTGAAAATAGATTCAATAAGAGCACTTTCAGAAGGTAAGCATTTAAAATTAACATTAAAAGACAACAAAAACATAGTTAATGCAATAGGATTTAATTTGGGAGAACTTTCAAATGATTATAGGATAGGAGACAAAATAGATGTTGTAGGAAACCTTGAAATAAATTCTTTTAATGGAGTTGAAAATATCCAAATAAATATTAAAGACATAATGAAATCGCTGTAAGCAATTTCTAAAAAGGAGGAAAATCTATGGCAGAAAATAAGACAATTAGAGATATATTAGACAAAGTAAGAAGAACTAAAAGATGGCCTGACACAAAATTAATACAAAGAGCATATAATTATGCTGTATTAAAACATGGAGAACAACAAAGAAAATCAGGAGAACCATATATTATACATCCAACTAATGTTGCATATACAATAGCAGAATTAGGGCTAGATGAGCAAACAATATGTGCAGCTTTATTACATGATGTTGTTGAAGATACTGAAGCAACTTATGAAGATGTAAAAAAAGAATTCGGCTTAGAAATTGCAGATATGGTGGATGGTGTTACAAAATTAAAACAAATTCAACATGCATCAATAGAAGAAAATCAAGTGGAAAATTACAGAAAAATGTTCTTAGCAATGGGAAAAGACATAAGAGTAATAATTATCAAATTGGCAGACAGATTACACAATATGAGAACACTAGAACATTTAACAAGAGATAGGCAAATAGCAATTGCTGAAGAAACAATGCAATTATATGCACCACTTGCAAATAGACTTGGTCTATATGCAATGAAATGGGAATTAGAAGATTTAGGCTTTAAATACTTATATCCAGAAGAACATGATGAATTAATAAGAGGAATAGAACAAAAAAGAGAAGAAAGACTAAAATTCATTGAGAAAATAATGAACGATATAAGAATCCAACTAAAAAGACAACATATTGAGGCAGAGGTAACAGGAAGAGCAAAACATTTATATAGTATTTATAGAAAAATGGTTAGAGATAATAAAACTCTTGATCAAATATATGATTTATTTGCTTTAAGAATTATAGTAAATTCTGTAAAAGATTGTTATGCAGTGTTGGGGATAGTGCATGAAATGTATAACCCTATGCCAGGAAGATTTAAAGATTATATTGCTGTACCAAAACCTAACATGTATCAATCTATACATACAACATTATTGGGAGAAAAAGGTACACCATTTGAAGTACAAGTACGTACATGGGACATGCATAGAATTGCAGAATATGGTATTGCTGCACACTGGGCATATAAAGAGGCTAACTATGGAAGCAGAAGGGGTCAAAAAGTAGTAGAAGTTCAAGAAGATAAACTTGCATGGTTAAGAGAAACATTAGAATGGCAACAAGAAATGCAAGATCCACAACAATTCTTGGAAACTTTAAAAACTGAATTATTTGAAGACGAGGTATATGTATTCACACCAAAAGGTGCAATAAAAGTATTGCCAAGAGGTGCGACACCAATAGATTTTGCATATAGCATACATGCAGAAATTGGAAATCACATGACAGGCGCTAAAATCAATAGCAAAATGGTACCTATAATAACACCAATAAAAAGTGGAGATATTATAGAAATAATAACATCAGAAAATTCAAAAGGACCAAGCATGGATTGGTTGAAATTCGTAAAAAGTTCACAAGCCAAAAACAGAATTCAACAATGGTTCAAAAAAGAAAAGAAAGCCGAAAATATAGAAAAAGGAAAAGAAGCAATTGAAAGGGAACTGAAAAGAATAGGAATTCCTTATGCAGAATTATTTAAATTAGAATATATTAATCCAATGCTAGACAGATACAAATACAAAAACTTAGAGGAAATGTATGCAGCTGTTGGATTTGGAGCAATGACAGCAACTAAAGTTATTGCAAGAATGCTAATTGAATATAGAAAAGAACATAAAGAAGAACCAATAGAGCAAAAAATAGAAGAATTATCTGAAGCAAAACATCACAATATTAAACCATCAAGTTCAGGAATTGTAGTAAAAGGAATAGACAATTGCTTAGTAAAACTTTCAAGATGTTGCAACCCACTTCCTGGAGATGAAATTATAGGATATATCACAAAAGGTAGAGGGGTATCTGTTCATAGAAAAGATTGTGTAAATATTCACGAACTATTCAAAGAAGAAAATAGAATTATTGATGTAGAATGGTACAATCAGGAAAAGGTGTCATATACTGTAGAAATTGAGGTTTTTGCAAATGATAGAAATGGATTGCTTGCAGATATAGTTCAAAAAATTAATGATTCTAAAGCAAAAATTCTAGGAGTTAATGCTAGAGCTACAAAAGAAAGAATTGCTATAACAGAAGTGGCTCTAGAAGTTGATAGCTTAGACAGCTTAAATAAAATCATTAAAGAATTACGTAAAGTTGATAGTGTTTATGAAGTAAACAGAAAAAAATAATTCATATGAAAGGAAATATAAAATGATTCTAAAAGAACTAAAGATTAATGCTTGGCTAGGTGATGCTACTAATTGCTATATAGTTCAAGATGAAAAGTCAAAAGAAACAATGGTAATTGACCCTGCAGGAGATGTTGATAAAATAGTAGAAATGCTTGACATTTTACAAGCAAAATTGAAATATATTTATTTAACACATTGCCACGGAGACCATATAGGTGGAGTGCAAGAACTAAAACAAAGATATGGAGGCCAAACTGTAACAGAGAGAAGTGATGCTGAAAATTTACTTGATATTAACAAAAACTTATCATATTATACTTGTTCACAGGAAATAATTATAGAAACTGATGCAAGAGTTGATGATGATGATTTGTTACATTTAGGAGAATTACAATTTAAGGTTATACATACTCCAGGACATACATCAGGAGGCTCATGTCTATATTGTGAAGAAGAAAAATTATTGTTTTCAGGAGATACATTATTTAGAGGAACATGGGGAAGGACGGATGTTCCTACAGGTGATTTTGAAGATATAATTAATTCTATCACAAAAAAATTAATGATATTACCTGATGAGACTATCGTATATCCAGGACATGGTAAAAGTACAATGATTAGAGAAGAAAAACCAATTTATTTAGAATTGAAACCACGCTTATTATAAAATTTAATTTAATAACAAAAAGAAATGATAACTATTGAATAAAGCAAAGACCCCCGACGAAGACCCGTGATATGTTTTTGCCAAGAAATAGTTATCATTTCTTTTTTGGTCTAAACTAAAGTTTTTAAACATATAATATATATAGGAACATTAGGACAAGGAGAAAAATATGTTTAATGTTACAGTAATAAATGCAAAGAAATCGTTAATACAAATATCAATATTTATAACAATAATACTACTAGTATTTGGAACAACAAAACTAGTAAACACATTTAAAAAAAGTGAAATTTTGCAAATCAATATATCACATGAATTAGTAAAATGCTTAAACTATGAAATACCTGCAATAGAAAATGCATATTATAAATCTAATAATACTATAAAAGAAGATGGAGAAGAATATGAAGAAGAAACATTTGTGGGAAAGATTCTAAGTATAGAATTAGCTAAAATACAAGAGATAAGACAAGTTGAGGGGAATTTAACAGAAGAAAATAAAGTGGTAGAAAACAACACACAAAACACACCAGATGAACAAGGGGGAGTATCATTAGAGGTATCTACAAACTTACAAACACAAATAGTAACACAAAATCCAATTACAGAAAGTTATAATATAGAAATAAATGGAGTGAAAATCAAAAATGAAACATCATTTGAAATAAATAATTCAATCTTAGACACAGCTCTAAATATCAACAAAGAGAATATTCTAATTTTTCATACACACACATGTGAAAGTTATACACCAAGCGAACAATTTCAATATCAACAAACTGGGAATTTCAGAACAACAGATTTAAATTATTCAGTTGCGAGAGTGGGAGCTGAATTATACAATTATTTATTAGGATTTGGATTTAATGTAACACATGATAAAACATATCACGATTATCCTGCATATTCAGGATCATATACTAGGTCTGCTGCTACTGTCGAAAACATTTTGAAAAATAATTCAAGTGATATAATAATAGATTTACATAGAGATGCAATTGGAAGTAAAAGCAATTATGATCCAAGTGTAAAAATAGGAGATGATGTTGCTGCACAACTTATGTTTGTAATAGGAACAAATGGAGGCGGGCTATATCATCCAAACTGGAAATCTAATTTGAAATTTGCAATAGAATTGCAACAAAAAGCAAATGAGATGTATCCGGGCTTATTTAAACCAATGATAGTTAGAAGTTCAAGATATAATCAACATCTAGGCAGTGCTGCATGTATTATTGAAGTAGGAGCAACAGGAAACACACTTGAACAATGTCTTAATAGTATGAAATATCTTGCTAAAGTTATTGATGAATTATAATCAGTAAAAAAGACCCGGTCCCAAATTACACAATTTAAGACCCGGTCCCTTTTTATATATTTACAATAATTCTTTACTGAACATTGTTCACAGCGTGGTTTTCTTGAATCACAAGTCTTTCGACCATGCCAAACAAAAAGATGATTAATATCTTTTAAATGTTCTTTAGGAAATATTTTTAATAAATCTTGTTCAATTTTTTCGGGTTCTCTATGAGAAGATAGACCAAGTCTGTTAGAAATTCTTTTAGCATGAGTATCTACAGCAATACCATTTGCAATTCCAAAAGCTTCAAGTAAAATTACATTTGCACTTTTTCTACCAACACCTGCTAAAGTCAAAAGCTCATCCATTGTTTGAGGAACTTCACCATTAAAATTTTCTAAAACCTGTTTTGCACACAATTTTATATTTTTTGCTTTATTTTTATAAAATCCGCAAGGATGAATTATAGATTCAAGTTCAGTTAAATCTATATCTGCAAAATCTTGAATAGTTTTACATCTTTCAAATAACGCTGGAGTTGTTTTGTTAACTCTTTCATCTGTACATTGAGCAGATAACATTACTGCAACAACCATCTGAAAAGGTGTTTGAAAATCCAGACTACATGTTGCGTCTGGATAAGTTTCTTTTAAAATTTGTACAAAATTTTTTATATCACTTTTATTCATTTTTATCTCCATTTAAAAGTAAATCTATAATTTTAGGGTATAAATCATTTGCGTTATTTTTCCAATTGTCAGAAATTTGTTTTGCTCTATCTCTTGAACCTGCAAATGTTGCAACCTCAAAAATTGTTTCATTTTTTTCAACAATTCTACATTTAACAGTATAATTTTTTTCATCTTTTGGGATATATTCTGTGATTATAGAAGACTGCTCTGCAATACTTGCAAGCTCTTCTTTAAAAACAGTATCAGCTTTTAACTTTAAAATACCTGGTAAAAGCGATTTTGTAAGAGATAATGCATTTTGACCATCTGAAGTAATTTTGATAATTGTATCTTCATCTTTTGTAAAGGAACCAACGAAATTAGATTCTATCAAATCTGTTAATAATTCTTGAAAATAAAAATAATTCATATTATTAGCAGATGAAACAATTTTGTATAAATTGTCACTTTTTATGCCGTCTTGTAATTTGTTTAGTAAGTATAAAATTAATACTTTACTTTCAGCTAAACCTTTTTTCATAATGAGCCTCCTTTTTCAAATTTCTGTAAGTATTATATCACGGAAAATGCCATAAGTAAACATTATGTGACAAAAAAACTCTAAAAATCATATATTATATTAGCCTGAAAAAAGAGGTGATATAATGCGAGAAATAAAAAAAGGAGATATTGTAAGTAGACATTCATATGGTCATGACATAATATTTTCAGTAAAAAGAATAATAAGACTAGCTAACAAAAAAGAAATAGCTATATTAAAGGGAATTGATGTAAGAGTAGAAGCAGATGCTCCAATAGAAGATTTAAAAATCCTTACAAAAGAGGAACAGAAAAAACGTGAAAAAGAATTAGAAGAAAGAATAATACAAAAAATTCAGAAAGAAGCAATATATAAAGAAAACAGAAGAAAAGAAGTTGTTTATACAGGGAGAATATTACATCTAGATGGAGATAGAAAATACAGTGAAAAATCAATGATGTATTACAAAAAAATGGGATTAAATGCTATAGTAAAAAACGTGCCAGAATACAGGCAGCCTAAAGTTGTATATAGATTATTACAAATATGTAATCCAGATATCCTCGTTATAACACGGACATGACCGGAATGATAAAGCATGGTGCAGGATATAGAGATATATATAATTATAGAAATTCCAGACATTTTATTCAAACAGTAAAAGAAGCAAGAAAATATGATGAAATACATGGCAAAAACTTAGTAATTTTTGCAGGAGCGTGTCAAAGTTACTTTGAAGCATTAATGGAAGCCGGAGCAAACTTTGCATCTTCACCTGCTAGAATATTAATAGACTTTCTGGATCCTTTAATTGTTGCTAAAAGTATAGCTATAGCAGACAAAAATAAATATATAACAATAGATGATTTTGTGAATGAATTAAGAGATGGAAAAAAGGGCGTAAATGGCCTTGGAGCAAGAGGAAAAAGAAATGTAATATTTTTGTAACATAAATGTAATATAAATGTAATAATTGCAAAAGCAAAACCGGAAACGTTTGAAACAAGAGGGTTATAAGCGAACGACAAAAAAACACATACTTTGACAAAATCACCTACTGATGATATAGTAAGGACATCTTAAGCAAAGTAGGTGATTTAATGATTTGTAGACATGATATTTCAAACTTAAAAACAGACATTAATGACATGATTGGACAAAAGATAATGGTTAAAGGTTCATTAGGAAGAAGCAAAGAATTTGCAAAAGAGGGTACAATAGAAAAAGCATATTCTAACCTTTTTGTAGTAAAATATGAAGAAAATGACCGTACAGCGTCATATACATATACAGATTTACTTACAAGAACAGTAGAAGTTGATGTATTTAATGGTGAAGAGTACAGTCCGCTATTACCACCATTAGTAGTTGAAAGTAAAAGAAAAAGAGTAAAAGAACAACTAGTTTAGGTTGTTCTTTTTTAGTATTGAAATATTTATGAAAATGGTATATAGTAATAGAGAAAGGTGGTGTTAATATATGACAATAAAAGAAATACTAACAAAAGGAATGATAATCTTAAAAGGAAGCAATATAGATAGCCCTAAACTAAAAGCAAGATTATTATTACAATACATATTAAGAAAACCAAGACAATATTTAATAGTATATGATAATAAAGAAGTTGAGAAAAAAGAACAATGGGAATATTTTGTGAATATTGAAAAACTTGCAAAAGGTGTACCATTACAGCATATAACACATTCACAAGAATTTATGAAAATGGATTTCTATGTTGATGAAAATGTATTAATACCAAGGCCTGATACAGAAATATTAGTAGAAGAAGTTATAAAAATTGCTAAAAAAATGGATAAACCTAAAATATTAGATTTATGTACAGGAAGCGGAGCAATCGCGATATCAATTGCAAAAAATGTTCCAGATGCTGAAGTACATGCAATAGATATAAGTTCAAAAGCATTAGAAATAGCAAAGAAAAATGCGAAAAATTTAGGCGTAAAAGTTAAATTTACAAAATCAAATTTATTCGAAAAATTAAATAAAACTAAATTTGATATAATTGTATCAAATCCACCATATATAAAAAGAGATGATATTAACTATTTAAGTCAAGAAGTAAAAAAAGAGCCTGAATTGGCACTAGATGGTGGAATAGATGGACTTGATTTTTATAGAAAAATTGCAAAACAAGCAATAGATTATCTGAAATTTGAAAGCTACTTGTGCTTGGAAATTGGTTATGATCAAAAAGATGATGTTATAGAAATTATAAATCAACAAGAAAATTATTCTAGAACTTATAGCAAAAAAGACTTGGGAGGAAATGACAGAGTTATAGTTACCCAAGTTAATTAGAAGGAGGAAATATGTCATTTTCAACAGAATTAAAAGAAGAACTAAGCAAAACAGAAAATCTTTCAAATAAAGAAGCTGTAAAATATGAACTATTAGGATATTTGATGAGTAGTAACATATCTAAGGAAAAAAATAAAATAAAATTCAGTACAGAAAATGAATATAATATAAATAGATTTTCAAGATTATTAAGTAATATGGGAATAAATAATTATGACATATCAATACAAGGAAAATTATTTATAATAACAACAAAGACTAAAGAGTTGAATGAATTACAATATAGTCAAGAATTAAGCGCAGAACAAATAAGGTGGCTTATAAAAGGAATTTATTTAGGTGCCGGGTCCATAAATAATCCTGAAAGAAAATATCATTTAGAAGTAGGAATAGTTCAAAAATCTGATGCTGAAAAAATAATGGAATATTTACAAATATTTGATATAAAAAGCAATGTGATAGAAAAGAATAATCAATATGCTATATATTTAAAAGATGGTGAAGAAATATCAAAATTTTTAGCATTACTAGGTGCAAACAAATCAGTTCTAAGATATGAAGAAATAAGAGTTCAAAGAGAAATGAACAATAAAATAAATAGAATTGTAAATTGCGAAACAGCGAATCTAAACAAAACAATAAATGCATCAATTGAACAAATAGAAGCAATTAGAAAGCTAAAAGTTACTGGAAATTTTGAAAAAATGGATGATGCATTAAAAGAAATTGCAGAATTGAGACTAGAAAATCCAAATGCAAGTTTAATAGAATTAGGAAAAATGCTTAAAAAACCTGTTGGAAAATCAGGAGTAAATTACAGAATGAAAAAGATAATGGAGATAGCTAATGGAAAATAAAGAAATAGGAATATATGTACATATTCCATTTTGTAAAAGAAAATGTTACTATTGTGATTTTATATCATATTGTAACGAAGATTCAAAAATTGAAGAATATATTAATGCTGTAAAAAAAGAAATAGCTTGGCAAAAAATAAAATCTCAAATAACAACAATTTACATTGGTGGTGGAACACCATCATACATAGAAAGTAAATACATAAAAGAAATACTAGAAGAAATTAATAATAAAAATGTTAGCAAAAATGCAGAGATAACAATAGAAGTAAATCCAGGAACTGTTACAATTGGAAAGTTAACAGAATATAAACAAGCTGGAATAAATAGAATAAGTATAGGTTTACAAACTTCAAAAGATGAATTGTTAAAAGAAATAGGAAGAATTCACAATTTTGAGCAATTCTTAGAAACATACGAAATGGCAAGAAAAGTAGGATTCAAAAATATAAATGTTGATTTAATGTTAGGTCTTCCAAATCAAAGAATAAGTGATTTGAAAGAAACATTAGAAAAAGTTATAGAACTACAACCAGAGCATATTTCAGTATATTCATTAATAGTAGAAGATGGAACTCCAATAGCAAAGAAAATTGAAAATGGTGAACTAGAGCTACCTGAAGAAGATGCAGAAAGAAATATGTATTGGTATGTAAAAAATACTCTAGAATTAAATGGATATACTCATTATGAAATATCAAATTTTGCTAAAAAAGGTTATGAATCAAAACACAATATGAATTGTTGGAAACAAAAAGAGTACATAGGGATTGGTGTTGCAGCACATTCATATAGAGATATAACAAGATATTCTAATACGGAAAATTTGGATGAATATATTAGAAATATACAAAAAGAAAATTTTGAAAGAAACAGGATAATTCATGAAATTCAAAAAGAAGATGACACTAAAAAAGAGTATATGATTTTAGGCTTACGTCAAATTCAAGGTGTACAAATTAGTGAATTTAAAGAAAAATTTGTAGATAATCCAATTTATCTATTTAGAAAAGAATTAAACAAATTATCAGAACAAAATTTGATTAGCATTGATGATGATTATATAAAACTTACTAATAAAGGAATTGACTTAGCTAACTTAGTTTGGCAGGAGTTTGTGTAAAAAAACAATCTTAGGATTGTTTTTTTGTTATTCGAATAAAATATCTAGAATTGTGTATAATATTAAAAATATGCCAAATTGGCAAGGAAAGGAAGGGCTTTCAAAATGGAAAGAAAAGTAAAAGTTGTTCAATATGGAGTTGGCAAAATGAGTGTATACACAATGAGATACGTATATGAAAAAGGTGGAGAAATTGTTGGGGCTATTGATGTTAATCCAGATGTAATAGGAAAAGACATTGGAGAAATTTTAGGAACTGAAAATAAAGGGGTAACAGTTACAAGTGCAGAAAATGCAAAACAAATGTTAGAAAATACAAAACCAGATATTGCAATAGTAACAACAATGAGTTTGATTAGTGATGTAGAAGATGCATTAACATTATGTGCAGAACTTGGTATAAATGCTATTACAACATGTGAAGAAGCATTTTATCCAGGTAATTCTAATCCAACAGTTACAAATAAAATTGATGAATTAGCAAAACAAAATAATTGTACTATTACAGGAAGTGGATATCAGGATATTTACTGGGGACAATTAATATCTTCAATAGCAGGTTCAACTCAAAAAATTACAAAAATTAAAGGAAGTTCAAGTTATAATGTAGAAGATTATGGAATTGCTTTAGCAAAAGCTCACGGTGCAGGACTTACATTAGACGATTTTGATAGAGAAGTAGCATCTGTTGATAGAATAAGTGATGAAGAAAGACAAAAACTTATTAATAATGGTGAATATTTACCATCATATATGTGGAATGTAAATGGATGGTTATGTGCAAAATTAGGACTAACAGTAAAATCTCAAACTCAAAGATGTGTTCCTCAAACTTATAAAGAAGATATATTTTCTTCAACATTAAATATGACTGTTAAAGCAGGAGACGCAACAGGTATGAGTGCTGTTGTTACAACTGAAACCGAAGAGGGAATAATAATAGAAAGTGAATGTATAGGAAAAGTATATTCTAAAGAAGATTATGATAAAAATGAGTGGACAGTTTATGGTGAGCCTGATACAACTATAGTTGTTGCAAGACCTGCAACAGTAGAACTAACTTGTGCATCTGTTGTAAATAGAATACCAGATGTTATAAATTCAAAACCTGGATATGTTCCTACTTGTGCAATTGGAGAACTTAATTATAAAGTAAAACCTTTAAATGAATATGTAAATGGGTAAAAAGGGACTAGTGTCCTTTTTTTTTATTATATTTTATGAGAAAAAAAGTCAATTGATATATTGAAAAAATCGTATATACGATATATAATATCACCAGAAAGAGTGATGAAATATGAATAAAAAAGAATATGGATTAGTTTTATCAGGTGGAGGAACAAGAGGAGCATTTCAAGTAGGTGTATGGAAAGCTTTAAAAGAACTTGAAATCAATGTAAAAGCGATAGCAGGAACATCAATAGGAGCTTTAAATGGAGCGTTATTTTTACAAGATGATTTTAATACAACTGTAAAACTATATGAGAGAATAAAAATAGATAATATAATGAAACTGGAAGGAGTAAATAATGAAAAAAATATATTTGATTTATCAAATATATTTAATGTTGCATCTAATTATAAAAAACAAAAAGGGATTGACAATACACCTTTAAGAGAAATGATAAAACAATATATAGATATGGATAAATTATATAATTCTGATATTGATTTTGGATTAGTTTCATATTCAGTAAAAAATAAAACACCATTACAAAAATTCAAAAATGAAATACCAAAAGACCAAATGGAAGATTATTTATTAGCTAGTGCTTGTTTTCCGATTTTTAAGCCACAAGTAATAGATGGAGAAGAATATTTTGATGGAGGATTATATGATAATACACCATCAAACATGTTAATACAAAAAGGTTATAAAAATATAATAATTGTTGATATGGCAGGTATGGGGTTTAACAAAAAATCTGCTAAAAGAGATTCATATATAAAAGTTATTACACCATCTGAAGACTTAGGTGGTTCATTTGAATTTAATCATTCAAAGATTATAAATAATATAAAAATGGGATATTTAGACACCTTGAAAAGTTTCAATAAATTGCAAGGACATATGTATTATTTTAAACCTGAAGAATTTGCAAAAATGCTTGAAAAATTTAATTTGCAAACAATTTATGGTTTGGAATATGCTGCAGAAATGTACAAAATGTATAAATATAGAGAATATACTTTTGAAGAATTTATAACAGAACTTATGAAAAGACATTTGGAAGCAGAGCAAACTTTTGAAAAAATGAAAAAAGAAAATCTTATTCAAATTGGAAAAAGGCTTAACAAATTATTTGATAAAGGCCTGGGAATATGTATAGCTAAAGATTTATATATGGATAGACCAGCATCAAGATTATCAAATTATTTATTTAACTTTGTTAAAGATTATATTGTTGCTGCAAAAGCATTAATTGAATTAAATAATTATATGGGATAGGAGATATAGATGGAAAATTTAATAGAAGTTGTTGGAACAATGTTTTTTAGAAACGGAAAACTTCTAATTGACAAGCCTCGTTCTAAGCCTACATTTCAAATGATAGGTGGAAAAGTTGAAAAAGGTGAAACTTCAAGACAAGCAGCTATTAGAGAATGTCATGAAGAATTAGGAGAAAATGCAATATTTGATGAAAATCTAATTGAATTTGTAATGGATTTTGAAGAAATTGCAACAAGTGATCCAACAAAGAAAATACATATGAACATATTTCAATACAACGGTGAGCTAAAAGGTGAATTAATGATTTCAGAAGAAATAGAAAGCTTTATGTGGTTTGGTGCAAATGATAACACAAAAATATTATCAAATACATTAAAAAATGAGATAGTCCCATATTGTATAAAGAAAGGACTAATAAGAGAAGAACAAGAAAGATAAGGAGAATTAAAATGGATTTTTTAGGAATAATAGTATCATATTTATATATAGGATTAGTAATAATTGGAGCAAAAATATTTGAAAAAAGAGGAAAAGAAGCAAGCAGAAAATTTATACATATAATGCTAGGAAACTGGTGGATTATTGCAATGTACTTTTTCACAAATGTATGGGCAGCAATATTTGTACCAATAACATTTGTTATAATAAATTATTTATCATATAAAAAGAATTTGATAAAAGTTATGGAAAGAGATGAACAAGATGGTTTAGGTACAGTGTATTACGCAGTTGCATTATTAGTGCTAGCAATAGTGTCATTTGGTATATTCAAACAACCAGCATTAGGACTTGTACCAACATTAGTTATGGCATATGGTGATGGATTAGCAGCTGTAATAGGAAAGAAAATAAAAAGTAAAAAATATAAGTTAGGAGATACTAAAAAATCTTTTGCTGGCTCACTTACAATGTTTGTTATATCAACAGTTTTAATTGGAGCGTATTTAGCATTTAATTATGGACCAATATTCTGGATGGGTACACACTGGCCAGTTGTTGCTATTTTAGCTGGTTTTGCAATTACAGCATTAGAAGCTGTTTCAGGAAAAGGTTGGGATAATATAACAGTTCCAGTTGCAACTTTAGGATTGTTGATTTTATTAGGATAGAGGATTATATGAACAGAGAAATTTTAAATGATTATAGAGAAAAAGATGATAAAATATTATTAGCTCAAATTTTAGATAAAATAGAAATGGTAGAAAAGAAAAACAAAATCGAATACACAGATTTTCTAGATCTGGCACAAATTGAGCTTGTACAAAAATTAATAAATAAAATTAAAATAGAAAATTATATGGTTTATGGCGGATTTGAACAAGCAGAAAGAAAGATGTTTGTATTTTATCCAGAGAAGTTCAATGGTACAGTAGTAGAGAAAAATTTATCAAATATTGTGCAAATAATAAGCATAGAGTTGCCTGATGACTTAAAAGGTAAATATACACATAGAGATTATCTTGGAGCAGTAATAAAACTAGGAGTAGAACGTAAAAAAATAGGAGACATCATAGTTGATAATGATGGCGCAGATATTATAGTAGATAAAGATATTGTTAAATTTTTATTAGAAAATTTAGGAAGTTTAACAAGGTTTTCTAAATCTACAATTACAGTTGAAAATATAGATGATTTGAGACCTGTTGAAATCAAGAAAGAAGAACTTGAAATTATTGTTTCTTCAATGAGATTAGATAATGTGATTTCAGAACTTGCTAGATGTTCACGAAATAAGGCTCTTGATATTATTAATATGGAGAGAGTTTTTGTGAATTTTGAGTGTGAGACTAAAAAGACTAAACAAATTAAACCAGGAGATATGGTTACTATTAGAGGGAAAGGAAGATTTTTTGTTAAAGAAATTGTTGGGCAAACGAGAAGTGGAAGGACGGTAATTAAGGTAGAGAAGTTTATATAAACATTTGGTGCCGGTTATGTTTTACTTAAACATACCGGCACTATTTATTTTATAAATCATATTTAGTCATAATAAACGCATCACGTGTATTATTATAATATTTTTTTCTAATACCTAAATTTTTAAAACCAAATTTCTCGTATAGGTGAATAGCTGGTTCATTTTCAGTATCAACTTCTAATGTAAAAGTTTTTATATGAAGCTCTGAGCATAATTCAATTAAAGCTTCAAGTAATTCTCCACCAATACCTCTATTACGATGAGACTTTTTCACAACAATATTATTAAGTGTAGCTTCATCAAGACAAGTAGAAAGCCCAGCAAAGCCAATGATTTCATCATCTTCCTTTGCAACGATGTAAGTAGTGTTTTTATTTTCAAGTTCTTGTTTCAAAACATTATAACTCCAAAAATTATCAAAATCAGAATATAATGTATCTTTCATTTGTTCTAAATCTTCTAAAGTCATTGTAAAGATTTCCATTAAAATCACTCCTTTTTAGTTTTTTTCTTCAAGAGCTCTTTCTGCTTGAGATTTTCTTAAGTATAACGGCATAAGGGAAGTTTCAATTCCTTTTTTATATTTTGATAAGCCAGCCATTCCAAGAGAATAACTACTTAAATTATTTTTGTCAACAAACAAGCAATTTTCAAAATTTGTTTCTAATAAATTTTTATTAGTTATTGCTCCATCACCAACAAAGATAATTGGGGAAGTATAGGATTTTAATATTTCAATAGTTTCATCAATAGTTTTAAAATCTAAATCGTATAATTGAGTATATTCATTATTTTTTAATTCAAATAATCCTAAATAAACATTGTTGTTTTTGGCATCAATTAAGGAACAGATAACTCCTTCTTGTTCTACATTATATGCAAGAGCTTCAAGAGAACTAATGCCAACACAAGGAATGTTTAAAGTGTCTCGAAATGCAAGAACTGTACCAACTCCAATACGAATTCCCGTAAAAGACCCAGGACCTTTATCACATACAAACAAATTTATATCTTTTAAGTTTAAATTTGTTTCTGATAACGCTTGTTGAATAACAGGCATAATCTTTTCAGAATGATTTCTTGCATCATCAACAATAATTTCTTTTATACAATTTTGATCTTCTAGCACTGCGACAGTACATAAATCACTGGCAGTATCTATACTTAAAATTTTCATTTTATCCCATCTTTCTTAAATCTAATATAGCAATTATACTACATTTGCTAAGAATTTACAAGAGAAAAACGTAAAAAGGGACCGGGTCTCTTTTTCACAAAAAGTCGAAATCTGTCATAATATATATTAGTACTGGAGGTGCTAAATTATGGAACCACATGTAGAAGTATATTATAAAAAAGAAAAAGACAGAAAAAAAGACTGCTCTTGTCTATTTTTAATAGTAGCAATAATAGCAATAGCATTAGCATTTTTTGTTGGTGTATTAGTTGCAGCTCTAACAGCAATTATAACTACACTTGGTGTAGGGGCTATAATTGCATTAGTTGTTATATTAGCAGTATTACTACTAGTTGGAATAATTGCTCTAATATGCTGTAAAAAAGATGACAAAAAGAAAAAACATTGTTGCTGCTGTCATGAGTAATTAAAAAGGGAGGCTAAACGCCTCCTTACATAGAATTATAAAATTATACAAATTAGGCCTCCACTACCTTCATTAACAATACGTTCAAGAGTCTCTTGAAGTTTCATTTGAGCATCTTCAGGCATTTTGGCAAGTTTTGTTTGAAGTCCTTCATTAACTAGTTCATTTAAGCTCTTACCAAATATATTAGAGCCCCAAATACTTGTAGGATCATTTTCAAATCCGGATAGAAGATAGTTAACTAATTCTTCTGATTGTTTTTCAGATCCAACAATAGGGGAAACTTCAGTTTCAATATTAGCTCGAATCATATGAATAGAAGGTGCTGTTGCACGAAGTTTAACTCCAAAGCGAGAACCTTGTTTAACCATTTCTGGTTCTTCTAAAACAAGTTCATCGATTGAAGGTGTAACAATACCGTAACCTTTAGTTTTAACTTCATCAAGAGCGAATGCAATTTTATCATATTTTTTCTTTGTACAAGCCAAATCACTCATAATTGAGAACAATTCACCTTCATTTGTGATTTCCATATCAGTCATTTCAGAAAGTACATTGTAGAATAATTCATCACGTAATTGTACAGAAACGCAAACTTTTCCGGTGCCAAGCATAATGTTGTCTACGACTGTTTTAGATATAATATCAGTAGTTTCAATTTTGGAAACGCAATTAGATACATCTTTTAATGCAGAAATATCTGTAAAAGCATCTCGTAATTGTTCGAATAATTTTGCTTTAAGAGGATGTTCAAAATCCAAACCATCTATCCATTTAGGGAAAGATATTTTTATTTCTTCAACAGGAAATTCGTAAAGTAAATTAGCAAACATTGAATTTATATCTTCAGCAGTCAAATCTTCGCAATTAATAGGCATAACATTAGTGTTATATTTGTCGGATAATTGTATTGCCAATTCTCTTGTTTCAGGAGAAGATGGATCAGCAGAATTTAATAAAATAATAAATGGTTTATTAAGAGCACGAAGTTCACTAACAACACGTTCTTCAGCTTTTATATAATCATCACGAGCAATATCTGTAACAGTACCATCAGTTGTTATTAAAATTCCAATTGTAGAGTGTTCTTCAATAACCTTTTTAGTACCAATTTCAGCTGCAGATTCAAAAGGAATTTCTTCTTCAGACCAAGGTGTTTTAACCATTCTTGGCATATCATCTTCTAAGTATCCGATTGCATTATCAACTAAATAGCCAACACAATCAACTAAACGAGTTTTCAATTTTAAATTTTTATCTATCGTAATTTCTACAGCCTCATTAGGGACGAACTTTGGCTCTGTTGTCATAATAGTACGACCACCAGCACTTTGGGGTAATTCATCTTTAGCCCTTTCTTTTTTGTATTCGTTATCTATATTTGGAATTACAAGCAAATCCATAAATTTTTTTATAAAAGTAGATTTACCAGTTCTTACAGGTCCTACAACTCCAATATAAATGTCACCATCAGTTCGCTTGGCTATATCTTGATATAAGCCTACATTTTCCATCTATAATACCTCCTTGTTTTTTTCGTAGTTAAGACAAACTTTTATTAATATATATGGGCCAATTTTTAAGAATATGACAGGCAAAATAAAAAAGCTTGCTAAATTTTTTTAAATGTGATAGAATAGGTCTATTGAATTTCATATAATATATAAACTACTGTTAAAATAGGAAAGGCGGTTAGAAATGGATAAAAAACAAGAAACTATAGAAATTTTAAAAGAATATAACCAAGAACATATTATTAGATTATTAAATAAATTAGATGAACAAAAACAAGAAGACTTAATCAAACAAATACAAAGAATAGATTTTCATCAAATAACAGAATTGTATAACAATACAAAAAAAGAAATAGAATTCAAAGAAGGCAAAATTGAACCAGTAAAGTATTTAGACAAAGCAAAACTTTCAGAAAACCAAAAAGGAAAATTTGATGAATTGGGAGAAGAAACAATAAGAGCTGGACAATATGCAGTAGTTACAATGGCAGGAGGACAAGGAACAAGATTAGGTCATCAAGGACCAAAAGGAACTTTTAAATTAGATGTATATGGGAAAGGTAAATATTTATTTGAAATATTAACAGAAAATTTAAAAGAAGCAAATGAAAAATATAGAGTAATAATTCCATGGTACATAATGACAAGCAAAGAAAATAATGCAGAAACAGTAGAGTTTTTAGAGAAACATAATTATTTTGGATATAACAAAGATGCTGTAACAATATTTACACAAAGTGAATTACCGTTAGTAGATGAAGAAGGAAAATTACTTATAGGAAAAGACTTTATGATAAGAGAAGCATCTGATGGAAATGGAGGAACATATTCATCATTAAGAGCAAGTGGATGTTTGGCTGAAATGAAAGAAAAAGGAATTAAATGGGTATTTATAGGTGGAGTAGATAATGTATTATTAAAAATGGTAGATGTAACATTGCTTGGAATGGCAAAAGATAAGAAGGTACAAATTGCTTCAAAATCAGTAGTTAAAGCAAATCCACATGAAAAAGTAGGCGTTTTTGGGAAAATGAACGGACACCCTAAAGTAATTGAATATTCAGAATTGCCTACAAAAATGGCAGAATTAAGAGATAGAAATGGTGAATTAAAATATGGGGAATCTCATATAATGTGTAATTTATATACAATAGAAGCAATAGAAAAAATAAGTCAAGAAACTTTAATGTATCATAGTGCACATAAAAAGAATTCTTATATTGATGAAGATGGAAAAGAAATTATTCCAGAGGAACCAAATTCATATAAGTTTGAATCATTTATTTTTGATGCATTTGAATTTTTTGACGATATAGCTATCCTTCGCGGAAAAAGAGAAGATGATTTTGCTCCTGTTAAAAACAAAGAGGGAGTTGATAGCCCTAAAACTGCTAAAGAGCTATATGAGAAGTTTTGGAATAAATAGGAGATAAAAATGGAAGAATGTAAAGTTAAAAACTTATATAATTTAGAAGAAACAATTGCCAAAAGTTTATTAGAAAACTCAACATATCCATGGGAAGCTTTGCCTAAAATAAGTGAATTTATAAAAGAATTAGGCCCAAAATTAAATCCGGAAATATATGAACAAAAAGGCGAAAATATATGGATAGCAAAATCTGCTGATATAGCAATAACAGCATATATTAAGGGTCCTGTAATTATAGGAGAAAATACAGAAATAAGACATTGTGCATTTATTAGAGGAAATGCAATTGTTGGAAACAATGCAGTAGTCGGAAACTCAACGGAATTAAAAAATGTAATATTGTTTAACAATGTTCAAGTTCCGCATTATAATTATGTAGGTGATTCGATATTAGGGCATAAAGCTCATATGGGAGCTGGTTCTATAACATCAAATGTGAAATCTGATAAAAAGCTTGTAATTGTAAAGAATGGTACACAAACTATTGAAACAGGTTTGAAAAAATTTGGAGCAATGATAGGAGATAATGTTGAAGTAGGATGTAATAGTGTATTAAATCCAGGAACTGTAGTTGGTAGAAATAGCAATATATATCCGCTTTCATCAGTAAGAGGAGTAGTAGCAGCAAACTCTATATATAAGAAACAGAATGAAGTGGTAGACAAAAAATAGATTCAAAATCTCGACGAAGACCCACCACAGGTAGAGAGTAACAAAAAACGAAATATAACTATTGAATAAAGTAAAGACCTACGCGAAGACCCGTGATATGTTTTTACTATGAAATAGTTATATTTCGTTTTTTGCTTATGAGATACCTACATTTGTTGTGTTCCAGGTATAAAATAATCAACTACACCATAAATTAAAGCACCAATTATAGCAGCCATCCAAGAAATTGAATAACCAGCAACGAAAAATTGTGTAAAATATAAAGTAATAGCAGCTAAAGCAAATCCAACAAATCCTTTACCGAATGGACTTGCATGTAGACCTGTAAATCTAACTATTAAGTAATCCATTACAGTTAAAACGACAGCAGCAATTGCTAGAGACCAAATGTTATTTATAGTAAAATTAGGTGTAAAGAAAGCTGTTATTGCTAAAACTATAGCAGCTGTAACTAATCTACCAACAATTTGCCAAACTGTAGAAGTACCTGTAGTAGTATTGCTTTGAGTATTATTTGACATATCAAAAACCTCCTTATTTGTTTAATAATTAAAATTTTTCAAGGTATATGAATATTATTTACAACAAAAAATTAATTATACAAAAATCGTATATTTAACTAAAAAATGCGAAAAATAAAAATGTACTATTAACAAAAATTAGGAGGAAAATTCATGTTAATAACATTTTTTAGAGCAATATTTTTATACATAGTTGTATTAATAGTAATGAGATTAATGGGAAAGCGAGAGATTGGACAATTACAACCATTTGAACTAGCGATATCAATTATGATAGCAGATTTGGCGGCAACACCAATGACAGAATCGGGAATTCCAATAACAAACGGAATAATGCCTATATTAGGCTTATTGGTAATGCATTTAATTATTTCGATGATTAATATAAAAAGTAGAAAAGCGAGAGAAATAATATGTGGAAAACCATCATTATTAATATTTAGAGGTAAAATTGATCAAAAAATATTAAAAAGAGAGAGATTTACAATAAATGAACTTGAAGAAAGGTTGAGAGACAATAATATATTTAACATAGGAGATGTAGAATATGCAATTTTAGAAACAAGTGGACAAGTAACAGTAATTCCTAAACCTAATAAAAAAACAGTAACGCCAGGAGATTTAAATATAGAGGCTAAATATGAAGGAATTCCATATGATTTGGTTGTTGATGGAAAAGTTGAATATGAAAATTTAAAGAAAATAGGAAAAAATTATACATGGCTACAAAAGCAAACTGAAAAGTTTGGTATAAAACCAGAAGAAGCTTTAATTGTCACAATAGATGGAGATAATCAATTTTTTTGCCAACCTATAGAGAAGGAGGAAAAATAATGTTAAAAGAATTAATAATATGTGCAATTATTATAATAGGAATAGTTGGATTAGAATTCTTTACACAGAACTTTACAGAAAAAACAGTCAATGAAATTACAGGGATATTTGATAAGATAGAAGAAAATATTTCAAAACGAGAAGTGGAACAAATAAAAAACGAAATAAAAAATATAAATAGCCAATGGGAAGAAAAACAGAAAAAATTGGCTTATTATATTGAACATGATGAACTTGAAAAAGTCCATACTGCAATTGTTTTAATGAAAAGCTATACTGAAACTCAAGATTTTCCTTCTGCTATGGCAGCACTAGAAGAAGGAAAGTTTGTGATTGAACATATTCAAGAAAAGAATGCATTTAATTTGCAAAATATATTTTAAAGTATTGATTTTACAATAAATATATATTATAATTCCTATTGCATGCTCTTATAGCTCAGTAGGTAGAGTGCCACCTTGGTAAGGGAGTAATCTGATTCGATATAATTAGCTCGTATCAATAGGTACGAGCTTTTAAGTTTTGAAATGACAACTTTTTTGACAACTTTTTTTGCTTATTTTATCATATTATCTACATAATTGTTAATAAGTTTTTCAGCATTTTCTCGTTCTTCATCTAAATGAGTATATATATCATAAACCATATCTGCAGAAGAATGTCCCATAAGTTCTTGAGCCTTTTTTATACCAACTCCGGCATAATATAGCATCGTACAATATGAATGTCTTAGCCTGTAATAAGAGAAGTGAATTTGTTCTTCTTCAGGAATATCGCGATTCAAACTATTTAAAAAACTCTCTAAATGCCTTTTTAAAGCTTGTTTTGTTAACATTGAAAATTTATCTGTTTCTTTCGTAAAAACATATTTAATCTTATTTTCACGACAATATACAATTCTTTTTTCTAATATTTCAAACAGAAAATCGGGAATAGGTATTTTTCTATTTTTTAAATTTTTTGTAGCCTTTTTTATAGGTTTATTTCTTGCAAGAGAAACAGCATCTTTTATTAACAGTGTTTTATTTTCTACATCTATTTTATTAATTTCTAAAGCAACTGCTTCTTCTGGTCTTAGTCCACAAAATCTAAGCACTAAAATAAATAGACCATATTTATGATTAAGGGCTAATTTCAATACTTTTTTATCTTCTAATTGTGTCAATGGTTTTCTCTCATTTTTGGGAAATTTAGGAGCCTTGATACCAAATGCGACATTTTTAGAAATAACATCATTGACAACTGCATCATTTAAGACTCTTTTACATTCAGCTAAAGTTCTTTTTGTTAAATCTGTATAACCTAATTTAACTAAGTCTGTCACAATTTCTTGAATATGATAAGGCTTTAAGTTTTTCAATTTAACATTTCCTATATATCTATATAAATGCTTTAATCTATTTCTTATGCCATCTTGAGTTGCAAGTTCTTTAGCTGAACAAGTTCTATCAAACCATCTATCTGCATATTGTTTAAATGTAACAGTATTATTATCAATTGTTATGCCATTATTAGATTTAAATTTAACATCAATATATTGTTTTTCTAAGTCTTTAGGGTCGTTAGAATATAAATAGATAGGTCTACCATTAACTGTAACTTTCTTCATTAGTCTACCATCTTTTCTAGTTGTGTATGTAAATGCCATAGTTTCCTCCTATAAAATAAGATAAGTATTTCTACTTATCTTTTGTTTAAAATTTTCCAAATTGTCCGATTGCTT
>JAZSAX010000113.1:0-5095 GCA_045602065.1 Clostridia bacterium
ACATGGGAAGATGCTAAAAACGGAGCTATATTAGATGGATTCCCAAGAACAATAGAACAAGCAGAAAAATTAGATGAAATTTTAGCTGAAAAAGGTGAAAAAATAGATTTAGTAATAAATTTAGTAACACCATATGAAGAAATAATTGATAGAATGTTAACAAGAAGAGTATGTACAAATCAAGAATGCAAAGCAACATATAACACAAAATTACACCCACCAGTAAAAGAAGGAATTTGTGATAAATGTGGTGCATCACTAAAACAAAGAGCAGATGATTCTGATCCAGAAGCAATAAGAAGAAGATTAGAAATATATGAAGAAAAAACAAGCCCATTAGTAAATTATTATGAAAATAAAGGTGTATTAAGAACAGAAACAGTAAGCTTATCAATAAACAGAATGGGAAAAGATGTTGCAAATGACATTGTAAAAGATATAAAAGGAATGTAAGAAATGGTTACAATAAAATCAAAAAAAGAAATTGAATTAATGAGAGAAGCTTGCAAAGTAGTAGCGTTAACGCACAAAGCTATTGAAGAAACAATAAAACCAGGAATGACAACAGCAGATATAGATAGAATAGCTGAAGAAACAATGATAAAATATGGCGCAATATCAGCAGAAAAGGGGTATAATCCTGGGATTAAAGGAATACCTCCTTATCCTGCTGCAACATGTATATCAGTAAATGACGAAATAATTCATGGAATTCCATCAAATAAAAAAATTATTAAAGATGGGGATATAGTAAGTGTAGACTTAGTAGCATTAAAAAATGGATTTAATGGAGATGCAGCAAGAACATACATGGTAGGAAATGTTTCAAAAGATGCTAAAAGATTAGTGGAAGTTACAAAACAAGCATTTTTTGAAGGAATAAAGTATGCAAAAAAAGGAAATAGAATAGGGGATGTTTCACACGCAATTGGTGAATATGTAAAATCTCAAGGGTATTCTGTGGTACGAGAGTTCCAAGGACATGGAATCGGAAGAAATATGCATGAAGATCCAGAAATACCAAATTACGGAAAGTCAGGAAGAGGAATAAGACTTGAACCGGGCATGACTCTAGCGATAGAACCGATGGTTATTCAAGGTGGTCCAAATATATTAGAACTAGATGATGGATGGACGATTATAACAGAAGATGGAAGCTTAGCAGCACATTATGAAAATACAATTTTAATTACAGAAAATGAGCCAGAAGTATTGACAATTCTATAAAATTATTATATAATGTATGAGTTAATACTAAAACTGGGAAATTATGACTAAAAATTAACACAAAAAGCAATAAAAACTATAGAATTTTCTATAGTTTAAAGCTCTTTAAGAAGGAGGTAAAAAACTTGGCAAAGGAAGATGTTATAGAAGTTGAAGGAACAGTAGTTGAAACACTACCAAATACTAATTTCAAAGTAGAACTTGAAAATGGACATCAAATTTTAGCACATATTTCAGGTAAATTAAGAATGAACTACATCAAAATTTTACCAGGAGATAAAGTTAAAGTTGAATTATCACCATATGATTTAACAAGAGGAAGAATCACTTGGAGAGCAAAATAGAAAGTAAACAATTAATTAACCCAAATATATCAATCAATTAAAGGAGGGAAATTAAATGAAAGTAAGACCATCAGTAAAACCAATTTGCGACAAATGCAAAGTAATAAAAAGAAAAGGTGTAATTAGAGTTATTTGCGAAAACCCTAAACACAAACAAAGACAAGGGTAATCCCTAAAAAAGTTTATAACACAAATTAGGTAGCGGCTGTTAAACCAAAAGGTTTACATATCAGATTTGTGTTTATATATATGTCTGAGAGAAGCTTAAAGACTAGCAAAAGCTAGTGCATTTCACCTTTAAGCGGAAATAGGACAACACTAAATTTAAAAGAAAAAAATTTGGAGGTGCAAAAAACATGGCTCGTATAGCAGGAGTAGACTTACCTAAAGAAAAAAGAGTAGAAATAGGACTTACATATATCTATGGTATAGGAGTAACTAGCTCAAACAAAATATTAGCAAAAGCTGGAGTAAATCCAGATACAAGAGTAAAAGACCTAACAGACGAAGAAGTTAATAGCATAAGAAAAGTTATTGACGAATCATACAAAGTTGAAGGTGATTTAAGAAGAGAAGTAGCTCTTAATATAAAAAGACTAACAGAAATTGGATGTTATAGAGGATTAAGACATAGAAGAAGTCTTCCAGTAAGAGGACAAAGAACTAAAACTAATGCTCGTACAAGAAAAGGTCCAAGAAAATTAGTAAGCAGATCTAAAAAAGCTGTATAAAACTAAATAGCAAAAGTTAAGATGTTAAAAAACATCGAACTTCTAATTTAAGGAGGGAAATTAAGAAAATGGCTAAACAAGTAGCGAAAAAACCAGTAGCTAGAAGAAATAGAAAAAACATTGAAAAAGGTGAAGCACATATTCATTCTAGCTTTAACAATACAATAGTTACAATAACAGACACAAATGGTAATACAATATCATGGGGAAGTGCTGGAGGACTAGGATTCAAAGGTTCAAGAAAAAGCACACCATTCGCAGCTGGAGAAGTTGCTGAAACAGCAGCTAAAGCAGCAATGGAACACGGATTAAAAACTGTAGAAGTATATGTTAAAGGACCAGGAGCAGGAAGAGAAGCAGCAATAAGAGCACTTCAATCTGCAGGTTTAGAACTAAGCAGTATTAAAGACGTAACACCAATCCCACACAATGGTTGTAGACCACCAAAAAGAAGAAGAGTATAAAAAAAGAAGTAAATTAATGAAAGAGGTGTAAATAAAAGATGGCACGTTATACAGACGAACAATGTCGTATTTGCCGTAGAGAAGGTCAAAAATTGTTCTTAAAAGGTACAAGATGTTTCACTGATAAATGTAGTATAGCTAGAAGAAACTATGCTCCAGGACAACATGGACAAAAAAGAGCAAAACTTTCTGAATACGGAACTCAATTAAGAGAAAAACAAAAAACAAAATCATATTATGGAGTTGGAGAAAAACAATTTAGAGGATATTTCGAAATGGCATCTAATAAAAAAGGAGTAACAGGTGAAAACTTATTACAAATATTAGAAAGCAGATTAGACAATGTAGTTTACAGATTAGGATTTGGAACATCAAGAGCACAAGCAAGACAATTAGTAAACCACGGTCAATTCGAAGTAAATGGAAAAAAAGTTGATATTCCATCATACTTAGTAAAAGCTGGAGATGTAATCACAGTTAGAGAAAACAAAAAAGACAATGTAACAATCAAAGCAAACATTGAAAATGCAAGACCAGTACCAGCATGGTTAGAACTAAATAATGAAACTTTAAGCGGAAAAGTAGTGAGATTAGCGTCTAGAGAAGATGTTGATATTGCAATTGAAGAACATTTAATAGTAGAGCATTACTCTAATAAATAGTTTCTAAAATATTAGGAGGTAGAAATGATAGAATTTGAAAAGCCAAATATTGAATGTCTAGAGGTTGATAACACAAATAATTATGCAAAATTTGTATGCGAACCATTAGAAAGAGGATATGGTGTAACAATTGGAAATTCACTAAGACGTATATTACTTTCATCATTAACAGGATGTGCATTAACAAGTGTTAAAATTGAAGGAGTTTTACATGAGTTTTCAAGCATACCAAATGTTGTAGAAGATGTACCAGAAATTATAGTTAACTTAAAAAATGTTAGACTAAAATTTACTGAAAATGAAGAAAAAGTTATGAGAATTAACTTTAAAGGTGAAGGAGAAGTTACTGCAGCAGATATCATAACAGATGGAACTGTAGAAATCTTAAATCCAGACTTACATATAGCAACTGTATCAGAAGGTGGACAGTTGATAATGGAATTGACAGCAGATATGGGAAGAGGATATTCCCCTTCAGATAAAAATAAAAAACCTAACCAAGACATATCTGTGCTTCCAATAGATTCAATTTATACACCAGTAAAGAAAGTAAATTATCAAGTAAAAAACACTAGAGTAGGCCAAATGGTTGACTATGATAAACTAATTATCGAAGTATGGACAGATGGAAGCTTACAAGCTCATGAAGCATTAAGCTTAGCTGCAAAAGTTATGACAGGGCATCTAGAACTATTCATAGATTTATCAGAAGCAACAAGAAATACACAAGTAATGATTGAAAAAGAAGAATCTAAAAAAGAAAAAGTTTTAGAAACATCAATCGAAGAGTTAGAATTATCTGTACGTTCATTCAACTGCTTAAAGAGAGCAGGAATAGCTACAGTAGAAGACTTAACAAATAGATCTGAAAGTGATATGATGAAAGTTAGAAACTTAGGTAAAAAATCATTAGATGAAGTAATTGCAAAATTACATTCATTAGGACTAAGTTTCGCTGAAGAGGACGAATAAAATTTAAAGAAGAGGTGAAACAAAGTGGCTACAAATAGAAAATTAGGTAGAACAACTGATATAAGAATGTCAATGTTAAGAACTTTAACAACAGACTTATTACTACACGGAAAAGTTGAAACAACTGAAGCTAGAGCTAAAGAAGTAAAAGCAATCGCTGACAGCTTAATAGCATTAGCAATTAAAGAAAAAGACAACTTTGAAACTGTAGAAGTAAAAGTAGTTAAAGCAAAACTAGATTCTAAAGGTAACAAAGTTACAGAACTAGCAAAAAGCAAAAATGGTAAAGAATATTTAAAAGTTGTTAAAGAAGAAACAACTGAAAAGAGACAAAAAGATATGCCATCAAGACTAAATGCTAGAAGAAAAATGATGACAAAAATAAACAAAGTAAAAGACACAGATGTAATAGGAAAATTATTCAACGAAATCGCTCCAAAATACGAAGGTAGAGTTGGAGGATATACAAGAATAGTTAAAGCTGGACCACGTAAAGGTGATGGAGCAGAAGTGGCTATATTACAACTTGTTTAATATGAACTAATTAAATATAGATTATCAAGAGTGGAGTAGAGAACGGCTCGTTAATTCCACAGCAACCTACCAAAAGGCAAGGTGCTAAAACCGGCAAAGCAGTAGCTTTGAGTGATGATTATGTTTTTATAAAGAACTCTTAGCGAACGCAAGAGTTTTTT